>JAKAVM010000054.1 GCA_021827485.1 Actinomycetes bacterium
CTTTGGCTCCGCGCATACCCCAGGGCCTGGGGCATGGCATCGGAGAAACAACCGATGTTGCTCGTCTAAGTCCACCTAAAGTGGCAGCGAGAACTTCTGAAGTGGAGGCAGCGTAAGTTGTCGCCACCGAGGGAATCCCACGACTTTAGTCGTTGGGAGGAGGTCAAAGAGTATGTTGTTCGCCATATCGTTGACGCGGCTGAGGCGGATCTTGCGGATCGACGTGTATTTGTAGTTGATGATGCAGTCTGGGTTGAACTTCAGACCATGTTGGACCGTCCTGTGACACAGCGACCTAGACTGGAGAAATTGCTTAATACACCCCTCGGTCTTTGAGGAAAGCGAACTTTGAACAAGGGGCGTGCGCGATACCCTGGCCTAAGGGCGGAGAGGTCTACTCATCATTGTGGCTAGCGCTAAGAAATATAGCGCGCCAGTCCTCCTCACCAAAGAACATGATCTAAGTTATTTTTCCTGCCAACACGAGTCGCTCACTCATTGGCTGACTCAGCGGGCCTTATCGAATCACATGACTGGCGGAACCCGAACTTGGGTAGTTCTTGACGATCAAGAGCGGGTTATCGCGTACTATGCATCGGCAACTGCTTCGATTCTCCACACACAAGCAACCTCAAGAGCACGTAGAAGCCAACCTGAACCAATCCCTGCCATAATGTTGTCGCGCCTAGCAGTTGATATTGATCATCAGGGCCGAGGCTTGGGAGGAGGTTTATTAAAACACTTTCTTTTCAAGGCTCTGGACGTTGCAAATCTTGTTGGAGTGAGGGTGGCCATCGTCCACGCGATCGATCAACAAGCCCGCGAGTTTTATGAACATTTCAACTTTGTGCCTTCGCCTATTGAGCAGAATCTCTTGTTACTTATCCTTTCAGACATCGCATTTGCGCTGAGCTACTAATTGGCGAGCCACGGACAGTATTGCCGCAAGAAGAAATCGATCTGATTAGGGCTGAATCCGCAAATCAGGCAAGTCCTCACAGATCAAGCTTGGCACGATGTCCGGTAACATCACAATGGTGGGCGAAGGGGGACTTGAACCCCCACGTCCTCTAAGGACACAGGAACCTGAATCCTGCGCGTCTGCCAATTCCGCCACTCGCCCAGTGTAATATCAATAAGTGTAATATCAATAAGTGTAATTTCAATGAGTACAACTTGAAAGAGTATAGGCCAATGAGACTTTGGGGTGCTAAGATAGAGCGCAAGGTGACATGAGGCAATAGTTTTGGCTAAAGTCGAGGTGTAACCTCTTTTGGCACTATATCCTGTGTTGACTATATTTATAAGGGCGTTTGATGGCTGATCAGGCACGGTTTGTGGAAATGACAATGGAATTCATGCCCGCGCTCTATAGCGCCGCTCTGCGAATGACAAGGAACCCCTCGGATGCAGAAGATCTAGTTCAAGAGACTTATTTGAAAGCCTTTCGAGGTTTTGGGGGTTTTCAAGAGGGAACAAATTTGAAGGCTTGGCTCTATCGAATTCTGACAAATACCTATATAAATATTTATAGGGCTAATCAGAGAAAGCCTGAAGAAACGGGAGTACCTGAGGTCGAAGATTTATATCTATATCGTCGACTCTCTGCTATCGACCCGGGAATGGGTCGTAGCGCTGAAGACCAAGCCATGGAATTATTTACTGATGACGATATAAAACTAGCTATCGAATCATTGCCAGAAAGCTTTCGAATTGCGGTTATTCTATCTGATGTCGAAGGTTTTGCTTATAAGGAAATTGCAGAGATAACCGAGGTACCAGTTGGGACAGTGATGAGTCGTATACATCGGGGAAGAAAACTGCTTCAAAAAGCGTTAGTTCAGTATGGAATGGATCGCGGCCTTGTTAGCGTTGGAGATGCGTGATGTCAGAAGCTAATTTAAATCCAAAGATGAATATGGAAAGCCAGCAAGCCGGCGGTCAATTCGAATATGGAGGTCAGTTCGAGCATGGTTGTGGGTCGTCAAGTGCCCATAAAGAGTGTCAAGAGTCGATTGAAACTTTATATTTCTATTTGGATGGCGAACTTACCGATGATAAGAGAGAAGTAATAAAGGCTCATCTTGATAAGTGTCAACCGTGTTTAGAAGCTTTTGATTTTGAGGATGAACTAAGAAGAATAATCTCCATGAAGTGTAAGGATCGAGTACCGGAGGGTCTAAAAGATAAAGTTTTTCAAGCTATCGAAGTTGAGATGACTAACTCTCTAACTTCAGACCAAGACAAGTGATATCTCAAGAGGATCTTGAAGAAGTTCCTACCGACCCAGTAATAGATAACAAGCAAGTTATTTCTTGGAATATAGCCCAGAAAGTTGCGACGAAGATATCGTCGCGAGATGCGCTGTCGGCTATCGAATGGACAAATTTGAGACGAGATTTCGATGAACTAACCCCAATTGCGGAAAGCCAAGTTGCGAAATTCACTGGTCTAAAGGTACAAGGTAATCCGGCTCGGGCAACCGTAGTGGACAGAGGGGGGTGGATCGAGGCCAATGCTAAGTCTTTTGAACATCTTCTCAGCCCCTTGCTTGACAAGCTTCCCGAGAGAAAGTCTATATTTGGGGGAACATTTGCAGATGTTTTTGGGGTAGTGGGACGAGCAGTTTCTGGGACAGAAGTCGGTGCTCTGTTGGGATGGATGTCCGGGAAGGTTCTAGGTCAATACGATGCAATTCTTGCTGGGATGCGTGAGCGAAGTGGAAGCGGATCAGGTTATGGCGAGGTTATGTACGTCGGTCCTAACATCCTTCAGATTGAGCGGCGTTACGGGTTTCCACCTCGTCAGTTTCGTCTCTGGATAGCGCTCCATGAGTTGACGCATCGTGCCCAGTTTCTCGGTGTTCCATGGATGCAAGACTATTTCTTTTCATTAGTAGATGAAATCGTAGATGCTTCACTTCCCGAACCCGGGCAAATGTGGGACGTTATCCAAAAAATACTTAGAAATCCTAAGGCCGAGACCAACCAAGTAATATCAGAAATTGGATTATTTGGAATGTTTATGGACGAGTCCCAACGAGCTAGTTTTTCTAAAGTGCAAGGTCTTATGAGTCTCTTGGAAGGTCATGGTGATAGCGTTATGGACGGGGCCGCTGGTGAACTTGTACCTCTCGCTTCGCATTTTTCTAAGATCCTTACTATGCGACGCAAGAAGGCCTCAGGAGTTTCTAAACTTTTCATGACGTTGATCGGTATGGATGCGAAGATGCGCCAGTACTCTCAAGGTGAAGAGTTCGTCCGAGAAGTTCATGAGGCCGGAGGACGCCAGCTTTTTGATAGGGTTTGGGAGGCGCCAGAGTTTTTGCCAGTTGCAGAGGAGATTGCAAACCCTAAACTATGGATCGAGCGAGTTGGCTAAGATTGGCTAGCGACGCAATCGCGCAGTTGGATTTGGGAGTATTAGAGGAGACGACCGCCGCACTTATTTCCAAGTGTAATTTTCCTGATCTCGGTGGGCCAATTACTTTGGCGGTATCGGGTGGTCCAGATTCATCGGCTCTATTAGCTCTAGCGTGTGCCTGTGCTTGTGAACCTCATGTGATTTATGTAAACCACAATCAAAGACCTACTTCAAAAAGCGATGCTGGGGTGGTAGCTGCACTATGTGAACGCTTTGGAGCAAGGTTTGAGTATAAATCAGTAGAAGTACCACCGGGTCCAAACTTAGAAGCTCGGCTTCGTGAAGCACGAAACCGCGTACTTCCTCCCGGTACTGCAACCGGCCATACGCAAGACGATCAAGTTGAGACTATGATCATCAATCTTATGCGCGGGTCCGGCCTTGATGGATTGGTTGCTATGAATAAGTATCAATCGTCACAAGACGAAACAAGCCGGCGAATCCATCCGATTATTGGGCTTCGACGATTTGAGACACATAAACTATGTAGGGACCTCAAAATATCACCAATTATGGATTCGATGAATGAAGACCCTAGGTTCGTCAGAAACAGAGTACGCCACGAGTTGATACCTTTAATGAATGAAATATCGAAGCGTGACGTAGTTGAAGTGATGTTTAGGCAATCGGTCCTTTTTTCCGACGATGCAGCTTTTCTAGAGGAGTTAGCTGGGTCTATAGATCCTCAAGATGCAAGAGAGATTGCCAGCGCCCCAGCGCCCCTTGCCCGACGAGCCTTACGCAAATGGATTGCTTCGGTTAGCGGATCCGGCTACGTGGAAGATTTCAGCTCTATAGAGAGGGTTCGCCAAGTTGCCTTATTGAAGTCGATAGGATGCAATTTGAAGAATGGAGCTTTAGTAAGACGATCCGGAGGCAAGCTTCGAGTGGAAAAGAAAAGAACTGCTTAGTGGGAGTTAGGGCGTTCGGGATCGACGATCAACATTTATCTGCGATATTAATATCGGAGAAGGAGTTGCAAGATCGAGTTCGAGAACTTGGATGTCAAATTACAAGAGACTTCCAAAATCGCAATCCATTGCTAATTGCGATTCTCAAAGGAGCATATCCGTTCCTGGCAGACTTAGCTAGAGCTATTGATCTAGCCGTTGAAATTGATTTTATGGCAGTGGCTTCTTATGGAAGCGCTACTAAAACATCGGGGGTCGTTAGACTTGTAAAAGATCTAGAAATTGATATTTCTGATAGAGAGGTAATAATAGTCGAAGATATTATCGACAGCGGGCTAACCTTGTCGTTCCTCCAGAAGAGCCTCTATGCTCGCAATCCTATTTCGATTGATGTATGTGCTCTTTTGGTCAAAGAGGGGTTACAAAAGACCAAATTGGATATCAAGTATACTGGTTTCTCAATTCCACCGGATTTCGTAGTCGGATACGGTCTGGACGTAGAGCAAAAATACAGGAACTTACCAATGATATGTACATACTCACCAAATTGTTGATTGGTTTTAGAGGGATCTACTGTGGCAGTTATCGTAATCTTGGGGAATTCAAATAGTGTCTGAATCAGAGTGTGATTTGGAACGAATTTCAAGTGCAATCCACGAGCTGTTATGTGCAATCGGGGAAGATCCAAAGCGCGAAGGGCTTAGGTCAACTCCTGAGCGAGTTGCACGAATGTACCAAGAGTTGATGCAAGGGATGAGAACGGCCCCAGAAGACCTTTTGGTCGTCACTTTTGAAGAAAACCATGATGAAATGGTGATGGTTAAAGATATACCTTTTGCTTCGATCTGTGAGCACCACCTGATGCCTTTCGTTGGGAAAGCTCATGTCGCATATATCCCAAATAAGGATGGACGAATTACAGGTATATCGAAGCTAGCAAGAGTCGTAGAGGCGTATGCACGGAGACTTCAAGTTCAAGAACGCCTTACGTCGCAAGTCGCAGATACCCTCGATCGTGTTCTGGAACCCAGGGGCGTACTTGTTGTGATAAACGCAGAGCATTTGTGTATGTCTATGCGCGGGGTGACAAAACCTGGTTCAATAACAGTTACAAGTGCTGTGCGAGGTCTTTTCCGCTCAGATATAGCAACTAGGGCAGAAGCAATGCAATTTATCCAAGGTGACCAGGGAAGATAGCATTTAGTGTCAACGGGTATTTACGATAAAGAAGACGCTCTAGGGTCTCGTTGCCTAGTTATGGGGATTTTGAATGTCACGCCTGATTCGTTTTCTGATGGAGGACGGTATCTGAACTTCGATTCAGCCCTAAGTCACGCAACCGAAATGATAGATCAAGGGGCAGATATTATCGATATTGGGGGTGAATCAACTCGACCCGGTGCCGAGCCCGTACCTGAAGACGTAGAACTTTCGAGGGTTATTCCTTTGATAAAGGAGCTATCCGGTACGGTTCGGATCTCTATTGATACGACCAAGCAAAACGTTGCACTAGAGGCCGTTTCTAATGGCGCAACGTTGATTAATGATGTATCAGCATCGCTTGAAGCAATTGCAGGGAAAGAAGGAGTAGGTTGGATTGCAATGCACTCGCGGGGAAATCCAAAGACAATGAGTCAATTGACTGAGTATCAAGACTTGATTGGGCAAGTGCGAAGCTTTTTGAAAAGCTGCGTTATTAGAGGTCGTGAGTGCGGAGTAGATGAAATCTATGTTGACCCTGGGATTGGTTTTGCCAAGACGGTAGATCAAAATTTGCAGTTGATTGCCAAGATTGATGAGATAGTGAAAGATGGAACCCCGGTTCTACTTGGGGCAAGTAGAAAAAGCTTCTTGGGGAACCTTGCCTCTTGGCCAAGCTATCAATACTTTCAGAATGTTCGTCTTACGGATAGTACATTCAATGCTGACTTCCCGTTTGAGATACCTTTGAGCGATACTGGCACGGTAGGGCCAGTGGATCGAGACGATGCTTCGCTTGGTGTTGCTTGTTGGGCAATAGCTAGCAAGGTCTCAATTGTGCGAGTCCATCAAGTTGGGCCAGCAGTTGCGGCATCGAGGTTGATTTGACTTCTCAGACGGCTGCTAGTCTCGGGTTCACCCGGCGCGATCTAATGGTGATTTTACAGTTGGATACCATTGTTGCTTCGGCGGGAGCTTTCATTTATGCGCTAATATGTGCTCCAAAGGTTCTAGAAGATTATGTTCAATGATTGAAACAGGAAATTCCGATATGGGTAATCAGCTGTGGGACCAGTCAATTGGGAGTTTGCCAGCAAGGCGTGTAAGGAGAAGTGGAAAATTGAAGGGCAAGTGGGCTGCGGGAATTTCACCCCGCTATTTCGCCTGGGTAATCAAGGACAAATTGGCGGTAAGCGAACGTCCAGGTGGTTACGCGCGCAATCATCGGCCCGTAAGGCGACAAGAAGAAATTCTCTGGCTAAGAGAGCAAGGGTTCTCCAGGGTGGTTTCTTTGCTTTTGTCTCCACACAACTTGCATGCTTATGAGGATTATGGACTTACCTGGGCGCATTTTCCCATTATTGGTCCAGTCGAAGCTACACACAGCTTTAACGACCTATACCGAAATCTGCGGATATGGATGATACGAGGGGAGCGCCTCTTGATCCACGAAGAAGAACTTTCAGATAAGGTAATGGGGATTGTTGGGGGATTCCTGCTATGGGCGGAGATGGTGCCTAGCGCGCCGGTTGCAGTAACGGTTATTGAGAAGATCTGCCAGAAGCAACTGGGCTCGGTGGGCAGACAGTATGTGGCCATTGTTGACGGATTGCCCAGGTTTGATCCGATCGCTGAAGCCGAGCGCGAGGCAGAACAGGCTCGCAAAGCTGCAGAGGAGGCTGCCGAGGCTGCGATATTACAAGCGAAAATCGAAGCTGAGAATGAAGCCAGATTGGCAGCTGAGCTGCAACTGCTTGAAGCTCAACGCATAGCTGAGTTTGAACTGTTTGAAGCTCAACGCATAGCTGAGTTTGAACTGTTTGAAGCTCAACGCATAGCTGAGCTTGCCGAGATGCAAAGAGCCCAAGCAGAGACCGGCGAGCATGAAGGTACAATTCAATCCCAAGTTGGAGTTAGCGCAGTTGTACAAGATTATGCACCTTCATACGAAATCAGGCCACCTGAGGTAGTTCAAGTGCAGGCCGAAGAAGTACCGGCAGTAATTTATCAGTGGCAGCCAAATCAAATTGAACCCGAACCTCTTGTCGAACCCGAGTCTCTTGTTGAACCCGAACCTCTTGTCGAACCCGAACCCGAATCGGAGATTCCATCCCAAGACGAACCTCTTGTCGAACCCGAGTCTCTTGTTGAACCCGAACCTCTTGTTGAACCCGAACCCGACTTGCCCATTTGGAGTAAAGACTAAGACTTGAAGGCAAAACTTTGGGCAATCAAGATCGAATTATCATCCAAGGTATTGGGTGTTCCGGAATCCATGGAGTACTCGAACAAGAGCGTTTGAGCCCACAACGATTTATCGTCGATCTTGAACTCGCTCTCGATCTGTCCGTTCCATGCGCTAGTGATCTAATTGATGACACGGTCGATTACTCCAAGGTAATTGATCTCGTAACCGAAATTGTTTCCAACAACTCTTACAACTTGATTGAGCGGCTTGCAGAGTCAGTTGCCGAACAATTATTAGAGCTGGAGTTGGTTGAAACTGTGCGAGTAAGGGTTAGTAAACCACAGGCACCGATCGAGGCGCAAGTTGGTAACATCGCAGTTGAAATATGCCGGTCCACTTATGGAAAATAGCATCAGTTATCTATCGCTGGGCTCGAATTTAGGCGACAGAAGACAAAATCTTCGATTCGCCATTGAGTTATTTGAAAACGATTCTCAATGGTGGTTTAACAAGATCAAGGTAAAGAAAGTTTCGGAAGTATTTGAAACTTCACCGATCGGAGGACCGGCTGGCCAGCCAAATTATTTCAATATAGCGATAGCGACAGTTACATCCCTTATACCCCTAGAATTGCTCGAAGTTTGTCATGAAATAGAAAAACAAGCTGGCAGGACCCGCACTATCAGATGGGAGGCGAGAATCCTTGATATTGACATTTTAATTTATGGAGAAATCGAGCAAACTAATGATGTTCTCACCATTCCCCACCCCCGGATGTGGGAACGGCGTTTTGTATTGGAACCTTTACGGCAAATTGCACCGGAACTAGTGAGTAAAGCCAATTTATCCTGCCTTTTTGCCCAAAAGGTGCATAAAGTTGGTATGCTGTAACTAAGCGAACGGCACCCAAAGTTTGGGGCTGGAACGTGATAGGAGAGACTTGACGACAACGTCTAACGCAGGGGTTATTGCTCCTGAAATAATAGAAGGCGCGGAGGAGCTATCCTCTGTTCTAGAAGCAGCGCGAATGCGCGGTGCAACGATTGGCTTCATACCAACCATGGGTGCACTGCACCAAGGACACACTAGCCTGATTGGTCGAGCACGTGCGGAGTGCTATCACGTCGTTGTGTCGATTTTTGTCAATCCGACTCAGTTCAACAGCCAAAATGACTTCGACAAATATCCGCGAGATATAGATTTTGATATTGAAACTGCTTTTGAGGCTGGTGCAGATTATATTTTCGTTCCATCGGTTCAAGAGATGTATCCGAAAGATTCTGCATCTAAAGTTGTGGTGCCAAATATCTCTTCGATATTTGAGGGGGAGTCGAGGCCCGGCCATTTTGAAGGTGTTGCGACTATTGTTACAAAATTATTCTCTATCGTCGGGCGATGTAAGGCGTATTTTGGAGAGAAGGATTTTCAGCAGCTCCAACTTGTGAGGCGTCTAGTAGCCGATCTACATTTGCCAATAGAAATTATTGCTTGCCCAACAGTGAGAGAAGAAGATGGACTTGCACTTTCAAGCAGAAATCAGAGACTTTCGCTGGATGAGCGATATGCGGCTGGGATCCTTTTTCATGCATTGACCCAAGGAAGAATACTTATCGAGCAAGGTGAAAGGTCACGGCAAGTGATAGAGGCGAAGATGCAAGAGATCCTTTCAAATGAGCCGATGGCAACATTAGACTATGCATCGGTGATTAGTGCTGATAATTTTCTCCAGCTCGATACTTTGGCAGGAGAGGTTCGTTTACTTATAGCAGCAAATTTTGGGGATGTAAGACTAATTGACAATATCGGAGTCACGGTACCGATGGAAAACCAGAAAGGCCAACAATGAGAAGAAGAATGATGAAGTCAAAGATTCACCGGGCAACCGTAACCGATGCCAATTTGGCTTATGTCGGTTCCATTAGTCTTGATCCCAAGTTAATGGCACTTGCAGATATTTTGGAGTATGAGCAAGTGACAATATTAGATATTGATAATGGAGCACGTTTTGAGACCTACGCAATATTGGGAGGGCCCGGAGAAGTAACTCTCAATGGTGCGGCAGCTCGTTTAGTTCAGCCAGGGGACAAGGTAATAGTCATAACTTATGCCGATTACGAGAGTTCGGAGCTTGATAACTTTGTACCGAAAGTCGTCCATGTTGACGAGAAAAACCGAGCTATTCCTGAAGTGCTAGCGCGAAAAGTCACGTCAACTGCAAGTCTTCTTTCTCATAATTTAGATAACTAGTTTCACACCAAGTCTCCGATTTCCTTGATGCTATCAAGTCCCAGGTCCCGCGAGGTACTTCCGATGGCGCAAGATTACGATATTGTAATCGTGGGAAGTGGAGTTGCGGCCCTCGGATTACTGTCTCGTTATAGTTTGCTTTGTCAACAAGGCACATCACCGCTGCGCATTTGTTTACTTACTAAAGCATCTGTATACGATGGATCAACATTTCTTGCTCAAGGGGGCATAGCTTCAGTAATCAGCGCAAATGATTCATTTCAAGCGCATATCTCCGATACATTACGGGCTGGCGATGGACTTTGTGATCGTCAAGCCGTGGAGACTATGGTCACTCAAGGTCCTGTACTAATTGAAGAATTGACCAACATCGGAACTAACTTTGATTATGATTCAAATGGCAACTTGCATCTGTCTCTTGAAGGGGGACATTCCAAAGCGCGAGTAGTTCATTCAGACGGTGCTGCAACGGGCTCTGAGATAATGCGCGCATTAGGTAGCAATCTCTCCAAAATTCAATTGCAAATTGAGGTTGGTGCTTTCCTAGTTGACTTGATTGTTGAGGACAATACTTGCACAGGTCTTACTGTTCTAAACAGTCAAGGCAAACTTGAACGTTTGAATTCAAAGAACGTTGTATTGGCAACGGGTGGAATTGGTCAACTTTATGCTGTAACAACAAATCCAGCTCAGGCAACTGGAGATGGTCTGGCGATCGCCCTTCGGGCTGGTGTACCTATTGCTGATATCGAGTTCGTCCAGTTTCATCCTACTGCGCTATTTAGTTCTAGAATTCCCACACCATTGCTTTCTGAGGCCATACGAGGTGAAGGCGGTCAATTGAGGGATTCACGCGGTGAACGATTTATTGACGAACTTTCGTCACGAGACATTGTAAGTCGCAAGATGGCCCAAGTTATGGCAGATCAAAATGTCAAGCACTTATGGCTAGACGTTACAAAAGTCGAGAGTTTTGCTTCCAAATTTCCGAGTATCAGCTCGGTGCTTGATGAGTTTGGAATCGATTCATACCGAGATTGGATACCTGTTGCACCGGCAGCTCATCATTTGGCTGGCGGAATACTTACTGACTTGAACGGAGCGACCTGGCTGAGTGGTTTGTGGGCCTGTGGTGAAGTTGCCTGCACCGGTGTCCATGGAGCCAACCGTCTTGCTTCAAATTCTCTACTGGAAGGATTAGTTTTTGGGGCAAGAGTAATTGAAGCAATTTACGCTGGACAAAACGGACCAACTAGGTCAGGTGCAATTGCACCGCTCTATAAACTAACCCAAACAGAGAGTTCACTCGATGATAGACAAGACCAGCTAGAAACTAACTCACACATTCCGCTTGAATTCATTGAGGGTACCCCAAATGCTCATCAGGCTAAGACATCGAATAATTATCAGCGACTCAACGATATATGGGAAGTCGCAATTGCCCAGTTGGGAAATGCTTCGATTGCGTCTAACGATATTCAAAGTGAGCGGTTTGAGAAGCTGGCGTGCCTGATGCAAGAATCAATGAGTGAGTTCGCAGGGGTTCTAAGGAGCAAGACCAGCTTGGAGATGCTTTCAGGCAATCTTGAAATAGCAATCGATGAGGTCGAAAAAGATGTTGTACAGCAAAGTCAAAGTATTGGAACAAGGGGGCTGGAATTTTTGAATGCACTTACACTAATAAATTCCTTTGTCAGTTCATGTTTATTGCGTGAAGAGACCCGTGGAGCACACAGCCGGACTGATTTTCAATCTCCCAGGCGAGAATTCGAAAAGCGTATCGTCCATGCTTTGCGAAAGAGGCTTTCCTAGTGGCCGACGGGGATCGAATCGCCGACATGTCAGGTAAGCTTGACAATCGAATCGCCGACATGTCAGGTAAGCTTGACAATCGAATCGCCGACATGCCAGGTAATAAAGTTAATCAGGCAGACGTATATCCTGATGACGATGCAATTGCAAGCGCAGTGGCTAGAGCGATAGGTGAAGATCTAGGTGTACGAGGTGATGTTACTACTGGCTTAATTCCAGATGGGCTCACCTTATCTGCAAAGTTTGTGGCGAGATCTGCCGGAGTCTTCGCTGGGTCAAGATGTGCAACTGAATCTTTTCGGCGAGTCGAGGAGATTTTTGCAAGAGTAAACATTGCCTTTGAACCTCTGGAGATCGTTTGGTTTCACCAAGACGGGGATAGAATTGAAGCTGCCGAACCTTTAGGCCAAGTGAAGGGAACACTGAAAACGATTCTTGTTGGGGAAAGAACGGCACTTAACTTTCTTTGTCACTTATCAGGAGTGGCGACTGCAACTCGAGATTTAGTCGATATAGTGAAAGCCATTGCTCCCGATTGTAATGTTCGAGACACTCGCAAGACCACCCCAGGTCTTCGGGTATTAGAGAAAGCAGCTGTTCGCGCAGGAGGTGGGCTAAATCACAGGATGGATTTATCTGAAGCTATATTAGTCAAAGACAATCATCTAACGGGAATTTCAATTTTCGATGCAGTGGAGAAGGCACGACAAAAATGGCCGTATATCCCCATTGAGGTGGAGTGTGATACTGAGGCCCAAGTGGCAGAATCAATTCGGACTTGTGCCCCATTGATATTGCTCGACAATATGACTCCGGATCAGGTGAAGTACTGTACGAAGATAGCACACGATGCTGGAGTAAAAGTAGAAGTATCTGGGGGCATTACAAAAAATAACATATCGCAATATGCTAGTACTGGTGTAGATTTCATATCAGTTGGAAGTATTACTCACTCGGCTCAAATATTAGATATTGGTCTAGATGTTCAGAATTGAAAATAGATGCTTCTAGCTATTGACGTAGGCAATACCCAAACGGTTATTGGGATGTTCGATGGTCTAAATCCAAGAAACGACACGGATATTTCAGAGCTAATACCTGGGTCAGCCTCGCAATCTCTTACATTAGCTGATCCAACAAGACCTGCTTTGGCGTTTCACTGGCGGGTTGCAACCAATCCAGATCGAACTGCCGATGAAAATGCACTACTAATCGCTCAGCTACTAAGTCTTGAAAGCCACAACTTGAATGGGGAGATTACCGGCATTGCGGTGTCGTCTACGGTCCCGAGACTAACGCAAGCTCTTAGGGAGATGATAGACAGATGGTATGACGTACCCTCCATCATACTGGGCCCGGGGGTGAAGACCGGTATATCAATCCTTTACGATGATCCGCGGGAAGTTGGAGCAGATCGAATTGCAAACGCAGTTGGGGCCTTCTCGTCTTGCGGAGGACCTTGTATCGTAGTTGATTTTGGGACAGCAACAACTTTTGATGCGATTTCCAAAGAAGGAGAGTATCTTGGTGGTGCAATTGTGCCGGGAATCGAGATCTCAATGGATGCACTTTTTTCGCACGCCGCCGCACTGAGACGGGTGGAGATGATCGTTCCAAAAAGGGTTATAGGTAAGAATACAGTTGAATCAATCCAGTCGGGCATGGTTTACGGGTACGTAGCTCAAGCGGAAGGTCTTTGCCGCAAACTTGAAGATGAGATGGGTGATTCAAAAATTATTCTAACAGGTGGACTCGCTCGTGCCATCGCCCCTCATTTTTCGATTGAGCACTTCTTCGATCCGTGGCTTACACTTCATGGACTGAGAATAATATTTGAGAGGAACATACCTGCAAGTGGGAGCAAAGTTGGGATCTAAAGGTTTAGACGATCAAGTACGATGGTGGAAAATAAAATGCAGGTAAAGTTCCCATATAGTTTTGATCGTAAAGATACTACGATATCTATATTAGATAGATTTAGTACGTTAGAGCCAGCGTCGCATACAGGAACCAATGTTTCGGTTGCAGGCAGAGTTATGTTGATGAGGCCACAAGGGAAGTTGGCGTTTGCTCGCTTGGTTGATTCTACTGGCTCGATTCAACTTTTTGCTACGCAAGACGACTCAGAGTTGTTTTCGGAATTCAGCAAATTGTCAATTGGAGATTGGATTGGGGCAAGCGGCGAAGTAATCACTACTAGAAAGGGTGAGCTTTCCGTAAGAGTGCAAGAGTGGGTATTGCTTGCGAAAACCAAGAGAGGCTTTGGTGATAAGTGGAAGGGCATCAGCGATGTTGATTTGAAGTATCGACAGCGTTATGTAGATTTGTGGGCTAATCCTGAATCAAGGTCAATATTGCAAACACGTTCGAAGACCATTGCCTTCATTCGACGTTACTTAGATGAACTTGATTTTGTCGAGGTGGAAACTCCTGTGCTGCACCCAATTGCGGGAGGAGCTAGCGCGAAGCCATTTGTTACAAGGCATAATGCGTTAGATATCGAACTCTACTTGCGAATAGCACCTGAACTGTACTTAAAGCGATTGGTGGTTGGAGGATTTGAGAAAGTCTATGAGATTGCCAGAGTATTCAGGAATGAAGGCATGTCACCGCGTCACAATCCTGAATTTACGATGTTAGAACTTTATCAGGCCTATAGTGACTACGAGGATGGGATCGAGTTGATTGAAGATCTAATTAGCTCTTTAGCCAGAGAACTAATTGGAACTACACAAATTTCTTATCAAGGCAGATCGTTAGATTTAGAGCCGCCTTGGGAGCGTAAGTCAATGTGTGAATTGATTTCTAAGTCACTTGGAGAACCGATAGATCTTGATGTTGAGTATTCTCACTTACTTTCACTTTGTAAAGACAAGGCAATTGAAGTTAAAGATGAGTGGGGGCCTGGGAAGTTGATTCTGGAGCTTTATGAGAAAATTTGTGAATCAGAACTCTGGGGTCCGATTATCGTGACTGACTTTCCCCAAGAAGTATCTCCGTTAGCAAGGTCTCATAGATCGAAGGTGGGATTTACAGAGCGCTTTGAACTAATTATTGCAGGACGAGAATTGGTAAATGCATTTTCAGAACTTTGCGATCCAGTTGATCAGCGCGATCGCTTTCAGGCCCAAGCTCAACTCAAAGAGACGGGTGATGAAGAGGCAATGGCCGTTGACGAAGACTATTTACGAGCTTTAGAATATGGTCTTCCACCGACCATGGGTCTTGGAATGGGTATTGATCGCCTGGTGATGTTGATTGCTGATGTAGCGTCGATTAGACAAGTTATAGCATTTCCAACATTGCGTCCGGAAGCTATCTAAGACTTATATGTCCCTAAGCTATCTAAGTCTTATATGTCCCTAAGCTATCTAAGTCTTATATGTCCCTAAGCCGCACCTGCTGATTGCATATTCTTAGTTGTCTGTGCGATCATTTGATTGCTCATACGAATAAGCCCTTCAACAACCTCTCGCTCTCGAATGCCAGTTAGTTGATCGATCGCTTTGGAGATGTATTCATTTGCGATACGCGATGCGTAAGTAATTGCATCACTTGAAGCTACCAACTGCTGTGCACTTACTCGTTCTTGGTTTGAGAGAGGTTTGCCAAGTATGATCTTCAATTGATCGGAGACCATAGGCGTTTCTAACGCTCTGATGGTGGGCAAGGTATAGATCCCCTCGGCTAAGTCTTGACCAACTAATTTTCCGATTTCTTTCTGGTCTCCAACTACGTCAAGTATGTCGTCGAGTATTTGAAAGGCGGTTCCAAAGTGTTCTCCAAAAAGGGTTACTTTTTCTATCTCACTCGGGCTCGCCCCCGAAACGATTGCTCCAATCCGACACGAAGTAGCCATTAGAGAGGATGTTTTCCCGAGTACAGCACTAAAGTAAAGTTCTTCGGTACGGCTGAGATCGAAGATCGATTGGCATTCGATTATCTGGCCTTCGCAGAGTTTAGCCAAGGTGTCGGCAAGGAGGCGCGCCACTTCAGTGCCTAGGTGAGCAGCGATTGCCGCCGCACGCGCAAGTAGGAAGTCACCTGAAACTACAGCAATGTTGTTTCCCCATCTGGAATTAACACTTGGAACTCCCCTGCGATCGGTAGCTTCATCCATGACATCGTCATGGTAAAGAGAGGCCAGGTGAACTAATTCGACGGCCACACCTCCTAAGATGACTTCGTCAGTCGGAGTTCCACCACAGGCTAGGGCTGCAGCTATACACAATATTGGCCTCAGTCGCTTGCCTCCGGCAGTAATTAAGTGTCGAGCTACTTCTGACAGAAAAGGATCGTCTGCCCCAGCTGACTTCCGTAGTTGGGCCTCAAGTCGATCTAGGGAAGGCGAAATCTCTTCCAAACAAAGACAATCAACTGGATTCATCTAAACTCTATTACCCTGGGGCTTTATAGCCAACCATGGAATGGGGAAATATAGTTGGTTCAGCAGTGTTAGAACCCCTTTTCCTTTAGGTAATTGGTCATACTTGCCGATGAAGTTTGGAAGGTTGTATAAAGAATTCAATATTAGAAATCATAGACGGGCATAGAATGACTAGGAAAGTTGTTGACCAGGATATAAGGAGTAAAAATGGCTGAAAATACTGCAAAAAGCCTCGGCGTATCACCTTTGTCGTATCTGGCGACTAGACTAGGGGTTATGAGTAAGTGCTTTTTGGCAAATACAATTTTTAGCCAATTTTTAGCCGGGAAGAAATTCCCTTCTGAGGAGACGGTCACAGTTGTTTGAACGATTTACAGATAGAGCTAGACGTGTGTTGGTGTTGGCCCAAGAGGAGGCGCGTCTCCTAAACCATAATTTCATTGGGACTGAACATATCTTGCTAGGTCTAATTCATGAAGGTGAAGGCGTAGCCGCTAAGGCCCTACAGCAGATGGGCATTACCTTGGATGCAGTTAGAGAAAAGGTCGAAGAAACCATCGGTCCCGCCAGTTCATCGACGACCGGTTCGCCCCCGTTTACGCCTAGGGCTAAGAAAGTTCTTGAACTATCGTTGCGAGAGGCGCTTCAGCTGGGCCACAACTATATTGGCACTGAGCATATGCTGTTAGGTCTTGTTCGTGAAGGTGAAGGCGTAGCCGCGCAAGTTCTGCAAAGCCTAGGTGCGGATCTACATAAAGTTCGCCAGCAAGTAGTCAACATGATGTCTGGCTATCCCCGCGGTCAGAAAGAAACTGCTGGGGTTGGAGCTGGGCCAGGAGGACAAGATGGGCCAACTGGATCGCCTATTCTCGATCAGTTCGGTCGCAACCTAACTGCATTGGCTCGCGATAATAAGCTTGATCCAGTGATTGGGCGTGAGCGCGAGATGGAACGAGTTATGCAAGTTCTATCGCGTCGAACCAAGAATAACCCAGTGCTGATAGGGGAGCCTGGAGTCGGGAAAACTGCAATTGTTGAAGGATTGTCGCAACGCATCGTCTCCGATGACGTACCAGATACTTTGCGCGGCAAGCAACTCTACACCCTTGATCTTGGAGCTCTGGTGGCAGGTAGTCGCTATCGAGGTGACTTTGAAGAGCGGCTCAAGAAAGTTCTTAAAGAGATACGATCCAGGGGCGATATAATCTTATTTATCGACGAATTGCATACACTGGTTGGCGCGGGAGCTGCCGAAGGTGCGATAGATGCTGCGTCAATATTGAAGCCAATGTTGGCCAGGGGAGAACTTCAGACAATTGGTGCAACTACTTTGGACGAATATCGTAAGCATCTTGAGAAAGATGCTGCCCTAGAGAGAAGATTTCAACCAATCAAAGTTGAGGAACCGTCGCTTGCCCATACGATAGAGATCCTTAGAGGGCTAAGAGATCGCTATGAGAGTCATCATCAGGTAACAATTACAGATCAAGCAATTGTCGCTTCGGCAAACCTTGCTGACCGTTATATCTCAGATCGGTACCTACCCGATAAGGCAATCGATTTGATTGACGAAGCAGGCAGTAGGCTGAGGATTAGAAGAATGTCAACCCCGCCTGACTTCCGTAAAGTGGAAGACGCTATTGCCAAAGCTGAGAAGGACAAGATTGCTGCCGAGCTTCGCAATGATAGCGAAGCTGTAGACAAGTTGACTGAGCAACTAACGGAGCTTCGGAGCCGCAAGGATGCCCTGGCAGCAGAGTGGCGCGAAGACGGTGTAGACCTTTTTGACATTGTTGATGAAGAGGTCGTCGCTGAAGTGCTCTCTACTTGGACTGGAATACCGGTATACAAACTGACCGAAGAGGAAACAGCCAAACTTTTGCGGATGGAAGATGAGTTGCACAAGCGCATTATTGGTCAAGACGAAGCGGTCACAGCGCTTTCCAAAGCAATTCGAAGGACGCGTGCCGGTCTCAAGGATCCAAGGCGGCCAAGTGGTTCCTTTATCTTCTTAGGGCCCACAGGCGTAGGCAAAACTGAGCTTGCCAAGACTCTGGCCGAATTTCTTTTTGGAGACGAAGATTCGCTGATCCAACTCGATATGAGCGAATACATGGAAAAGCATACGGTATCTCGATTGGTTGGATCACCTCCGGGCTATGTTGGGTACGACGAAGGCGGACAGCTTACAGAGGCAGTCCGGAGAAAGCCATTTTCTGTCGTCCTATTCGATGAGGTGGAAAAAGCACACCCAGATGTTTTCAATGCTTTGTTGCAGATACTAGAAGATGGTCGGCTCACCGATGCGCAGGGACGCACCGTAGATTTCAAGAACACTGTATTGATCATGACATCTAACTTGGGTACTGCAGATCTAGGTAAAGCTTCGGTCGGTTTCATGTCTTCGAGTGAAGCAGTGACCTATGAGCGTATGAAAGACAAGGTTCACTCGGCCCTGAAAGAGCATTTCAGGCCAGAGTTCTTGAACCGTGTAGATGAAGTAATAGTCTTCCATAGCTTAACTAAAGAAGAGGTTACGGAGATTGTTGATCTTTTGATCACAAGAGTTCGAGAGCAACTTAGCGCCCAAGGACTTGGTCTTGAGTTGACTGATAGTGCTAAATCACTTCTGGCTGAGAAGGGATATGACCATATGCTTGGAGCCAGGCCACTTAGAAGGGCGATCCAGCAGTATATAGAAGCGCCACTGTCTGAGAAGATTCTCTGGAAGGAGTTCCGGGTTGGAGAGACTATTGTGGTTGATGCTGAAGGTGAAGAAATTGTGTTCCGGACTATTGAAGGATTTGAGCCCCCGCCAATGGAGCTTGCAAGTGCCGGTCCAGGACCAGCGGTGAGTTCTTAGCGGATTTGAAACTAGATTTTGAGCTAAAACACCAGGTTACAATGGGTTTTGTGGTTGGTGGTTGGGGCTACAGTGCAAATTTTGGAGCCCTTTTGGTCGGTTGAGTTTGTTATTTGATGAAAAACTTTCTACCCTGGTAGTTAGTGGTTCATACTCTCTTGTAGTGGACATATCCGCACCCATTTGGGGCGGTGCTAGCCTTAGGAGCAAAATTGCAGTTTGATGTAGGTGATAAAGTGGTCTATCCGCACCATGGTGCAGCTGTGGTCGAGAAGCGAGAAAAGCGAGAAGCTTTCGGCGAGAAGCGAGATTATTTGATCTTGAAGCTAGCTTATGGTGATCTGACCTTGATGGTGCCCGCTGACAACACTGACGAAGTTGGGCTTCGAGAAGTGATAAACGACGAAGAAGTTGAGGAAGTTTTTGCCGTTCTTGGCAAGAAGGAAGCTCGGATGCCAACCAACTGGTCGCGCCGTTACAAGAATCATGTAGAGAAGCTGAAGTCAGGCGATATATATCAGGTTGCCGAAGTAGTAAGAAATCTCTCAATAAGAGATAAGGATAAAGGCCTGTCGGCTGGGGAGAAGCGTATGCTTTCACGGGCTAGGCAAATACTCGTCTCCGAACTCACCTTCGCGATCGGTGTCGACGAAGAAGAAGCTGAGAAGCGACTCAACGCTGCCCTTCCTTAAACGATCGAAATCGTCTAAATCAAACGGCGATTCAAAAGAGCAATCTAGTGCCCCAACAGGTGTTGGGTCATCAGGTGCATCGCTTTTTGTCGAAGTAGTACGTCTCCTTATTGTACTGATGAGCACGGCGTTAGGATATAGTCTTGGCGGCGGTTCTATCGGGTCGGGAGTTGATCAGTCAAAAGCCCACTCTGCTGTAATTGGTGCGGTACTTGGCGCGCTGATTGGTTATGTTATTGGCGGTGGTGTCGGTCGATTCCTTAATCGAGAGGTCAACTACGTTGACGCTCGGTTTGAATCACTTCCAGCCCATAAATTAATGGCTGGTACAGTTGGAAGTTTGAGTGGTGCGGTTTTCGGAGCGCTAATTGCGATTCCGGCACCTGTATTGATTCCCCACAAAATAGGCTGGATTGCTTTTATGCTTATCGTGTGGGTGTTTGGTTACTTTGGTTACTCAATTGGCTCTTCAAAAAGCGAAGAGTTGTTCGCAGCAGCCGGCTTATCGACTCGGCCATTGGCCAAAGCCTCGGCATACTCTCATAACTTAGGCTCTGAGATCACTTTGTTGGATGCGTCGGCGGTACTAGATGGTCGCTTGCTTGCCTTGGCTCAGAACGGGCTAGTTTCGGGCAATCTCTTAATTCCAAACTTTGAATTAGATGAAATTCGCTCGATTGCTGATGCTCAGGATCCCACACGACGTCGAAGAGGTCGACGAGGACTTAGCGTATTAGAAGAACTTCGCAAGGTTCCCGGGATTGAGGTGCATGTTGTAGAGGAAGAAGTAATGGGTCAAAGCGACCCGGACGCAAAATTAGTTGAACTTGCTCGCCGAATAAGAACCGGGATCATTACAGTTGATTTGCCACTTCAGCAGTTAGCCGAGCTTCATAATGTAACGTGTCTAAACCTTGACCAGTTAAATGAACTGTTAAGGGAACGGCATGTGCCAGGAGAAACTTTTAGGTTGGAACTGACAAAGAAAGGTAAGGAGCCGGGACAAGGAGTTGGTTTCTTAGAGGATGGAACCATGGTAGTAGTAGCCGATGGTGAAGAATCGATCGGATCGGCTGTTAGCGTTGTTGTGAGAAATGTCAAGCAAACTTCGATGGGAATATTAATTTTTGCATCAATGGAGGAGCCGCCTACAGACGGGCCGTTGGCGTGAAAGTTTGGACAATAGTTGTAGCTGGAGGTAATGGATCACGCTTTGGCGGGCAAAAGCAGTTTGAAAAGCTTTGTGGAAAGCCATTAGTTGAGTGGGCCACCTCAGTATCTCGACAAGTTAGCGAAGGCGTTATTTTGGTTGTGCCGCAAGATTGTGACAAAAACGATTATCTTTACGTTGACGCGGTGACAGTTGGTGGCAATACGAGATCGCAGTCAGTTAGGCAAGGTCTTAGCAAGGTTCCTGACTCGGCTGATATCGTCATAATACACGATTGTGCGAGACCACTCGCATCCAAGGATCTTTTTGAAAGGGTAATCAGTGCTGTTGAAGGTGGAGCTGATGGCGCTATTCCAGGGGTTGCTGTATCTGATACCCTCAAGAGATCGATTTCAAATAATCAGGGTTTTATAGAAGTTCATTCAACACTTGAGCGAGAAGGCGTATATGCAGTGCAAACGCCGCAAGCATTTCGACTGATTAAGCTAAAGCAAGCTCACGAAAGCTTGTCCGATGCTAGCGATGATGCCCATTTGGTCGAAAATATCGGTGGAAAAGTCGTGATTGTGCAGGGCGATCCGCGAAATATAAAAGTTACAATCCCATCAGACTTCGCTTTATGCGAGACACTTTTGGGCGGCAAGATAAATGATATCCGGTGAGATTAGATAAATGTTAGCCGAAGAATTTCGTACAGGGCTGGGTGTGGATGTTCACCCATTCGATTCTACTCGAACATTGGTGCTTGGCGGAGTAGTTATACCAGATTACGACGGTCTAAAAGGGCATTCAGATGCTGATGTCGTGTCGCATTGCGTTATCGATGCTCTACTGGGCGCAGCATGTCTGGGTGATATAGGCGAGCACTTTCCGGATAACGATCCAGACTTTAGAGATGCCGATAGTATTTCGTTACTTAGATCTATTGTTGAGAAAGTAAATAAGATCGGATGGCGATGTGTGAATTGTGACCTAACCATAATATGTGAGGTTCCTAAGATTGCTCCGTATAAGGGATCAATCAAGTCAAGGCTAGAGGACTTACTAAGCGCTCCGGTAAATGTAAAAGCTACAACCATGGAAGGTCTTGGAGCCATTGGGAGAGGTGAAGGAATTATGTGTTGGGCTAGTATTTTGATTTCTAGAAATTGAAAGCACCTAAATCGCAACCTTTGCCACCACGGCGTGCAGCCACGCCAAGAATAAGCGGACCGACTAGATCACGAGATCGGTCAAGGACTAACGGCGAGCAGGTCGAGGGAGTTCGCGCTGTATATGAACTTATAAATAGCAATAGGCGCAAGGTCGAACAAGTACTGGTTGATGAAAGATTTGAGTTTGAACGGGCGAATTCTCTAATCCAAGAAATTATCCATACTTGTGGTAAACGAAAGACGAATTTGCGCTTTGTAGGTTCGCAGGAATTGTCTGGTCTCTCACAAACTGCTAATTGCCAGGGGTTATTAGCATTTGCGGAACCTATTGAAATTCTATCGCTTGGTGAATTAGTAGAATTATCGGGGCCAACACCAGAATTATCGGGGCCAACACCAGAATTATCAGGGCCAACACCAAGAAATGGAGGTGATATAGGCACTCTGAATACGCCGCCATTTTATGTTCTCTTAGATGGAGTTACCGACCCACAGAACTTTGGTGCCATTGCACGAAGTGCCTTAGCTTTCGGAGCAAGTGCAATTATCACAGCTAAGAATCGGAGTGTTCAACTAACACCCTCGGCGATGAAGGCTGCGGCAGGGGCTTTAGAGAGGCTACCAATTTCGATTGTTCCGGGAATAGCCGGGGCCTTGGAAGTCTTGAAGAGGAATAATATCTGGACAATTGGGCTGTGTCCGGATGGTGACGAACCACTGGATAAAGTTAGTCTTTTGTCGGAACCGCTTGGAATAGTTCTTGGATCTGAGGGAAGCGGAATATCGCGACTTGTGCGTTCCCGGTGCGATGTGGTGGCTTCAATTCTTCAAACCGGGCAGATTGGTTCGCTAAATGTTTCCGCTGCCGCTGCCGTGGCACTTTATGAGGTTTATAAGAGCCGAGTCGCAAATACGTAGAGGGTCTATGTGGTAGGGAGGTGCTTTTTGTGGTTAAATTATTTGGAGTTCAAACTCTGTCAGTGCCGGTGTGGCGCAGTTGGTAGCGCAGACGATTTGTAATCGTCAGGTCGTCGGTTCGAGTCCGACCACCGGCTCTTTTGATGTTTCCGATATAATTGGGCTCTTCGGATTCTAGCTAGTTTACGGCCTCTTCGCGTTCTAGCGGGGGTTCGCGGGTAAGGGGGCTCTTCGGACCTGGATTGAGCCCGATACAAATCACAGTGCTTGATTCCACATTTTGGGCTAGGATTTTCGAAGTCAATTCAAGGAGGCGTTATATGGTAAAGGCGTTTTGTAAGTCCATCTCAGTTTCGGTGGGGGTAATTCTCACTTGTGCAGTATTAGCTGGGGGTCAAAGCGCCTATGGTCTTGGGCCAGCTGCAATTACTTTGAATCGTGGCGCCCCACTAGGCGTTCATAAGGAGATTTCCAGCCACATACTGCCCTCACATGGAGTTGGGTCAATTTCTATTCCGGGTGCAAAGACTCAAAGTTCAACCAGTGGATGGAACGTTGAGCTATCTGGAGTATCTATCCAAGATATTGCTTGCCCAACAGTTTCTAACTGCTTTGCAATTGCTAATGACCAAGCTTCTGGGATAGGAGAGATTATCTCAACTACGAATGCCGGTCAAACTTGGTCAAGTGGTACGCTGCCAGCACAGTCATATTTATATTCGATTTCGTGTCCTGGAGCTACTAACTGTTGGGCAGTTGGAATGAGCGACTTTTACACTCCAGTGATCTTTGCTACTTCCGATGGCGTAACGTGGAGTGAGCAAAGTGTTCCAACCGTCCCATCTGCAGTCAACTCACCAACTGCTTTTGCGGTTTCGTCACTCTTTTCTATCTCATGTACTTCTAGTCAAGACTGCTTGGCAATTGGAGGGCCCGGCCCGATAGGATCACTTGCTGGACAAGCTAACGTTAGTGTCGCGATTGCAACCTCTGATGGTGGGACAACTTGGACTGTGGCAAATAACAACTTGTCGTCTAACCTAAGGGGATTGTCTTGTGCTAATTCAACGGACTGCATGGCGGTAGGCTTTTACGACAACGTTGTGGAGACAACTAGTGACGGAGGCACAAGTTGGACTAATCAGTTGCTTAGTGGAACAAATAATGGATTCATGGACTCGGTATTTTGCATTCCCAACAGTCAGTCGATTTCCTGCTGGGTCGCATCAGGAGGAGATGTAAACTACACATCAAACTTTGGCTCCACCTGGTCTGTTCAGCAAGCATCTGACTCGGCTAGTATTGCGTCAATCACTTGTGCTACTACGACAAACTGTATCGCGGTAGGTGAAAATACTACGCTGTCACTTTACTCTTTCGGCGGAAATGGTTATAGCGTAAGCGGGTCCAGCGATCTTCCTTCTGAAGTGCTGACTACGAGTAACTCTGGGATTAGCTGGACAACCCAGTCTGCACCAGGAACTTCTGGGCTTTCTGATGTTTCCTGCCCCAGCTCAACTCAGTGTTTTGCAAGCTCTGGTCAGACCTCTATGACAGGCACGGTAATTAGCACCTCTGACGGGGGAGTAACATGGCAAACTTCGTTAGTTGCAGGGAGTAGTGATCCTTCATCAAGTGGCTTTGCTTCAATGTCATGTCCGACGACAAGTCAGTGTTGGGCTATTCAGGGCGGGTCTAATTTTGGTGGGGGAGAGTCTGTTTTAGAGAGTATCGATGGGGGCAATACTTGGAAGGTTAGCTTTACAAGTCAGTTTTCCTACGGGCTAAAGTCCATAGACTGTCCTACTACCTCAGAGTGTTGGGCTGTGGGAGCCTCCTCTACAATTGTAGGTACTTCAAATGCGGGAGCTAGTTGGAACTTTATTGCACCAACCTTTACGCAGATGCAACGCCAGAATACAGTATTTGCTTCAGTATCGTGTTATGACCAAAATCATTGCTTTGCAATTGGAAACTCTACAATGGCTGAGACTTCTGACGGCACAAACTGGTACTTTGCCAACTCATTTCCAGTTGGAGGTCTAAACGATGTTTACTGCGAGATGGGAACGCAGAGTTGTTGGGTAGTAGGTGGAGACCACATTTATGCTACACAAAATGGTGGAGCTACTTGGTTAGCCGAGACGGTTCCGCAACTTATTGGTACAAAGTTTACCTCCTTTACGTGTGAGAGTAAGTTGGACTGCTTCGCGGCCGGTACAGCGCAAAATTTGATGCAAGTTGGTCCACCACCAACTTTGGGCAATACATCTACGAGCGCTAGTTTCGGTCCTTGTGTGGGTCCTTGTAGTGGTTCTAGTCCCAACTCCTTATCCGCCGTTGACCTGGTTTTGAATACTCAAAACGGAGGACAAAGCTGGCAAGTGCAACTGTATGGTCTAGCAAATGGGCAAGCTGGAGTAGATAACATAAATAGTATCTACTGCGCTTTTTCAAGCTGCTATCTTCTTGCAAGTCAAGGATATTTAGGATCTCAACAAGGATATAGTCCCCAGTTCACTCCTCAACGGGCTTATATAATAAGCTCAACTAACGGAGGTGGAACCTGGAACGCGCAGCAGCCTCTTTCAAGTGCCTTTTATACTGGAATAAATTGTTCTTCAACTACCAGCTGTGTGACCGTCGGCATTGGACCAGTACAGGGATATGGGTACTTTCAATACGGGCCCGGTGGCGGTCAATCTGAGATATTTGGAGGCGGAGTTGTACTCTCAACAACTGATGGAGGCAATCCCGGTCCCCCAACTATTGAGTTAGTAGCACCTTCGACTCTCTACACAAATCAAATTGGTCTTGTTATCGTAACAGGATCCAATCTCTCCAGCACTACACAAGTGTCGTTTAATGGCAAGCCAATTAGCATATTTTTAGTAGTTGGGAATGGGGCAATCGCTGTCGCGATTCCTCCGTCATATTCGATCAATAAAGTTACCGGATATATAACTGTGTCGACACCCTTTGGGAGTAGCTCGACTGGACCCTCCAGTGAACTAATCTTTGATCCTCCTACCCCACTAGCGCCCGGTGCAGGGTATTGGGTTGCCACCGCAAATGGTAATGTCGAAAGCTTTGGCAAAGCCCCGAGTTTTGGCTCAATCCCAGTATCGCCAAATAAGCCGATTGTTTCCATGGCCGCAACTCCTGACGGCAACGGCTACTGGTTAGTGGGTTCCGACGGTGGAGTCTTTGCTTTTGGCGACGCTAAGTATCTTGGCTCGACTGGGGCTATGACGCTTTCGGCTCCGATTGTTTCCATGGCCGCAACTCCTGACGGTGATGGCTACTGGTTAGTGGGTTCCGACGGTGGAGTCTTTGCTTTTGGCGACGCTAAGTATCTTGGCTCGACTGGGGCTATGACGCTTTCGGCTCCGATTGTTTCCATGGCCGCAACTCCTGACGGCAACGGCTACTGGTTAGTGGGTTCCGACGGTGGAGTCTTTGCTTTTGGCGACGCTGCGTTCTATGGCTCAGAAGTGGGTAGTGTGCAGATTCAGACACACGTTGTGGGCATTACCTCAACTCCAGATGGAAGAGGCTATTGGATACTCGCTTCCGGAGGAGGTATCTATAGTTTTGGAGATGCAAGCTTCTTCGGGACTGTTGCATCAAGTGCTCAGTCTGGCTGGGCAGTTCGACTAGCTTCCTGATTTCAGCGATTTAGATTCGAGGAGATTGATCGAGAATGAATTATCTAAGAGTTGCTTCTAAGATTCTTGTAGTTCTAACAGTTGGCGGCGTATTGCTAGTTAGTTGTTCGAGTTCTTCTAAAGTCAAGGTTTCAACTCCACCCCATAGAGCGAACGTAAGTAAAACCACTCGGAGTTCTCAAGCAGGTGCTAATAGTTCACCAACTTCAGCTACCCCAGTAAGTTCGCCTACTAGCACTAGACCGCTAGCAGGAGGGGGCTTATTATCGAGTAGCTTTCTTGCTAATCCAAACTGCTCAGGTATTAGTTCTTCGCTTATTGGAACTGCGCTTGGCGAATCTCTAAGTTCACCTATTTCAAGTACAGGGAAAAATTCTCTGCTTTGCACTTACAATGTAATGAGTCAAGAATCTGGTCAAACCACAACAATTGAGTTCCAAAGCTCAATTTCCGATTCACAGTTTTCCAACGAACAGGCCCAGGCCACCAAGAATAATAAAATAACTCAGGTCCCTGGGCTAGGCAACGGTGCTTTTGTACTGTCGGTTTCCGTAGGAACCACTTCTTATAGCGCGCTTTACATACTGGATGCCAACACGCAAATAAGCATTAGTTCAACTTCTACCCCGGCCAAGGAAGAGAGTTTAGCCAAAACACTTATAGGTTAGATCTGGATCGACTTAAAGCCGTAACGACGATTCAAGCATCTAGGCACGAGATTTTGTATGAGCGAAAAATAGAATCGCGGGTGACCACGGTCAATGACTCTCTCATAGCCTGAGCTATTATCATTCGGTCGAAGGGATCGCGATGATAGGAAGGAAGTGCTCCAGCTAAAAGTCCATCGGCTACTCGGATTGGCAAGGCATTGAATCCATTAGCCTCAAGCTGATTCTCAAGATCGTCTGGTGCCACGAGTTTGCCGAGTTTTTTCTTGATTGAGATCTCCCATGCACTCGCCGCAGAGACGAATACCGCACTGTGGACATCGCTCAATGCTTGTTGTGCTGGTGGAGAAAGGAAATCATCAGCGAGCCACCATAGCAAGACATGAGTATCGAGTAGCAACCTCACTCTTCGCCTATTACTCCGAAAGCTTCGAGCAGTTCATCTGGAAGGTCGTCAAAATCTTCGCTGATTACTACCTTCCCACGCCAGGAACCAGGGGTACGTTGAGAAATCGTGTTCCCGCAAGAGACTAGACGGGCAACGGGGCGGCCTGAGCGTGCAATTACAATTTCATCCCCATTCTCGACCCGCTGTATGAGTTGAGAAAGCTGGGTCTTAGCCTGATGGATATTTACGACTTCGCTCACACCAACAATTATAAAGGACTTAGCTAAACTTAGTCAAGTATTTTAGGTGTTTGTCTTAACCATAGCCTCCGAGCGCCTTTCGACCCACCCGGGGTTGGGGAAATGTGGTAGGTGCCGAGTCAATTTCACTTTAGACTTTCACGAGGGTCCTTGATTTGTTGGCTCCCACCTGTGATGATCTAAGGAAATAGAGATTTTCTATTACTAACTTGGGAGCTTAGAAGATTGAGCAATGATGAAATGTGGGGTAGTGGAGATGACTCTAATGACAGCCCTCCTGCTTACGTTCAATCACTCAAAGCAGTGTTTTTGCTAATACTAGTTATTGTCTTGAGTTCAGTTATTCTAGGCAAGACTCAAGCTTCGGGAGCGGTGAATAAGAAAACCGTTCAGCCGATACCTATGCCCATGCCGCCAGGTCCGACATCGTCTTCCGTTGTTTCATCCGGAAAAACTTCCGGACCGACTTCAGCGACGGTAACCAACCAGAATAAGACAGCTCAGCACGGTACGGCCAATACAGCTCAGCACAAGACAGCTCCGAAAGATACTACAACGACAACTCTACCTCTTGTTCAACCTTCGCAGGTTACAGTCATGGTGGCAAACGGAACATCTGTTGCTGGCGCAGCAGGTAAAGTTGTAAATGAACTTACTAGCCTGGGATATAAAAATGGCAAAGCAGTTAATGCGAGTACGTTAGAAAGTGCTTCAGCGATATATTACATGCCTGGTTACCAGCCCAACGCACAATCTATTGCCTCATTTCTTCAGATTCGGTCTTCTCCTCAGACTATGCCCGCTAATCCGCCTGTAAGTTCAGTGCAAGGAATAGATATCTTGGTGGTACTTGGACCAACAGTTGCGCAAAGTGTACAGTCGACGTCTACCTCGGGTTGACGTCTTTACGGGCCAAATAGACGGCATCTTCTTTCGTGAAGGCCGATAGTGAACAACTCATATCGAGATTTCTAAGGTGTAACGATCGGGCAATCTGCGTAGATTTCGATGGCACGTTGTCTGAAATCGTTGAAAATCCAGAGCAGGCAGATCCGGTAGATGGGACAGCCGAAATACTCTGTGAACTTGCACGGACTTTTGAAAGAGTGTGCGTTCTCTCCGGACGACCAGTTTCATTCCTACTCAACAAGCTAGAATTTCCTCGTCAAAACGTGGACCACCCAGTTCTTTACGGGCTCTATGGAGTGGAAGTTTGGGAATCCAACCACTTGAGGAGTCTAGCGGATAGTGCGACTAAGTGTACTATCGCAACGGCAAGACGGATGATCGAAGGATTGCTCCATGATAACTCGCTCAACGAGTTGCTATTAGTTGAGGACAAAATACTTTCTGTTGCGCTACACTATCGCAGTGCTCCACTTCTAGAGGATCGTGTGATCGAGATTGTTAATTCTGTAGCACAGTCGCTAGATCTTGAGGTGAGAGCAGGAAAGATGGTTGTTGAACTCGTGCCCAAAGGATGCACTGATAAGGCAAGCACCTTAGGCCATTTTTGCAGTGGGGCGAGCGGTGTGTGCGTGATTGGTGACGATGTAGGCGATATAGGAGCATTTCGAGAGTTAGATACTCTTGCCGATCTTGAAGTAGCAATTCGAGTTGCGGTTTCAGGGCCACAAGCGCCAGTCGAGTTATTGGACTTAGCAGATGTCGTTCTAGCATCCCCGATTCAAGTCAAGGAATTCCTTAGCAAACTTCTTAGAATGAGCAATTGAAGTACGTTGCTTCCAATACGGCCCTTTCCGATTTGTTATGAAGTATTATTCAAAGATATAGATCCAAACTGAGCCTGGAGCCAACTTGTTGGAGTCGATGCAAGTGCCCCTTTGAGCAACAAGGTATGCAGATGGGTTTTAGTTTGAAGTGGCAACTCCAGACTGTCTCCAAGACACCGAGCGGTCTCCAAAATATCAAATGGGTTTATGGGCTGAACACATCCTTGAAGCTCATCAAATACTCCAGCTTGCCGAGATAAGACAACACTTCCATTACGTTCATTTATGACTGGTCCCTCTTTGGCAACTAGGTTTAGGCCATCCTTGACGGGGTTAACTAGCAAGACATCATAGAATCGCATCGCAGCGACTGAGCGGGAAAAGTTATCAGCGATCTCCAGTCGTATTGGAATCCAGGACGCATCAACTCCAGGTTCCAGGGTATGGCTAGTATAAGTGAGCCACTTATTGTTGACCTCATTGACAGTGGCAATAAGGCAATCACGGTAATTCTTGTACTCTTCAAGAGTCTCTCGTGAAGGATTTAGTAGGGCGAGAAATGTAACTTTTCCTCGAAACTGGGGATATAGATCTAGCATCAGGTCAAATGCCTGAAATCCTCGAATGATATTTTTTGAAGGTTCAATTCTGTCTACTCGCAAGATAAGTTTATTTGATCCAATCAAAGATTTAATCTGATTCGCTTCAGCCTCGCATTGTGATGAATTGTTAGTTCGCTCTAGGGCTTGCGGATCAATTCCAAGACAAGCCGTAAAGGTTCTAGGGGGATCGACTGAGAGTTCCTTGCAGCAGGCCAGAAAGTTATCCTTCCATCTCCAAGAATGAAAACCACAAGAATCGAATTCAGATATACCCATAAGTATCTCTCTAGCTTGACTAGGAGGTAACATCTCAAGTTCGCTTGGTTCGCAAAAAGGGGTATGAATGAAATGAACTATTGTTAGGTCTGGCCTTACGAGTTTGACGTACTTAGCGACTAAGTGCAAGTGGTAGTCCTGCACCAAGACCGTCGCACCGTGGGGAGAATGATCAATAATTTTACTAGCAAAGCATTCGTTGGTGTACTTATATGCTTCCCAAGCCTTGAGAAAGTCGCGATCAAAAGTAGGACGACTAGCCCTGTCAAACATTGAATGATAAAGAAACCAAAGTATTGAATTAGATAGGTAGTCATACGATAGGCTGTATTTATCTCGATCTAAGTCCACAAAAAATACGTCGATAGAATTGAACTTCAGAGCCTTGTCGTAACTCTTGGAAATTTTACGTTCATCATCGCTTAAAGCGGCACAGATCCAAGTCGCATTCTTATTAGTGAGTAAATCCGCTAAATTGGAAGCGAGTCCTCCCCCAGCGAGATC
>JAKAVM010000081.1 GCA_021827485.1 Actinomycetes bacterium
GCGTGGTCGGTCGCCTTGATAGCGGGGCCTGTCGGAATTCTCCCGCGGAGGACGATCTGACCGGGGCCTGTCCGAACGGGGACGGTCGCTGTCGTAGCGGGGCCTGTCTGAGCGCGAACGGTCCCCTTGATAGCGGGGCCTGTCGGAATTCTCCCGCGGAGGACGATCTGAGCGGGGCCTGTCCGAACGGGGTCGGTCGCCTTCGTAGCGGGGCTTGGTTGAGCGCGGCCTATCCGTATTATTGCGCCTTGGGCGCGGCGTTTCACTTCTAGGGCCAGGCATAGTACTCAATCGTACCGCGTTCAGGCTTCATTAGATAGTTTGAGAAATACCAATCTGCGACATATTGAGAAATTGCCTCGAGCTTTTCATCAATAGAATAATTCCTCCGCGGAATAATAATTCCGGAAAACTCCATTTCTGTTGCTTTCTGCATCCAGACACGTACTGTTTGCCCCCACACCCGTTACTGCGACGAATCCCTCGCTCAGTCGAGTTCTTCAACTCCGAAGGCTAGGCGGGTGAGTCCTTTCAGAGATACTCGACCTAATCGTTGGCGAAGAGACTTACTATAGGCAACAATTCCGAACGAACCGAGTAGGACAATTGAGGGCTCGGCTCCTGATCGAAAACGGATCAAGCCATAAGTAAGCGCTACCGACACTGCCACCACGATTATGGGGGCCAGTAAGGGCCAGATCCTGGTCCGGCGACGCAAGTCGGCAAGCCCAGCCACCGAGGCAACAACTAGGACGTAGTACATCACCATTCCGATCTCAGAGCCCCATATAGGTCTACCTGAATAGGAGTCAGCTTGGACCGCATAGCCTTGCTGATAGATTCCAAAAGTATTGGCAAGGCGCGCCAACACTACCAGCGGAACTCTTGAGGCATTGCGCGAGGCATAAGAAATTGCTTGTCCCTGCCAGTAATGATCCTGAACCGATTCATCGGTCTGCAAATACATTCGGGCCGAAGAGGCAACAAAAGTTCGAAAAGTAGAAAGATTCAGATAGGGGAAATACCGGGGACTCTTTCTGGCGTAGGTATAGAGGCTTTTTGCATAGGCTAAGTCGGCTGGGTCGTGGTGCAGTTTAGGGAATGCACCCTTTGCCGCGCGATCTAAAGTGGCTTTTGGAACTTTGACGGTCAGCGGATAGGTGTAGGGAAGGCACTGCGCTTCGAGCGAATAAAAACCAATAGCGACCGAGTAGTAGTCTGCGGGACAGTTAGCTTGAATCAACGTCTCCCCCAAATCAGTCGCAACAAATTCTGGCCTTTGGAAACTGGTGAGGGAGTATATAATCCACGGAGCCAACACCAGCGCTGACATTCCTACAAGAGCAAGCGCAATTGTCCTTTTCTCAATATGCCAGAGCACGAAGCCTGCGGGCACCAATAGCAAAATTACAAGAAGCGTATACTCGCTTCTCGTCAATATTGCGATCGATAGTGAAACGCTCAAAGAGCAAGCCCACGCTAGATTGGGGCCTTGAAGCACGCGATAAGTCGAGTACAACACACAGGCGACTAGGAACTGTTCCAAAGTTTCAGATGAAACAAGAGGATCGTTCATCCACAAATAGGGGTAAAGTGCCGCAACAGTGGCAGCGACTAGTCCAACTTGTGGACCTCCGATCAAGTTGCCAAGCTTACCAAGAACAACTACCGTCCCAGTTCCGATCATGCACCATACCACTTGATGAGCAAAAGGGGTCGCTAGACCCACCAGATCGAGAAAAGCCAGTGACAACGTCGTCATTGGTGGATAGACAACCGAATGTATCGCCACGTGCGCCACTGCAAACGCTACAGGATCGATAAAGAAATGCCCGTGCGCTAAGTATTGGGCTTGATGGGTATAATACCAGTTTCCTTGCTGGGGCCAGGTTGGTCGGGCAATGAGCGTGTAACAGATTCGTAGAACAAAGCCAACGCCAGCAATAGCACCTATCCACTTAGAAGAGGACTCATCACCGTAGCTCAACAGATATTACTATGAAGAGACATGAAACCTAATCGTAGCGCGCTCAAGTCAGATTAGATACTTTGAGATCTAGCGAATTATGATATAGTTACCTCGCTATTCACCATAGCGATGTGTATTTGTGTGGAAGAATAATTCTATCGAGAACTAACTAATGCCAACTGATTTCACCAGGGTAACCTCCCCACTCCCAAACCCAACAATTCCCGGCCAGTACCAGCTTGAGCTGGATGGCAATTGGAACGCACCGATTAACCCCCATGGAGGACTTGTTGCAGCAATTGGAGTACGGGCAATGGAGATGGAGCTAGCAATTCCCGAACAGACTTTACGATCGGTTAATACTGTTTTTGTTTCGCCGATCCTCGAAGGCAAAGTGATAGTAGACGTGACGGTCTTGCGCAAAGGAAGGTCGATCTCACAGGCAATGGCTGTGGTGAGAAACGAAGGGTCATCGAACGGACTCATAACGACGGCGATTTTTGGATCCATTCGGGATGGGTATTCCTTCGTAGATCTCGTCGCCCCAATTGTACCGCCACCCGATAAATGTAGGTCTTTTTGGGATAATCCGCCGAGAGATTTTCATAGACAATTTGAACCGACTTTTTGGTATCGGGTCGAAGGGAGATCGGCTATCGGACATGCCCCGTGGGAAAGTTGGGAACCAACAACATCAGAGAAAGCAGTTTGGCATCAATTCAAACAGGTGCCATTTCTGCCAGACGGTACTCTCGATCCGCTTGCTTTAGTTACTCTCTGCGATACCATGCCTGGGGCAGTTGGCGAAAAAGTTGGGCCGGGTCAACCTGTATGGGTAGCCCCTAGTACTGATTTAACCGTCCATTTAGGAACGCCGACCACCTCAGAGTGGATCCTAGGCTACTCTAAAGCCCACTGGGCAAGTGAAGGGTATGCTTCATTGGACATATCGCTCTGGGATCCTATGAAGAACTTGCTTGCTTATGGCACTCAAGTCTGTTTCTTCCACTTTCCAGGAATCTGAATCCCGTTACTCTTCAAGGATTAAAGTTCGCATTTTCCCCAAGGGCTTTGAAAGCCTCTAAACCTTGAGGGGTCAATACATAAGAACCAAGAGGACCATGCGAATCAAAGTAAACAATTGCCTTTACATTCGGATATTGACTTGGGAGTTGGGCTGCGCTAGCAATAAAGGCACTCTGAAAAGTACCTTCGGCGCCAGTCTCGCAGATAATTAGCGGCTTTCCTGAGTTGCCATATACCTGGTACAAGCCTGTAACCAGGTTAGGCAGAGTTTTTGGTACCGCTCTTGAATATGCATCTTCGCCAATCCAATCGACATAACTATTGCCCGGATAGTATAACCTAGCTGATACGCCGTCAGTAAGTGCGTTTGGTCCATAAGAACTATCTCCCGGACAAAATACCCAAGCAACATTAGTTGCCCCGTTGTTGCGAAAAATAGTTACAATGTGACGCCATGCACTTATATAACCTTGTGGCCCAGCGCTACCAATACACTTTGCAGCGTTAGCGCCTTGTTTACCACCATTGCTTCCCGTGTACTCCATCTCCCAGAACCACCGGATCATAACCGGATGATGCAAACTAGCAATAGCCTTTGCTTGCGCAACAATTAACGAATCATATTGTCCAGCAACTACCGAGGAATCTGGCGCACCGCACTGCCACGAAATCAACGGAATGCGGCCTGCTTGTAAATCATCTACAACCGAAGCACTTGCAAGATCGGTTGTCCAGGTACTGTAGTGAAGATCGATAGCAACTTTTCGATCTATTTGGGACTCCAAATTAAGTAGTTGCGTATAGGTTCCCATTCCTCCATTGGCTGTTCCATTTTGGCCCGCGGCATTGTCAAATGCACCTAGGTAGAGACCGTTTACTGGCGGAAGAACGGGATTTCCGGACATCCCCGATGAACCAGAAAGGTCACCGGAACTAGAAAGAGCAGTGGGAGCATCATTCGATCGTTGACCATGCGGAGGTGTCGAGCGAGCCTTCGATAAAGGATTTGACGTACATGCTGTGACCACCGCTCCCATCGTCAAAACCATCACAAATAAGCAAATTGCAGTTTTAGCCTGGTTAATTTTAACTCGCTCTCTTTTGGAGAATGCTGATATCACTGCCACTTCTAAAACACTTCCATCTTGAATCATCTAATACAACTCCCAATACGATATTGAAATCGTGGGGGAAGGCCCCAGATACAGAATACTATCCTGGATTTACGAAAAAAGGCCCCGAGTACACTACTCGAGGCCCTCTCTCACTTAGAAATTCGGCGGCGTCCTACTCTCCCGGGGAGTCTCCCCCCAAGTACCATCGGCGCTGACAGGCTTAACTGCCGTGTTCGGGATGGGAACGGGTGTTTCCCTGTCGCCATGGCCACCGAAAACCCTGTCGTCCTGCGATATTTGTTAGCTCAGCGAGGATAATGTCTTGCCATGGCACCAATTTGCCAAAGCATCAATACTTCCATGAAGCTGAATCGCCGGACGAAGCGTCCTTGAGCGATCCATAGCGAGCACGAGCAAAAATTCCCAAGCCCTCGGCCGATTAGTACCGGTCGGCTGAACACGTTACCGCGCTTACACCTCCGGCCTATCAACGTGGTCGTCTAACCACGGGCCTTACCAGGTTACCCTGTGGGAGATCTCATCTTGGAACGGGCTTCGCACTTAGATGCTTTCAGCGCTTATCCCTTCCGCAGGTCGCAAACCAGCCATGCCCTTGGCAGGACAACTGGCACACGAGAGCTGCGTCCGTCCCGGTCCTCTCGTACTAGGGACAGCCTTCCTCAAATCTCCTACGGCTGCACCGGATAGGGACCGACATTGTTGTTACCTCTGGCGCCCAGGCGCCAGGGGCCAGGGCATTTCTGCCTGGCTCTGCATGTCGCCATGCAGATCGGACCATATCTTCACCGCCCCAGAATCTGGAGCGGTGCTTGGCATATGGTCTCTGAGGATTCTGGACTCTGTGCTGCGGTGAACCCGGCGGTAGCGACCGCCTCCGTTCATCACTACGGCCCGAGCGGCAAGCCGCTCAAAACCGTCGGGATCAAGATGCTCTCCCTCTGACATTCGCCTAACTATGTCGGCAAAGACGAGGAAGTCGTGACTCTTGCAGCTCAGAAGTGGATTTCTCTCGAAAAAAGGGATCACTTTGCAAAGAAGATCAGAGCGACGGCGTACGACGAACACTATCGTTCGGTCGTTCGCGGACCCGCGGTGATTCTCTCGCAACGCCCCACAGCCCAGACGCTCGCGAATGGCCTCTAGGACCTGAACTCGCGACACATCTTGGCTGACACGAAACTCCGGGACGAGTTGCCACCGGCATCTCGTCGAGGGGTTCCGCTGCAGCGCTACATGAAAGCTGCCCTCTCCATCAACGAAACCCGCTATGTACGGGTCCAGTCTTTCCTGCTGATTGACCGCACCTGTCGCATTTTCACTGCCCGCAGTCTCCATGACCACCCACCGTACAACCAGGGTGTATCAGTCACGGGTTGACTGCGAACGAGTAGCGCAGAATTCTCCGGTGTTTCCAGCATATAGCCAAGTTTATAGACAGCCAGGTTCGTTCACTGTCTCACGACGTTCTAAACCCAGCTCGCGTACCGCTTTAATGGGCGAACAGCCCAACCCTTGGGACCGGCTTCAGCCCCAGGATGCGACGAGCCGACATCGAGGTGCCAAACCTTCCCGTCGA
>JAKAVM010000051.1 GCA_021827485.1 Actinomycetes bacterium
TTCTCCCAATTATACATATCTTGTGTGTAGGTAAATCCATTCTCAGCTAGTTCAGATCTTATAGTGGAGTTGGTTAGCAATATATATAGTTTGGAACAGAAATCCCTAAACGAATCAAACCATACACCCCCTTTTGAAGATTTACAATGCTCTAGAGTTACCTCACAACTGCTGTTCACCAGAACAGGTACCCGACTTTTCCATGCTTCGAAAATAACTAGTGAAAAGGACTCATATGCCGATGGAGATATAAGAAGATCTGCGCCGCGTAACAAATCCCATTTGTCGGCTTCTGAGACGGGGCCTACAACGATTATATCCTCGTTCCTAGGGAGCTTCACTAAGTCGGGACCAACAAATAACAGTTTGTGGTTACTCGGGAATATTTTCTTATATTCAATAAAGAACTCTGCCAGATAAACTGAGCCCTTCATTTCATCAATCCTACCAAGAGAGATTATATAAGGACTATTGCCAAGATTGACAATCTCTGAAGGTGCCTTCCCCACTCCGCATGGATCAATAGTTCCAAGACCTAAGGTTATCTGCGGTATATGCGCGATAGGCATGACGCGCTGTGCCAAACGCCTTTCCGCTGGAGCGTGGTATACAAATCCATCAAAAGCACTAAAAGTTTTCTTGAAAATATCCAAGTAAAGTGCAGGCTCATCATGTGCTGCGGGATGCAAGACTTTTATTGAAGGTGCTTTTGTTACTCCAATAACACTTGGATGGAATAAGTACGGATAGAAAGCAATAAATTCGGCGTCCGAAGTCTCTATAGCTTCCAATAAGCCCTTACTAATTGGACCTTGAAGGTCAACCCAGTCACGCGACTGCGCAAGGGTAAAGGCAAGTGGATCTAATTTTAGCTTTGCATCAAGCTCAAAGAACTCAGGAAGTCTTCCTTGCTCATTTATGAAACGATACACACTAACTCCGTTGAGTTCGGACTTACCTGGGGCAAGTTCATTCTCCCAGCTAATATGATCTAGAGCACAAGTAGAGAGTACTTCTACATCCCAGTCGCAGTATCGAACAATTCGTTCCGCCAACATTCGTGCAGCCGATTCTGCCCCTCCCAATATCTCAACTCCATAGCGCGGAACTACAAATTGAAGTTTCATAGATTCGGTCTTCTGGCTACAATCAAGAAATCGACTTTGTCATGCGGTTCGATTGCTTTACACTCAAAGCCAAGTTGAGAGAATAAGTATAGCCATGTTGAGCTAGAAATTGGTTTGTATATAGACAAATCTCGATACGGGCTGTCAATCTGCTCGTCCCACCCTTTGCGCGAGATGGAATAGACAAAGCAAAAACCATCGTCACCAAGCGCCCGATCAACTCGTCGTACGAAATCGACAACCTCGCGAGGCGATAGTATTTCAACGATATTTGACGCAATAATACCCGCTAGGCTATCTTCACCGACTGAGTCTAGGTGTTCAAATGGATCTTCCTCGCGAATATCAAGCCTATCGAGGGTTCCTTGGTCCAGTGGTCCATAGGGGCGCTTCACCCCATAACACTTCAAATGATTTTCCCGAAGAGCTTCCAAGAGTTCCAATTGATTGCACCCTAAGTGCAAAATAGGGTTGCCTGACGGAATTCCATCATTCGAAAGCAGAACTTGTTTTGGGTAAGCAATCCACCAAGTTGCATCAAGTGAGGGGTACTTGCAATCGAAGTCCATCCTATCAGACCGAAAGTAACTTGGATTTGAATGTAGACTCTGATTAGCAAGATAGTGAATTGCTCGCGCACTTGCGGTCATAAAACTATCTACTTGAGTTCCGATGTAGCCCAGATACCATCTAATGAGCTTTGCGAGAAGGCGCTTGCCAGCTTGACCTCCGGGAATCTCTGAAGCTAACGGAGCGTCTAAATCCAGACTTGCATGTGCCATTACTTGGGCTAGTAGGTTATTTAGTTCAAGATCGTTGTCTGCGTGTTCTTCGGTCCGATCCACTCTAGAGATCAATAAAGAAACCAGTTCTGAGTTCTTGGCCTCTCTTACTTTAGACTCACCAATGCTGGCTTGTGACCTATAGAGTCCATTGAGGATTCGCTCTCGTTGACTATCGATTTTCCCAAATTGCACTATTTCATTGCTTGCCTTCCTGGCGAGAAGCTCGATTTGATGTAGTAAGTTACGAGTGATCATTCTTTTTAGATTGCGTTCGCGTGCTTTGAGCCTGCTTTATTTGTAGCCGTTAGATTTCCGGCAGCCGCTTTATTTTTCGTAACAAGGGTAGTTAGTAGTTCCACATAGCCCTCACTTGCCTTTTTGAGTCCTAGTGATTCAAGCTGATCTCCATATCGAGCAATGGCCCTATCTCGTTCAGATACTTGTTCTAACTTATATACCTTACGAGCGAACTCAATGGGGCTATCGGTATTAACCAACAGATCGCTATTCCCCAATACTTCACCAATAGCTCCTGCATTGCGTGCAAGAATCAGTAGTTCATAATTCATTGCTTCAACCAAGGGAAAGCAGTACCCCTCATGGTTGGACGTTACTAGTAGTAGGTCACTTTCGCTATAGTAAGACCCAAGCGCTTCATCTTCAACGGTGCCGACGAAATCCACCATGTGTGCGATCCCTAGATCACGAGCAAAGACTTTTAGAGACCTAAAGTAGTTTGGAAGTGCACATCTTCCTACAATGACCAATCTAGCTGACCGCTTATAAAGTGAATTATAAAAATACAGGGCAGAAATTGCATTCTCCAAACGTTTATTTGGTGCAATACGACCAATTGATAGCCATTTCAGTAGGGGAATCTCTCCTTGCCTGGGAGAAGGCTTGCGTGAGGAGGACGAAAGTATCAGTGGTGGCAACACTTTAGTATTTGCAAAACCTATTTCCTCCAACTGCAACTCATTGAATCTTGACACCGAAATTGCAGCGAGTGAGCGTAGAGCCAACAACTTCAACTCTGCATTAGCATTACGTTGGATCTGTGCGATTTCTCTATTCCACGGCTCGAAGTATTCAGGGGGAGTTATGTTATGAAAGTTAATAACAAATGGTTCGGAACGCTCCATTAGCCAACGTGACATTTTCGAAGCAGTAGCTACTTGGTATACATAAAGATTGCACACCATTTCTTCCACATCTAAGTCCGTATATAGATGTGTTTCGTGTTTAGTATTTGGATCAAAATGCTCAACAAAAATATCAGATACCACGCCGTTGTCCCTTAAGGCATCACGTAATGCCAAGGTATGGTTGCCAACTGCATCCCTTGCATGCAACATCGGGATCAATTGATGAATAACCACTTGCCCTTGCTTCATCTAGGAAGCCTTACGTGCCATTACAATTTGCGCCTTGTTCACCTAGGAAGCCTTACGAGCCATTATGATTTGCCCCAGATCTTTAACTGGACTTCCAGGATCATTCTCAAGCTTGATTGGCCTAATGTATTCAAAACCAGAAGCGTTCAGTTGTACTTCACGTCTTGATTTAGCTTGTCGATCGAGAATTACAATTTCACCTCCGGCCATCAACCTAGCAAAACAGATATCGAGAAGCTCCAACTGCCTCGACGCGCTAAGCAACTCAATGCTCGGTCCAATCACCATAATCGTAAAGTCCGTCGAATCGCTTAGGTATAGCAGGTTGTAAAAAATGTCCCCAACCCTCACATGCTCTCCCCTATCGTAAGCACGCCAAGCACGCTCGCCATCACATTCTATGCTATAAGGTATACACCCCAAGCCTACCAACAGTTCAATTAGAGTTGGGTATGAAGCATTGATGATCAAACAATTCGCTTGATTCAGTACCGCAGGAGACAGCTGAGTTCTAAGTTCGTCGATCCACGGCTCAACCACGAACGGCTCGCTTGCCTGAAAACTCAATTTCTCCATTTTGAGTAGATAGTCGTGATCGCCTTCCAACTGGCGCAATCTTGTCTCAATTAGCTCAAGGGCACGTGTAAAGTCCTCCTGCAAACTGCCCATATGACCACTGCCATTATGACCAATTAGCTTTGATCTTTGCTGACCTGAATTTTCAACTCGATTCAAGAGACGAACTAAGTAGGAAGTGGCAAGATCAGCAACCTTGTTCTTCACGCTGAATCGAGCTACCCTATCTCTAGCGGTCAAAGCATTGTCAGGCGCCAGCTCATCTGAAGGTAGCGGATTGCGATACTTGGCAATTAGTTGATTAAAGAAGTGGCGCTCTGGATGATCTACCCAGTACTGGTTGAACCATTCGGCGATTGATTTTTCAAACTCATCCACTGGATTTCAACTTACCTTCTCTAGTTTTCCGGCTACCTTTTCAAAAATCGTCAATAAATCTTGTTCAATGGAAACCTTCGCGTCAGCAACCTGCCAACCGCCGGCCGATTCGGGCACTCCCTGACTAGGAATGATGCGAATCCTCCTATCGTTCCCAAGATCTACAACTTCTGTAGTGCCAAAACCTAATTCAGTTAGCTCTAAATCGTGCTTGGCATCTGATGAAATTGCCCGACAGGTTCTATGTGTAAGTAGTAACGCTTGCGTGCGAAGGAACCCGATTCTATCTAGCTCAGCCCAGCCAAAACTTTGTGTAGAACTATTACACACGATCCCATAGTAATAAACCATAAGCGGCTCCGGCCTTGAATAGAGGTAATAGACAATGTCTGAAGGTTCTACCAAATGGTAGAGCATTCCTGCCTGATCTGCAAAGCGATTATGCTCATCAAAGGGCTTCTCTCCGCAGTTAGCCGTGCCTGGACTTTCAACAAAAATCTCAGACATCAGCCCATGAGAACGCAGGAACCGTTGTATGGTAAGAATATTTTCACAATATATCGTACCAGGCGATAAGAAAGGTATGAATTGATGGAGCCCTTTCATGGAACCAGGGACGATCTCATTTGTTGGCCTAATTAGCATGTTTATATCTATAGATCGGCTAAAGCCAACTCAATGCTTGATTGAAAACTTTTCTTGGATAATTCGTAGTCAAAGTCTGTCAACCTTATAGTGCCCAGCTCAATCATTTTATTTCTCAAAGGCACATCGTTGACAACACGGTCAATCGCGCTTGCAACAATTGATGGACGTTTATCGTTTAGCAGAATTCCTGCCCCTCCTAGCGTCTCGGGAATCGCTGCAGCATTATAGGCAATTATAGGCAACTTGTTGTACATAGCCTCCAAAAGTGGAACACAGAACCCTTCATGGTCCGAAAGGCAGAGGAATAGATCACATCCTTTGTAATAGGCCGAAAGCTCCTTGTCGGTTACGAAGCCAGCAAAATCTATCGAGTCTTTTACCTTCAATCGCGCTGCGTAACGTCGAAGTACAGGCAAATACTCTGGTATCGGCGATCCGCCGACTATAAAGAGTCTTGCATTGGGATCAAATAGTTGTTTGTACAGAGCAAACGCAGCGATAATATTGTGTTGAGCTTTATTCGGAGCGACACGCCCAACAAAAAGAATATTACTCCCACCCTCGTTCTTTAATCTCATCAGCCATTCTAGGGTACGCTCATCAGTTTCACGCTCAAAACTCCTAGGGTCGAACAGTATTGGAGCTACCGATGTTGATTTATATCCGAGAACTTCAAGCTCTTGTTCATTGTAGGATGAATCAGCAATTGCATGATGCGTCCTTCGGGCGAGTAGACGAAGCTCATCCCTTGCTTCAATCATTGTGTTGGCAGCCATCTGATTCCAGGCCTCAAAATCATCGGCGGGGGTAATATTGTGATAGTTGATCAGTAGTGGTTCCGGTCGCTCGTAAAGAAATCTCGCCATCGGACACCCGGTTGAGGAATGATAAAGTAGGACTTCACTTACAGAACTTTTTCGATTCTGTTTACGCGATCCATATTTCTCGTAGAAATGAGTCTCTATTGCAATATCAGAACCAACTGCACCTATATAGGTTTCGGATTCAAAACCCAGCTCAATAAGGAGCTTTCTAACTTCAAGAGTATGAGACCCGACGGCGTCACCATTGACAAGACACGGAATAAACTGATGTACAGCCCTAATCATCTCTGGTAACCACAGCTGACAGTAGATATGAATCACAAGCGAAACCATGACCACTCGATTTGTCCATTACACTGCGATCTCCAGCTGCATTGTAGGCTTGAAAAGCGTTTTCCTGATCTGGGGAGCTCGAATGGACTGAAATCTCACAAAATCCCAGGCTTTCTATGATGTACAGCCAGGTCTCAATTGAGATAGGAACCACTCCTTTGAGCTGGCCTCGAATCGAGGGGTTGATACTGCCCTTTGATGCGATAGATCGCACAGCGACCAATAGAGTGCCCCCTGGGGCAAGCTTACTCTTGGCTTGACGAAGCGTCTCTACAATTTCACCGCTAGTAAGATCTTCAATATACCTGGACAACACAAGAACGTCGAGAGTACTTGAACCAAGGCTTCGCAAGTGAGCAAAGGGGTCTTGTGCCCAGAAGATATCTTGTAAATTGCTACTACCCTCTGCTTCAAGTTCATACGCATCAACAATTCGGGTCCGCTCAAGGGGTAAACGTAATGCAGATAGAAAGTTCCCTTCAACAACGCCTAGTATCTCTATCCTTCCAACAGAAGTTGCAATTACCTGACCAACTTTGTCGTACCATGGCTCCAACGAGATTGGGGCTGCACCAGGAGCTGCCAACACCAGTTGCGGATCAAGAGAAATTTCATTGGATCTCCTTAGAAGATTGATTCTCTCGGCCAACATAATGTTTACCTTATTGTTGGCAAGACCCATCTGTTGCAACTGTCGTCCCAGATGGTTCATATACCAAGCAATTACTTTTGCGATTGCAGTCTTTGCAAGCTTGGCTGATTTCTTATGGGACTCCAGAGGGGGCAATGAGTTAATGACACTAGCCTCTTCAGCCTGTTTTATTGCCCTCATAAGATCCTCGTCGGGATTATTGCCTGGCGCTAAGTCAAAATAGGCTTGTAGGATTTCGGCATCCACAAAACGATTTAGTTGCCCTGAAGCAATAAGCTCCTCAACCTTATGACTCAAATCGTCAGGGACCTTTGCCAACTCTTCAGAACTCACGGACGGCATTTCGTAATCGATCTCTTCAACCACTTATTTACTCGGAAGTAGATATATATATTAATTAGTTCCTTGTAAGACAGATTTTTCGATCACGTTATCAATAAAGCCATAGTTCTTTGCATCTTCTGCAGTAAACCAACGGTCTCTCTCAGAATCATTTTCTATTCGTTCCAGTGGCTGACCTGTGTGATATGCAATTCTTTCAGCCATCATTTTCTTCAAATACGCAATCTGCTCAGCTTCTATAGCGATATCAGCGGCTGGGCCTTGAACACGTCCAGAGGGTTGGTGCATTAATATGCGCGAATGGGGCAATGCAAATCGCTTCCCCGGCGCTCCAGAGCAAAGGAGGAACTGACCCATCGAAGCAGCAAGTCCCAAGCAGATTGTCGCTACATCGCATGAGACATACTGCATTGTGTCATATATAGCCAGTCCGTCGGTTACAGAACCACCCGGCGAATTTATATAAAGGCTTATGTCCTTCGTAGCATCTTCAGCTTCTAATAACAGCAGTTGGGCACAGATAAGGTTTGCGGCAGATTCATCAACTTGGGTGCCGAGAAAAACTATTCTTTCCTTCAGAAGACGTTGGTAAACGTCTCCCATCATAGAGCTAACATTTGCTCCCAAATCGGCACCGGAAGGCTTCTGATTGAATATTTTGTTACTATTATTGGAATTCACCTAATTATTATAGGTGGAGTATCACCCATCAATGGTGCATTCCAAAATCCCAGGCCGATTTGTGGAGTTAGTGGCAACTACGTGGTATTTGTGTAAATATTTATCCACTGCGGGCGTGGCGAAATTGGCAGACGCGCTGGGTTTAGGTCCCAGTCCTCGTAAGGGGGTGGAGGTTCGAGTCCTCTCGCCCGCACCAAAAAATTGCACCAGTCCTCGTAAGAGAGTGGATGTTCGAGAAAGAGCGAGCGACATGAGGCGAATCAGGTGATAACATTTCAACACGCAAGGTTTCGATTGAACGACTAAGGAGGACTCGGTGGGCAGTACCCCGGCTACAGATTTGGCATCAGATGGAAAGACTGATGCCAATCTTCTAGAAACAAGTTCCCCCAAACCAGCAAATCGGGGTTGGCGACCAGCAGTTCGAACAGTTTTAGCCCTAGTTGCTTTGCTTCCCTTACTTGGAATCGCTGTTCTTACTGGGATTAGCGCCTCCAGTAGCTGGTCTAATCGCCAATATGCACAACAAGCTGCCAAAGATGTCATGGTTCTCAAACAAATTGCACAAGCTCGCCTTGAGATGAATCAGGCTGCAATTCCGATGGTTCTAGTTGCTTCCGCTAATTCAATTGGAATTTCAGAAAAAATTGTCAGTTTATTAGTCGGAATAAACCTGATGAAGGGGCCGATTTCCCTACCCTATGCTCAACATCTGCTACAATCAAACCCAATCTTACGAACTACTCCAGCGCTCAAAGCAGACGACCAGGCAAATTTGCAACTTGATTCTCAAATTGAAGCCGGAAACGGAAGTTATGCGAGCGCTACAAGAATCCTAGATCATTTCGCAAATGCGATTGATAATTACTGGATATCCAAATATGAACAACTCGGTTCATACGTATCTAAGTGGAATCCTCCAGGGAGCTTCGAAACTCACTTAGCTACCCTGAGACAAACTTATGCTTCTTTTGATGCGGGAATTTACAGTGATCGTAGTGCAATTGATGTCTTGGAGGGTATTGGTGGCGAAGCTCCGAAGCTAATGCTCATGCAAGAAGTTTTTGAGTTCCAGCAAGCTGCAAGTCAGTTCCAAAACAGCCTTGGTCCCAAAGCACTCAAAGCGTGGAAAACACTCAACAGTGACCCTCACGTCCGTTCAACCCAGCAAATCATCAACCAAGCACTTTCTCTAGCAGAAAATGGCGGGAAAGCACCTTATCTCACCGATGAAAAACAAGCAGGAATTGCCGTAAGGTTAGTTATCTTTGACGTAGGAGATCTGAGTAACTTGGTTCAGTCAGCGGCAAACGACCTTGTTACCCAAGCAAATCATCAAGCAAATGTTGCTAAGAAGGATTTCCTCTTGGAGATTATATTCTTACTTGCGCTCTTAGGTTTTAGCGTCGGCGGTGTCTTGATAGTCGGCGGGAGCCTAACAAAACCTTTGAAGGCACTTTCGGGTGCAGCACTCAGGATTCACAGCGGGGACTTTGATCTTGAAGAGTTGGAAGACCGAGGACCACGAGAAGTCGCAACTACCATGGAGGCTTTCAACGTTATGTCCACTACCTTGAAGGCAGTTGAACGCAAGACTGTAGCTTTAGCAGAAGAAGATCTTGAACACGCAGATCTCTCCAATCCACTTCCTGGTAAAACAGGCCAAGCTCTACAGGCTGCAGTTGACCAACTGGCAACGCGCATAAAAGAACGTGAAGAGCAAAGGCAACAACTCTACGAAGCCGCAACTCATGACCGCCTTACTAATCTATTAAACCGCGCCGCAGTATTTGACTATCTAACGACAAATGTTGCTCAGCGCAGACTTTCAGGTGAGAGTGTAGCAGTTCTCTTTGTTGACATAGATGGACTTAAGCCCCTAAACGATACTTACGGCCATGAAGCTGGTGACGCTGCAATTCAAGCCACAGGCGAAGCGCTCGTCGAAGCAACAAATCCATGTGATGTTGTTGGGCGCCTAGGTGGCGATGAATTTCTATCAGTACTCTGTCATGAGCACTCCCAAGACGGCGATGCCGTTGCACTCAAGATGCGCGAGCAGGTCTCCAAGAAGACTATCGTCGCCAATGGAAAAGAAGTCTCCCTCCAAGCAAGTGTTGGAGTAGCGCTAACTGAGTGCGACGCTAAAACAGATCCCATGGAACTCGTCAAGCTTGCCGACCAAAGAATGTATGAGGCCAAAAGGGCCGCCAGGCAGGCAAAGACCTGACTTAACAAGTCAAAGGGGTGTTCAAGAACTTACTCGGCTGGGTCCGTGCCAACTTCAAGACCTGACGCTACTGGTCCGTGCCAATTTGATCGCGAGCTGCCTTTTTCATTACCTCTATTGGAGCTTCCAATCCTGTCCACAGTCGGAATGCGAGCGCTGCTTGGTGTACTAGCATTGATAGTCCGCCAATGACAGTCACTCCCTTATCGCGGCACATTGCCATGGTCTTTGTCTCGGTTGGCCAGTATATGAGATCACTGTATATCTGACCAGGAGCTATTAGTTCCGGATCAAAGACTAGCTGACTATCGTCCAACTGATTCATTCCAATCGGCGTTGCATTCACAACCAAATCACACTCAGATATTTCGGGTAAACTAGAAATTACGATTCTTTCAGGTGATAACTGACGAAGTTTCTCGGCGTTGTCAATGTTACGGTTGATAACTATGACTTTGCGCACCTGGGCATCCAATAACGCACCTGCCACAGCCCTCGCAGCACCGCCCGCTCCTATCACAGCACACTTGGACTGAGATAGATCAAGGGCCACCTCATCGTGCAGAGAGTTGAGGAATCCAAGTCCATCAGTTGAAAAACCTTCCAATCTACCATCTTGAGTTAACCGAATTGTGTTAACTGATTCGATCCGTTGTGCTTCTTGTGAAAGCACATCCAAGTATCTAATTACAGTTGACTTATGAGGCATAGTCACAGACACCCCCCTAACGCCTAACGCTCGTAGCCCACCAACGGCCTCCCCTAAATTAGAACCGGATACACAAAAAGCACTATAGATCCAATCCAGATTCATGAACTCAAATGCACTATTGTGAATTGCTGGCGATATCGAATGGCTTACTGGATCACCAATAACGCAGGCAAGTTTTGTTGCCCCTGAGATCTCAACATTGCGTTTCATAAGATTATGAAAAGACTACGCACCATTCCTCTTTGCTAGAGCGATATTGGCATTTTGCTGTGCCAACGTAGTCGAAAACGCCTCATCACCTTGCTTATCAATTGTTACATAGTAGAGCCACGGCCCTGGAGTAGGATGCAATGCCGCTTGCAGCGCTTGGGCACCAGGTGCCGCAATTGGTCCAGGTGGCAGCCCGAAATGCAAGTAAGTGTTGTAAGGACTCGGGGTTTGTTCCTGAGATATCGTAATCTCCGATGTCACTGTCTGGCCCATGCTTGCAAGACCATAAATAACGGTGGAATCTATTTGAAGCTTCATATTCTCTTTGAGGCGATTGTAAATTACTTGAGCAACTTTTCCCATATCTGAAGCGGTTATCGCTTCTCGCTGGATTATCGAAGCAACAGTAATAACTTGCAAAGGCGATAATCCAAGCTGGCTCGCTTGAGTCGTAAGATTGAGTTGGCTTGCAATTTGGATGAGACGATCCGACATCTGCTGGGCTATCTCAAGATCTGTTTCATTCCTGGAAATAAAATAGGTGTCGGGAAACAACAACCCTTCCATGTTTCCGTTTGCTGGCTTGAAAGTAGAGGTAACCTGCCCACTTGAAACTGCTCTAATAAAACCTTGCGCTGTGTGTCCAGGAAGTTTCCCCACTAGTTGAGCAATCTCACCAAGGGTCAGCCCTTCCGGAACGGTAAGGCGATAATCTAAAAGTGTCTGGTTGGGACCTTTGTTGATTGTTGCCTCAATGGCCGAAAAATGCTCGTTCTTATAGAATTTGAACGGACCTGGCTCAATCTTGGATACTGGATATACTCTCATATAAAGGCGCAAAAAGAGTGGATGTTTTATAACGCCCTTGCTACTAAGAATATTTGCAACACTCGATCCCGTCGCTCCGGGAGGAACAACTACAATTATCGCATCACGGCGGTTAGTTGCTGGATCAATCTGGTCGTGCACCACAAGACCAGCCAGAAATACCACGATAATGAGAGCAACTAACCCAATCGACAAGCTTCTCAGCTTCCGTAGTCTTATTTTTCTTCGAGAAGCAACCGATGGTTGCGAACTATAGTCCCAATTACTTCGCTCGCGAAATGCTCGGGTCCTTGCAGATGGCTCGTCTTCATCCTGGTAGTACCTGATCCCACCGGCTCGCCCTTGTGACTTATTCCCGACTCTCTTGCTTGGCTTATCCACTAGATATTCGTACTCAAAATCCGAACCACCTAGTTTCCCAGACGCTAAGTCCCTAACGCTCTTGCGCTCTTGCTCTTTGAGGGCCTTTGCACGAGCCTTTGCCGAATGGCGACCACTAGCCACTTGTTAGAACACTCCCACCATTGCACGTAGCACTCCCTGCCTCTGACCGAGGGGGTTGCGCCCGCACTTCGTTCGATGTGAAACTCCCTGCCTCTGACCGAGGGGGTTGCGCCCGCACATTGTCCAAATTTTTTCTATCAAGCCAAGACTGAAGAATAATACTTGCTGCCATGGCGTCAATTCGTGAGCGACCTTTCCTCTGGGATTTCCCAGAGTCTCGCAGGTATCCATTTGCTATCTTTGTTGTAAATCTCTCGTCGATAGTCTCTATCTTCACACTCAACACTTGTTTCATCCTGTCAATATCTGAACCAATAGACTGGGCACTTACTCCGTGGTCACCCGAAAGGGTCCGTGGAATTCCAATAACAACTGTATCTATTTCAAACTCCTTGATATCCTTTGCGATCTCATCCAACACTAGATTGAAGGATTGAGTTCTAGTAATTACGCGAAGTGGGTGGGCTAACCTGGCCAAACTATCGCTTATCGCAATACCAACTCTACGCGAGCCCAAATCAACACCTAAATATCTCATTACTTTAAATTTAGAGCAGCTTCACGCGCACGCTCCAATGCTTGGTCAAGCTGATTATCGTGCCTTCCCCCTGCAACTGCCAAATCCACTCCTTTTCCAACCCCACCACCCAGAAGTTGAGCGGCTTCCGCAATAATTTGCGAGGCTATTCTAGTTGAACCCTTCGGGACCGCACTAACCAGCGATACTTTACCTGGTGCCTGCTTACTACCTAGAACAACTACCTCAACTTTCGTAAAGCCCCGGAGAATCACGGCAAGCTCCCTGAGCTCATCTGGAGTCTTACCATCAAGTCTAGAAACCACGACCCCTTCTTGCGTTGTAAGTACAAGTTCTTTAGCTAGGCTATCCAATTGCTTCCGCTTTAGCATCTTTAGCTCTGCCTCAATTGATTCAAGCCTAAGGAGCAGTCTTTCAAGAGCTTCGGGCACCTGAGTTGGTACTACCTTGAGCACCTTTGTAACAAACTCAAGACGGTCGAATACTTCCCTGATGTAGTTCAAAGATACCTGGCCCGAAATTGCTTCAATTCTGCGTATTCCAGAACCAATAGAACTTTCAGAAACAATTTTTATTGGACCAATCATTCCTAGCCAATCAACATGGGTCCCACCACAGAGCTCAATCGAGTCTGAAGCCTTTACCACCCGAACAACATCTCCATACTTGTCACCAAAGAAAGCCATTGCTCCCAATTCGGTGGCGTGCGACATTGAAGTCTCAAATGTTTCAACTTGTGAGTTCGATACAATCTGGTTATTAACCATTTCTTCGACTTGATCTAATTGTTCTTGCGCCACTCCTTCATAGTGCGAAAAATCAAAACGAAGGCGCTCTGGAGTCACTAACGATCCTTGCTGGTGTACATGGTGGCCCAATACTTGCCTTAAGCCCCAGTGAAGCAAATGTGTCGAAGTGTGATTCCTCCGAAGAGAGTCTCTCCTGGCTGCATCAACGAACAGATTACATACTTGGCCCAAACCTACCTCCCCAGATTCCACAATTCCAATATGTCGTATCAAGCCAGGTAGAGCAAAGTCGGTATCGATTACCTTTACAACTCCAGAGTCAGTTCGTATGATCCCTTGATCTCCCTGTTGGCCACCTGATTCGCCATAGAAAGGAGTATAACGAGTGAAGATATCGACATAAGAGGATTCATGACGTGTTATGTCAATTATCTCCGATTCACATTCTAACTGTTCGTAACCTATGAACTCGGTAGGACCGTAGCGATCAATTAGACTCCTATACTCTCCTACTAACGCATTTTCCATGGTTGCGTCTTTGAGCTGAGTTACTTTGGTGGCGGTTCGCGCTCTGCGTCTCTGTTGAGTCATTTGCTCTTCGAAACCAGAGCGATCTACACTAAAGCCCCTTTCTTGGGCTAACTCTTCAGTTAGCTCGATAGGAAAACCATGAGTGTCATGCAATAAGAAGGCTACCTCTCCATCAATTTCACCCGACTCTTGAATTTCGCTAAGATGATCCTCAAGAATTTGATTCCCAGACCGCAGTGTCTTCCTAAAAATCTCCTCTTCGCGACTAACAATCTTAGAGATTAGATCCTTGTGTTTTATTAGATGCGGATAAGCAGATCCCAGGTTCTCAACCACCGCATGAGTAAGTTCTGGCATGACTTGGCTAGTTATACCGAGCTGAGCCGATTTCAAAATAGTTCTGCGAATTAGTCGACGCAGTACATAACCACGTCCCTCATTTGAAGGTACTACACCTTCAGGAATAATAAAGCTAATTGCTCTGGCGTGATCAGCCATTATTTTCAGCTTAACTAGTTCTTCACTTGACCCAGTGCAAGAGCTAACTTTCAAGCAGTGCTCAATTAGCGGCCTAAATAGATCTGTCTCAAACACCGAGCCCGCATCTTGAACTACCGCCAGAACTCGCTCTAACCCTCCCCCAAAATCAACACATGGAGAGGGCAGATCGGTCATTGGACCCCCAGGAACGGTGCGCTCGAACTGCATAAAGACTAGATTTCCAATCTCAATGTACCTCTCCGCACCACCAAACTTTGGACCGCCTCCGGGTCCATACGACTCACCTCTATCAAAATACAGTTCTGAGCACGGTCCGCATGGCCCAATCTCTCCCATCTTCCAGAAGTTATCCTCATCCATTCGCTGAATCTTGTCAGAAGATATGCCTATATCTTGTTGCCATATTGTTTCGGCTTCGTCATCATCTTCATGTACTGTTATCCAAAGCCGATCAGGGTCAATTCCGAGTTCTCCGCTATAGAAAGTCCATGCCCATTCGATTGCTTGACGTTTGAAGTAATCTCCAAAACTGAAATTCCCCAGCATCTCAAAAAGCGTAAGGTGCCGATCAGTTGACCCAATAATGTCAATGTCAACCGTTCTAACACAAGGCTGAATGGTTGTCGCTCGTTTGAAATCTGGCTTTGACTTGCCTGTGAAAAAATCCTTGAACTGCACCATTCCCGCGATTGTAAATAACATAGTTGGATCGGCAGGAACTATACGCGCATACTTGACTGGGGTATGCCCTAGATCGGCATAAAAGTTCGTAAATCTATTACGAACCTCAACTGCGCTAGTTGGGCTTCGGTCCGACATTCAATCCCAATTCTTGTAGATTACGTTTGGAAAGAGCTTTAGGTGCTCCTGTCATCATATCCAATCCCGACTGTGTCTTAGGAAATGCTATCACCTCTCGAATGTTATCTTCTCTTGCTAGCAAGGCAATTAGACGATCCATTCCAACCGCAAACCCCCCGTGAGGAGGTGCCCCATATCGAAATGCGGAAAGTAGAAATCCAAAACGCTCTTGGGCTTGATCCTGAGTTATTCCCAGCGACTTGAAAACGCGTGATTGTATCTCATTGGAGTGGATTCTTATACTGCCAGATCCCAACTCCCAACCATTTAGTACAAGGTCATAGGCTTGAGAACGAACTGCTTTCGGGTTTATCTCTAGCAGTTCTAAGTCCTCGATATGGGGCATTGTAAATGGATGATGAGCCGCTTGCAGATTTCCTGCTTCGTCGGTCCCATCAAACATTGGAAAATCAACCACCCAGACAAACTCTAGTGCATCCTCGTTGGCCTCATTGGCCAGCCTAGAACCCAATTCAAGCCGTAGTTGGCCAAGAATCTCGCAGGTCGATCTATGCTCTCCAGCCACCACAAGAACTAATTCTCCTCCCGACAACCCAAGTTTAGAAATTAGCTGTTCTTTCTCATGGTCTTGAAGAAACTTAGCTACAGGCGACTCTATGCTAATAATGTCTTCCAGGGAGTTCGGGTGATCAGGCGAACTAGAGTTACCGGGCACGCCAACTGATCCAATTTTCATCCAAACTAAGCCCAACGCCCCAAGCTCTTTGGCTCGATCAACAAGTTGATCTAAGCGAGAGCGTGACAAACTCGCCCCATCTTCTACCACGATTGCCTTTACTACCTCGGCTTGAAATGCACGAAATTGCGTCTCGCGAAAAACCTCACCTAGATCAACCAGCTCCATTCCAAAACGTAAATCGGGTTTATCGGTGCCATAATTCTCTAAGGCATCCTTCCAAGTCATTGTACGAATTGCTAAATGTTCAACTTGACGAACGACCATTACAATCTTCCGAATAACATGATTGACTATTTCTAATATATCGTGCATGGTTACAAATGAAGCTTCAATATCTAGTTGAGTGAATTCAAACTGACGATCGGCCCTGAGATCCTCATCTCTGAGACAACGTGCAATTTGAAAATATCTGTCAACACCTGCGACCATAAGAAGTTGCTTTGCAATCTGGGGGCTTTGAGGCAGTACATAGAAGCTACCCTTTTGCAGGCGTGAAGGCACCGCGAATTCCCGAGCTCCTTCCGGGGTTGGTGTCCACAGCAAAGGCGTCTCAACCTCGGTAAATCCTTGCTCGACCATTGCATTTCGAGCACAATGGTTGATTGCTGACCGCAGTTGAAGGTTGTTCAACATCTTAGAGCGTCTAAGATCAAGATATCGATAACGTAATCTAACTGACTCATCAGCCTCGCTATACTTACCCAGCGAGAAAGGTGGCGTCTCAGATGAGTTCAATACTTCGACTTCACAGCTTGTGAGTTCAACTGATCCTGTCTCAAGTTCGACATTCTCAGTCCCTTCGGGTCTGCGCGTTACTTGACCTGAGACCTTCACAACATATTCAGAGTGAAGATCAACTACGCTATCAATCACGCACTGTATCATCCCGCTACGATCTCGCACGTCGACAAAGGATAAGTGCTGTGAGTGCTCCCTAGTCTTGGCTACCCAGCCACAGATTGTAACTTTTTCACCTATATCGCCAACGCCAATCTCCCCACACCATTTGTCTCGTAGGCCTACAGCTTTATCCAGACGGTTACTTGCTGAAATTTGATTTTCCTTATTATTCATATCCGCTAAGTACCTATACCGATCACTGAAGTCGAGTTCGCTACTCGACTCGTAGGTAGGGCAGGAAGTAGTACGCTATTTAGTAAACCCACGACTTTGTCTATACCTATCTCTGCCTGTCCACTTTGAAGCTGAAATCCCGGAATCTGATCGCTCGCTTTGAGGCCTTGCATATTAGCATCCTCGTTGCTTTTTCCATACGATTCAATCAGAGGAAGTAGAATTTCTTTGTGCTTCAACGGTCGAACAACTACACACTGACGATCTGCTTCTTCTTGACCAACAATAATTGCTATTGAAGCCTGCGAACGATCCGCCGACCTAAACTGTGCTTTGGCTGATCGGCGTCCATATTCACACATGACTCGCATATTGTTACGCCTCAGCTCTCTAAATAGCAAGTTAGCTGGCCCTCTTTGGGCCAAATCAACTACAAATATTTGAGGGATCTTCTCAGAGTAAGTTAAAGTCACCTTTGAAGCCGAATCAAATCCTAAAGCGCTGACAAGGCGCTCAAGGCCGATGCTAAAGCCTATTGCAGGTGTTGGGGGCCCTCCCATCTCCTCTACCAATCCATCATATCGACCACCACCTCCCAAGGCATTTTGTGCACCTTCAAGTATGCCCGATGAAATCTCAAAAGTCGTCCGCGTATAGTAGTCAAGACCTCTCACTAAACGCGGGTCATGCACAAAGGGTATCCCCATCGCTCCCAGTTGCTCCTTTACCGCTTCAAAGTGATCTCTGCAGGGATCACACAAGAATAGATAGTGTTCAGGTGCTCCCCTTGTCGCTTCTATGCACTGTTGTGTCTTACAATCTAGAACCCGCTGTGGATTCTCCGAGATTCTATCTCGATGTGCATCGCACAACGATGTTTGTTTAGTTAGAAGAAAGTTATGCAGGCTCTCTAAATAATTCTCCCTACAAAGCGCATCGCCCAGCGAATTTATACGGAGCGTCATTGAAGTGATCCCTAGTTCTACTAGAAAATCCCAAAGTATTGAGATGACTTCAACGTCGATACTGGGGTCTTCTACCCCCAACGCCTCAATCCCAAGCTGATAAAACTGCCTGTAGCGACCTGCCTGCGGACGTTCGTAGCGAAACATAGGCCCCCAATAATGGACCTTCCATGGAAGTACCGCTGGTCGATGTTCTATGAAACTTCGAACAACACTAGCCGTTTCCTCGGGCCTAAGACTGAAATTTCTACCCGATTTATCCTGAAAATCATACATTTCCTTCTGAACAATATCTGTAGATCCACCAACAGCTCTTTGGAAAACTTGAGTGTCTTCAAAAATAGGAGTGAGCAGCCAATCGTATCCAGCATTGCCGCAGTTTCGACTAAATTCAGCAATTACCTTGGCCCAAATCCAGGATTCAGGGGCCACAATATCGCGCGTACCAACAGGAGACTTCAACTTCATTTACCTAGGCTAACGTAGTTTAGGCTGGTGGGAACCAGGTAGTACTCTATAGGCCTCATACACGCAATCAAGACGTTTGAGTGCATGAATCACCGCTTCTAAATGTTCGGCATCGGCCAGCTCGACTTCAAATGACATCCTACTAACTCTATCGGGTCCTGCTTTTGAAGAAGAAGCCAGTATATTCAAATGGTTCTCTGCTAGGACTCTTGTAACATCTGAAAGCAAAGCAGATCTATCTAAAGATCTAACCTCAATTACAGTGACAAAAGTACCTGGTTTTGAATGGTCCCAGCCCACCTCAACCATGCGCTCTTGTTTCTCCAAACTAAGCAGTTGAGCGTTGGAACAGTCTTGACGATGCACAGATACCCCTCGTCCTCTAGTTATAAATCCAACTATTTCATCTCCTGGTACGGGAGTGCAGCATTTAGCAAGACGAACCATCATGTCCTTTGAGCCTTCGACGTATATCCCGGCTCCCCTGATCGTAGCTGGCCTAGTTTGGCGACGAGGCAGTAGACTAGGCTCTGGCTCGCCCTGAGGTCCGTCGAGTTCTTTACTCAATTTCTGCGCAAACGACGTTGGCGATAGATGCCCTTCACCGATAGCTGCATGCAGCTGCTCTAAGGTTGAGTATCCGGCTTCTTCTGCAACTTGGGAGATCGCATCTGAAGAAGCTAACTTCTTGGCTGCAAGTCCTTGCCTACGCAACGCTTTTGCCAATTCCCCTTTTCCAGTTTCAATCGCATCCTCACGTCGCTCTTTGGAGAACCATTGACGGATCTTGCTCTTAGCTCGCGCTGTTCTAACTATCGAAATCCAATCCTGGGATGGTCCTGCGTTCTCTGATTTAGACGTAATGATGTCCACCGTCTGACCCGAAAATAGCTCAGTGTCGAGTGAAACTAACTTGTCGTTAACCTTGGCCCCAATGCAGTGGTGACCGACATCGGTATGGATTGCGTAGGCAAAGTCAATTGGCGTGGCTCCCTTAGCCAAGGTAATCACTTTACCGTTGGGGGTGAACACGTAGACTTCATCTTGCTCTAAGTCCATTCTCAATGATTCAAGAAAGTCCTTAGGATCAGGGGTGTCTGACTGCCAATCTACTATCCGCTGTAGCCAAGCGATTTCACTTGGGGTCGAATTCTCCTTGTAGCCCCAGTGAGCGGCTACTCCAAACTCGGCAGTTCTGTGCATCTCCCAAGTTCTAATTTGTACTTCTACCGACTTGCCCCCTGGACCAATCACCGTTGTATGCAGAGATTGATATAAGTTGAACTTAGGCGAATGAATGTAGTCCTTGAACCTTCCATGAACTGGAGGCCATAGCCCATGTATCGCACCCAAGGTTGCCCAGCAGTCTTTTTCACTCTCAACTATGATTCGCAGACCCACCAGATCAAAAATCTCGTTAAACTCTTTCCCCTTGACTACCATCTTCTCGTAGATGCTGAAATGATGTTTTGGCCGCCCGCCTACTTCACAGGTGATACCAAGCTCTTCGAGATGATTTTTTGCTGCATGAATTATCCCCTGGAGATATTGATTGCGTTCCGGAGCTCGCCGTTCAACAAGCTCAGATATCTCGCCGTAAGGCCCTGGCAGCAATATTGCAAAACTCAAGTCCTCCAGCTGCCATTTTATCTCTTGAATCCCTAGCCGATGAGCTAATGGAGCATATATGTCCAAAGTCTCTTGGGCTAGACGTTTGCGCTTCCAGTCGGGAAGCACTTCGCTAGTTCTAATATTGTGAAGCCGATCAGCAAGTTTTACAACAAGCACCCTCCAGTCGTTAGCCATTGCTATCAATAGTTTGCGCACGGTAGCGGCCTGTTGAGCTTCTTTGGAATCAAAACTCATGCGATCAAGTTTGGTCAAAGAGTCGACTAATTGGGCCAGCTTTGGTCCAAAGCCTGCTTCAATCTCCGATAAGGTAAGTTCTGTATCTTCTACAGTGTCATGCAGCAGTGCCGCTGCAATTGAAATGTCGTCCAGTCCAAGATCAACAACTATTTTTGCAACCGCTAGAGGATGGCTAATGTACGGATCGCCAGTAAGCCTGACTTGGCCCTCATGAGCACTATGGGCAACTTGGTAAGCTCGTGTTATTAGCTCGGGCGACTTGTCACGATTGCGGCCAACAAAACAACTTACTAAATCATCAATTGACAACTCTGAATGTTTATAGTTCTCTTGGACATCCAAGGTAGCCGAGCGATTCACCATCAAAAATATCCTTGCGGGAAAGTTCGCTCAGTTCTTAGGTAGTTCACATCTAATATTCTACCGCGCCAAATGAGTTAGTGTTTGCGTTTAGATCTCTTGGCCTGTATCCGCTTTTGGGTCAACTGCTGTGACGGCCGTGGTTGTTGTGCCGGCTGTGGCTGTTGTCGTCGTTTTGGTTCTGCCGAGCCACTTTCTCGATCGTTATCCGAAGACTCGCTCTCTAAAGCACCTACTATTGCGCTTTGGTGCAAATTATCGACATTGTCGACCTTATCGACCTTATCGACCTTGTCGACCTTGTCGACCTGAAAGACATCAGAAGCCTTGGAATCTTGCAACTCCGCTACAGATTGACCTGTCAGCTCACTAGCTTTTGGACGGGCCGCTTCAGGCGTGAGAACCTTTGACTTTTGCGTGCCTTGCCTTGACGACTTGGAAGTGTTCTTGCGGCTCTGCTGAGCGCGGGCAATATTAGTGCGGCTCTTGCGAGCATTTTCAATTGCCATCCGAGCAACTTGGCCGGGAGTTAGGTGCTGGCCTTCGTCGCCCTTGGCCTCGATGCGCTTTCTTATCGCTATATATCGTGGCTCACGCTCTTTTAGCATTGCAAGAAGCGGCGACGCGATAAAAATAGAGGAGTACGCTCCCGAAGTAAGCCCAATAAAAAGGGCTAGGCCGAAATACTGAAGGGTAGTTGCACCAAGAATATCGGCGCCAAGAACCAATACAGAAAGGATCGGCAAGATTGCGACTAAAGAAGTATTGATCGACCGCATCATTACTTGGTTCATTGACAGATTCACAGTATTTGAATAGGTAAGTCGACCAGTTTGTCCAATCCCACGAACATTTTCTTCGACTCTGTCAAATACCACTACGGTATCGTACAATGAATATCCTAAAATCGTTAGAACAGCAATTACTGTATCGGGGGTAACTTGGAAATTACCGATTGCATATACTCCAACGGTCACGAGCAAGTCATGCACCACCGCAATCAGAGCAGCAACTGCCATACGCCACTCAAATCGTATCGAGATATATGCAGCTATCGCCAAGAAAAAGAAGATAAGTGCTTCAATGGCCTTTGAGGAGATGTCCCCACCCCAAGTCGGGCCCACATAGCTGACAGATACATTGCTAGCCGAAGTATGGCTGGCCTTTGCCAGCGCATCCGCAACGGTATTCTCTACTTTGTATCTTTTTGCCTCATTACCAGATACTTTAGCATCGACATTCAGAGTCTTACCCCCCAAGATCGTTATGGTCGGATTTACTAGACCAGTCTTGCGAATAACTGAGGTTGCTTTAGGTACGGTCAATCCTTTTTCGTTAACCTGCCAAGATACGCCACCTTTGAAATCAATCGAGAAGTTCAACCCTCGATAAGCAAAACTTCCAAGACCGGCCAGGATAACTAGTGACGATATAACGAACCAGATCTTCTTGCGGCCAACAAAATCAAATGCCGTCTCTCCTCTATACAGTCTTGATCCAATGTGTCCACTACGTTCCTTGGGAATAACTGGTGTATCTTGGTCTATGATTGTGCCAGTTGTACTAGCCATTAGACATGCTCTACTTCACGTTGTAAAGATGCATCACTATCATCATCATTTGAACCCAGAGGTTCCGGTGTCAACCCCCTTGCAACACCGATCCATCTAGCGTGCGTCAAGAAATGATTCCTCCCCATCAAGATCACTAATGGTCGGGTGAAGAAATAAGCCGTGATGACGTCAAGAAGCGTTGAGATGCCTAGGAACAACGCGAACCCTCTAACTGGTCCGATGGCTAATAGATAGAGAATTACGGCGCCAATCAAAGACACGGCATCGGCGGCCAAAACAGTTCGATAGGCTCTGGCAAACCCTTTATCCACCGATGACCGCACTGTCTTACCCTGACGTATATCGTCTTTCAATCTCTCGAAGTAAACGATGTATGAGTCGACGGTGACACCAATGGAGACAATAACGCCGGTAACTCCAGCAAGATCGAGAGTTTCACCCGAAGTATGCGAAAGTATCGAAGTTATTGTCCATAGCAACAAAGCCGTGATACCTAAACCAGTAACTACAACTATTCCTAAGGCCCGATAGTAAAGTATCGTATAGACCATCACTAACAACATTCCTAGTAGACCTGCTAATAATCCAGCTCGAAGAGATGCCTTCCCCAGCGATGGAGAAACTGTTTCAAATGTCTGTGGGTGTAGCTGTACTGGTAGAGCACCATACTTCATCGCAAGGGCAACGGATTGAGCGGTACTTTGTGGAATCCCAGACGAACTAGATATCTCGCCCTGCCCGTTGAAACTCGTAAAGCTTTGCTGATTTGGTTGTATCTGAGGTGCCGAGACAATTTGGCACGCTAAGGTAATTGCAACTTGTTTATGGAAGTTAGCCTTTGCGATCGAATCCCAGGTAGCTGAACCTTTAGAAGTAGTTGTAAATTGAACTACATATCCTGGCGTACCAGTTACCACTCCAGCATTAGCATTGGCAATGATAGTACCATTTGCCGCCATAGGACCAAGCAGCATACGGTAATACGGTGCTTTATTCTTTGTAAGAGATGGTTCTGGATACAAGACGTCCTGGGATGCGTTCGCAGAAGTATTGTTGCAAGACGTCGAAGGAACCTGAGCAGCAATTGCAGATAGTTCATTGCTTTGGCTATTTGCCGAGCTTGTTTGTTTAGTGCATATTGAGTTCAAGATACTTGGAGTTATTGAACTAGATGACGAGGCCCCTTTGGCCGAGTGATATGGCGGTAGGGGTATCGTACATATAACCGGGCGAAATTCAACCTGGCCAGTTTGGCCAATTTGGTTGACAACCGAACGAGGATTCTTGATTCCTGCAATTTGAACAACTATGTTTTGGCCTTGTGTCTGAACTTGAGCATTAGAAATTCCCATACCATTTGTGCGGTTGGTTATGATCGAGGCTGCTTCGTTGATGTCGGCAGTTGTAGTCTTGTGCGCAGGTGCATATACGACATACGCACCTCCGGCCAAGTCAAGTCCTAGCGACGGTGACCAACCTTCCGCAAAAACTAGCGAGAATCCACCAAGCGCTATAGCTAGGAGCACCAAAAGAGGTACCCACAGCGGCCTACGCTTCACTTGTTTGTTTCCCCATCCGTCTCATCTTCGCCTAGATTGCCCTCCCCGATGTCACTATCATCAGTGTCGCCGCCAACGGACCCACCTATGTGGCCTCCAGTACCGCCGTCATCCATACCATCTTCGTCCATGCCATCTTCGTCCATGCCATCTTCAGTCGGCGACCCAAGAACTGATGGATCCAATTTTCTCGCAATAGCTTGCTTGAGAAAGATCATTTCAATTGGTTCTGGATTGCCCCTACCGCTTGAATCAATGCCTGGACCAACCGACAACACGATACGATCTTCTAAGACACTTACGATCGTCCCCACAATGCCACCTATGGTCACAACCTCATCTCCCGGCTCAAGTTGACTTGTGGCTTGTTGGAGACGTTTTTGTCTTGTTTTCTGGGGACGAATAATTGCAAACCAGAAAAACGCAGCAATTACAATAAGAAATAGAAAGATTGAGCTTCCTGCACCTGACGAAGTAGTGGCCTTAGATGAGCTGGCCGCAAGAATTGGACCTAAATTTGCGTAAAAATTGAACATGTAGTTATTGGATACTAGCGGGCATAAAGTAACTATGATAAGTACAAAGTGATAAAACTAGTCAGCAGAACCTTGAAATGCCTCTTTGACCTCGTTTATCAAGGAGTCTAATGACTTGTCGGCTATACAATAGCGCACCTTTTCCATCAAACTGTGCATCCATGCCAAATTATGGATAGACGCTAGTCTCAAAGCAGATGGATCACCTACGTTGAACAGATGACGCAAAAATCCCCTTGAATGATTAGTGCAGGTTATGCAACGGCAGTTGGCCTCTATGGGTTGCTCGCTTGAAGCAAACTGGGCGGAACGAAGGTGCAATCTTCCCGAGTTGCTAAGCACAGCACCATGTCTGGCCAATCTCGTCGGGAGTACGCAGTCAAACATGTCAACTCCAAGCGCAACTGCTTGAAGCATCCCAACCGGATCTCCTACCCCCATTAGGTACCTAGGCGAGTTCTCGTCAAGGGCTGTAACGACGTTTGAAATTACTTCCAGCATGGTATCTTGCGACTCGCCAACTGAAAGACCTCCAATTGCCACACCGCTAAAACCTTGTTGACTCGTCAGCTCTGCACTTTTGCATCTAAGAGCTATATCGTCTCCTCCTTGAACAATCCCAAAAAGCTCAGGCGCAAAATCATCGGCTCGCTCAATTGAGTCAAATGCATCCTTTGCTCTCTCTCCCCAACGAAGAGTTAGCTCCATAGCCTCCCTGAGCATGCTTGGATCGCTTGGCAATGGCGAGCAGACATCGAGAGCCATCTGTATATCAGAGCCAAGTCTATATTGGACTAGACTTGCCTCTTCAGGCGATAGGAAGTGAGTCGAGCCATCATATACAGATCGGAATTCAACTCCTTCTTCCCTGTAATTAGCCTGTAAAGAAAACACTTGATAACCACCTGAGTCAGTCAATATCGCCCGAGGCCAACCCGAAAACCCTCCAATCCCCCCAAGGCTCTCAATGGTTTCAACTCCGGGACGCAACATGAGATGATAAGTGTTTGCAAGCACAACTTCATAGTCAAGCTGAACCAAGTCAATGGGCGAAATTGCTTTTACATTAGCTCGAGTACCTACAGGCATAAAGCAAGGTAACTGAATCTCTTTCGAGTTCACCTCTAGGATACCAGTGCGAGCTTTGTTATATCGGTGTGCAATATTTAGCTTCATCGTTACGACTCCCTAGCGACGATCATGGCATCACCAAAGGACAGCATCCTGTAGCGATTTGTAATAGCATGACGATAAATATCTTTCCAAATTGGCCCGCAAAAAGCCTCGATCATCAAAAGCAAGGTTGAGCGGGGAAGATGAAAATTGGTCATTAGTACATCAACAACTTTGAATTGATACTTCCCATAAATGTAAAGGTTAGTACTGCCGTAAAGCTTACCAGTTGCATAGCATGATTCAAGGGCCCGAACCGTTGTAGTGCCGACAGCTACCACCCGCGAAGCTTGCTCACACTTGTGAAGAGTCTCATCAGGTATGCAGTAGTACTCACTGTGTATCTGATGTTTGGCAGGATCATCTACGCTAATAGGACGAAAGGTATCGAGCCCAATCTCTAAATTTACTTTAGCAATCTCAATCCCTTTAGATCGAAGTCCTTCGACAAGACCCTCGGTAAAATGCAGGCCAGCGGTTGGAGCAGCTATTGACCCGGGGTGTGCGGCAAAGATTGTCTGGTAACGCTCATTATTTATATCAGGATTCGATATATAAGGAGGCAGTGCAATAGAACCCAAATCCAATGGATTGTGCCCTTCACAGAAAGTTACAACGCCAACATCTCCCCCGTCAGATCCATGGATCCTGTCTTGTACGACTGCTATTAGTTTTTCATCCTTAGAGTAAAGCTCTGTACCATTTGGACAGCGTTTCAACGGCCGGATAAGCGCTTCCCAACTATTTGGACCATACTCTCCATCACTTCGGCGAAGGAGTAGGATTTCGATTTCCGCCCCAGTTCTCTTGTTCAAAAATAAGCGGGCCGGTATAACCTTTGAATCATTTACAACTACTAAGTCACCTGAATCAAGTAGCTCAGGCAGTTCAGATACCTTACGATCATAAAAACAGTTGGTCTGCGATAGACAGTCAAGGAGCCGCCCATTATCTCTTGGTTCAATAGGGGTCTGGGCAATAAGCTCAGATGGAAGGTCGTAGTCGTAGTCTTCTAGGCGCAAGTTTGCAACGATAGATCAGATACGACAAACCAGATTCATTCGACAAGTAAGTGCTAATTCCCCACTTTGGTCGTCGGTGAATTCAGTCTCCGTAATGAGAAATTTCATGCGACGACCCTTTGACTCCTTTTCATACATATCCACAATTGTTGTAGTAGATAATAAGGTATCTCCCACTAACACATTGCGATGGTATTGGAACTCTTGCTCTCCGTGAAGAAGAAGTCCGCCTTCACTCATCAGCTCAGCCATCGCTTGCGTCATCGCCCCAGGCTCTATATCTGGACCTAATTGCGGCTGAATTTCGGGATATGCTCCAAAATTCGTCCAAGCGAATCCAAACGTTGGAGGAGTCGGAATTGAACTAAACCCCGCTTGTTTGGCGCAGTCCATATCGTGGTAGATTGGATTATCATCTAATATTGCCGTTGCAAAGCACGAAGTACTAACCCGATCGACAACTACCTTCGCTTGTGCCGTCTTCTTTCCAATAAAGCTAGTGTCCATTACAAGAAAACTCTAGATTGGACAGTTTCCCAAGTACAATCAGACCCTTCAAATGCTAGACATCCAGGACAATTGTGACCGATATGGATATCGCTCGGATCTCTCTAATAAAGTATAGGACGTGGGAACCAACTCAAAAGCTACATTAGACAGTTTCCAAAGTATTGAATTCCGACAGTACGGATCGGTTGGATGCGTTACTTTGAATCGACCAGAAGTTTACAACGCATTCAATTCAACGATGCAAATAGAACTTCGAACTCTATGGCGCCATCTTAGATATGATGACTCGGTAAGGGTCGTGGTTGTCACTGGAGCTGGAGATAAAGCTTTTTGCAGCGGAATTGATCGATCGGAAATCGGAGATGACTCTGCAGTTGTCGCCGATCCAAGCAAAGCTGTCGTAGGTGAGTTGGTAAACGTAGGGGCTACTGGCGAAACGCCGTTTATGTTTGATGACCCAGGAGAGGCTATTGGTCCAAAAAGCTGCGGCCTCTTCAAACCAATCATTGGTGCGGTAAACGGCATCGCATGTGGCGGCGCATTCTATATTCTAGGTGAAGTCGATTTTATCATTGCTTCAGAAAATGCAACGTTTTTCGATCCGCATGTAACTTACGGAATGACTGCTGCTTTTGAACCAATTCTCATGCTCTCAAAAATGCCATTCGGAGAGGTTATGCGTATGTCGCTCATGGGCAATGCTGAACGCATCTCTGCAAAGCGAGCTTACGAAATCGGCCTTGTAAGCGAGATCGTACTCCCACAACTCTTATTAGAACGTTGCCTAGAGGTTGCAAAGGTAATTGCGTCTAACCCGCCTTTGGCTGTCCAGGGGACCCTCCGAGCCCTGTGGGCCGCCAGAGATCTTTCTCCATCCCATTGTACTTCTCTTGGATATGCCTTTGTAGGGCTCGGCACCAGCCAGGAATCTCTCCGGCAAGGTCAAGAAAACTTTGAAAGCAAAGAAAGGCCTAAATGGACTCTCAGATAAAAGGTGTGTTTGAGTCAAGTAGCGATACAATCGGTGCGATCAAGCACAAAGGGATTCACTAAATGACTCTTTCTTGGATATATTTTTCTCTCTCAATAGTTGGCCTTCTATTGACCATAAATGCTCTCAAGCCTCTAGGCCTTGGACCATTTGCAGTTCTGTCGTTCTTCCCAGGATGGCTTACTTCAGAACTACCGATCGTGCATCTGATTGGCCAAGCAGTTGTAAGCGCTATCTTTATTGACTTTGGTTCAGATAAGCATTGGCCGGGACAGGTAGGACTGGCTATAACACTAGTGTCATGGATAGGACTGATAGCTCTCGAAGTGTCATCCCATCGAGCCTGGAAATATATCTCCGCTGGGTTGGAATCGCTAGCCAGCAATAAGACTAAACCTCAATTGAGATTCACTCATACTCGATTGCCGGTACCTGCCAAGGGGAAATCCATTGAGAAGCTCCCCAACATCGACTACTGGGGAGACTCGATAAAGCCTCATATGCTCGACATCTATAGATCCAATAACCACACTAATTCTGCCGCCACTGTGGAAAGTTCTCTAAAACCAGTATTATTTTATATCCACGGCGGTGCTTGGATTCTGGGCGATAAACGTGAACAGGGTTTGCCGATGATCTATCACATGGCAGCCCAGGGCTGGGTCTGTGTAACCATCAACTATCGTCTTAGTCCTCGCTCTGCCTGGCCTGACCATATTGTAGATTGCAAAAGGGCACTCGTCTGGGTGAAAGAAAATATCTCAGCATATGGTGGCGATCCAGATAAAATTGTCGTCTCGGGAGGTTCAGCTGGTGGACATTTAGCAGCATTAGTTGGGCTAAGTCCAAATGATCCAGATTTCCAGCCAGGATTTGAAGATAAAGATACTTCAGTTATGGGTTGCGTTCCCATCTATGGAGTCTATGACTTTACAAATCAGGCAAAGTCATTCGCACCTGGTTTCGTAAAATTTGTTGAGAAGAAGGTATTCAAGAAGAAACTTATCGAGAACTTAGAGGATTTCCAGGCCGCCTCACCTTACTATAGGATCCACCCTCAAGCTCCACCATTTCTAATGCTAGCGGGACGCAACGATACCCTGGTGCCCGTTCGAGAAGCTCGTAGATTCTATTATCGACTCAAGGAAGTCTCGACCTCCGATGTCTTTTATATTGAACTACCTTTTGCACAACATGCTTTCGAGATTTTTCCATCCGTACGTAGTGCCCAAGCAGTTAGAGCAGTCGAGCTTTTCCTTGAGTACCTAGCTTCAAATCAGCCAAAAGTAGGGTCGCAATGACCAAGACCGAGCCGCAAGCCTACGACTTTAGTCGTGGGTCAAGGATCGCCCATCGATGTCATACCCCTTTGGTAAACTTTCCTCAGATGTCCCATCGCTATCGCCTCTATCCAACCGATATTCA
>JAKAVM010000113.1 GCA_021827485.1 Actinomycetes bacterium
AATGCGCCGACAAGGCTTTATCCCGTATGGGCCGTCACGAGCTGGGGCTGAATCCTTGAGTCAGATTATGACCGAAGACCTTAGGCCATACAACGTTGCTGTGAATATGCTATTGCCCGGTGGTGCTACTGACACGGCGATGATTCCAGATACGATAAGCGAGGAGTTCCGGCGCTCACTGCTTAGTCCGCAAATCATGGGCCCTCCGATAGTTTTCCTGGCATCACCTCAAGCCGAAGGAATTACCGGGGAACGGATCGTGGCAAGAGACTTTGATGATTGGCTTGCCACCTTACCTTCTCGCCAGTCTTAACCGAAAGCATTGGTTAGCGTCTGGCCAGCAAGCCGAACTGGCTCAAGGTCTTGGCAATCGTGCATATTGAAAACCATGCCGTCGAGACCCGCATCTAAATATGCAGCAACTTGTTCACACACTTCATCGGGACTACCTGCAACAACATAGCCTCGGAAACGCTCCTCGTCCATGTTGCGTGCTATAGCCATCTCGCGCCCTTTACGCTCTGCTTGTGCTGATGTTTCAGCGATCACCAAACCACCCAATCTCGTCTTGGTGATCTCAGCCGGATCCCGACCGACCATCTCGCAGTGGCGAGCCAAGACCTCAAGCTTGTGTCGGATGGTTTCAACGTCACCAAAAAGATTGCACGCATTAGCATACTTTGCTACTAACGCTAGAGTCCGGCGCTCACCGCTACCTCCAACAAGAATCGGGATTCCTCCCGGGCGCAAGGGCCTAGGATAGTTTAGAGCCTCATTCAACGTGTAGTAGCGACCAGCGAAGCTCAGTGAGTCTTGCGTGAACATCAAGTTACATATCTGTAATGCCTCTTCAAGTCGGTCCATCCGCTCTGAAATAGTTGGGAACTCAAAACCATATCCAGCATGTTCATCGTCGTTCCAAGCTGCACCAATTCCCAGGATCGCGCGTCCACCTGAGATGATGTCCAAAGTAGTGACTGCCTTAGCAAGCAAAGCTGGGTTACGGTAAGTTACGCCAGTAACCATTGTACCTACGCTCGCAGACTTGGTGCGCGCCGCGATTGCTCCAAGTAAAGTATAAGCCTCAAGCATTGGGTCCGTGCGCGGTCCCACATTTACAATTTGGTAAAAGTGATCCATTACCCACAAAGAGTCGAACCCGGAGTCCTCGGCAGCAACTGCCACGTCGACTACCCGAGTGAATAAGTCTCGATCTACCACTCCAGGAAATGTAAAGTTCGGAATTTGTAAACCAAAACGAGTAATTCCCATTTGCACTCCTTTCAAAGCTTGAGCAAACTCTTGAACAAACTACTGCGCACGCAAGACAGAGAAATCGCCTGACTTGAGTCCTGCAATTATTCTCTTATAGGTCTCCCCTGCGTCGTGACCTTGCGCATCTGTTTTCATGATCTTACATCCGCGCTCTCGATCTATACCATAGAGCCCAAATCTCGGTGATCGGCTTCCCCACTCATAGTTATCGACTAGGGACCAGTGTAAATATCCTTTGATATCAGCACCTTTATCCATGGCGTCAATAACTGCACTTATATTTTCTCTCAAATACCTTGGTCGATCCCAACCATCAATTCTCGGATGAGAGATGCCATCCTTGACTCGGCTACACATCCCATTTTCTATCACCCAAACTGGAGTTTCATTATATAGCTGCCAAAGTGATTTACAGTATCGCTCTAAAGACTTCGGGTTTGGTCCATCATCCCAAAGTGGCTTGGCTAATGACCAGTTACGACCACCTGAAGTCTTCTGACCGGGGATTGAAACGTGATTAGCTGAAACCGGATCATAGAAATCAAATCCGATTACATCCATTGTTGATTCAAATTCCGAGGAATATATCGAATCAAGAAGATTTTCCATAGCGCGCTCTTTCTTGGAATGCTGAGCGCCACCTTGCTTGGCTGCTAATTTCGCATAGGCGGTTGCCGTTGCTTTGCGAGCTAGGGACTCAAGGGGATTTGGCTTTTCGATCGATCCATACCATTGAGCCTTGCGGGAAATAAGCCAGCTCTCTAAATCATCTCTCTTGATCCCAAACCTTCTTGCCATAAGAGTATCAATCAGCATCCTGTTGAGTTCGTAGATCGAAACCTCTGCGGTATTGGTATGCACTGTTGCCTCGGGCTGACTTGAGTGAATTATCTCGTAGGCTTTAACGTGAGCATTGAGCAAGTTTGCTGAGGATGTCTGCGCTTGGCCAAAGGCAAAACTTCTCGCAGGTGGGAATAGGGAAAATAAATAAGTAGCCATTGAAAGCGCATTTATTTCATTTAGGGTAACCCAGTGCGTGCAATACTCCTTGAGTTCCGGAACAATCCTTTGCGCAAATTGAGCAAATCGTTCCGGCGAGTCGGAATCGAGCCAGAAGTCTTCTCCAAGCCAGTTCGGATGAGTGAAGTGATGTAGCGTAATCATTGGCTTCATACCTCGATCCAAACAACCTTGCATCATGGCACGATATTTACTTATGGCCTCAGTATCGTATTCGCCTTCTCTTGGTTCGATCCTTGCCCATTCGATTCCAAGCCTCACCATATCTACGCCAAGAGATTGCGCTAGGTCAAGATATTCCTCAATTCTCTCCCACCAGCCAACCCCGATTCCCGAAGTCTCTACACGTCCTGTTCTCTCGAATCGTTCCCAGTTGTTTGCTGGCTCCCCAGGTCCATTGAATCCACCTTCGGCTTGAAAGCCAGAGATTGCTACCCCGAAGATAAAATTCTCATCAAGTTTTTTCATTTGAAATCCTCTTGTTTGCTTACAAGAATAAGATAGTGGTTCCGATCATTGTAAGGCTACTTAGACTATCTATAGCTCTTATTATGTGAGCTTCGCAGAACAAACGTTGCCCAACGACGTTTGAAGCTGCGCAACCCTTTATGAGTATTCTTGACCAGCTTCCTTCGCCTTGGCTTGGATGCGTGAGCCTTGTGATGATGTTTCTTCGATGCAAGGGTCCTGGAGAATCGGGGCGAATTATGAATCTCTCCATTCAAGCTGTCCGTTTGAAATTTGCTTTTATCGCGTTCCATCGAGCGAAGCACTTCCCTCCTGGCAAGCTCTATCTCTTTTTCCCACGGATCCGCTCGAAAAGCGCCATCCGTATCGGAATTCGCATCAACCACTAATACCAGGTTCTCACCTTTGCGAGGTTGATTCCAGTAGGGGCTAAATCCCGAGCCAAATCGCGCTGGACATGCCGGGTGACGCCGAGCTGCAGATGCCGGGTCAAGCAGCGCTGTAGATACCAGTCACGCCGAGCTTGAGCACCAGTGACGCCGAGTTGCAGATGCCGGGTCACGCTACCTAGTTGATGATTGTGCCACCTTATGAGTACCAATTATCACCTCTAGAAAATTTCGGATAATTCTCGCTGTGGCGCCCCATATCGTGTCGCCCTCGACCTCAAAAAAACCTACCGGGCCTTCACCAAATCCAGGAAACTCCCAAATCTCCTCCCGATAGACGCCCGCCACCATTAGATCAGTAAGGGCAATATCAAAAACTCTCTCTACTTCTCCCGGGTTAATAGCATATTCAGGCCTAGCGTCGACAAAGGAGTCCGGATTCAACAATCCGACAAGAGGAACTATCCAGGATCCGCTCGCAACAGTTGGCATTGCTTCGAGGTGACCAATGAGAGTTACATTTTCCGGGAGAATTCCCACCTCTTCAAATGTTTCCCTGAGCGCGGCTTGATCTATTGATTCGTCGGTTTCAACTTTGCCTCCAGGAAAGGAAACTTCTCCAGTATGGCTCTTTACCATTTGGGATCTACGCGTTAGCACAGTATGCGCGTTTCCATTTACGTCATCAAAAAGCGGCACCAATACCGAAGAGGTCGGTTTAGCCGAATTCAAAGCTTTCTCTGCCGCAACACGCTGCCGAGGAGTTAGTGAAGTACCAAGCCATGCTTCTTGATAAGTAGCTGGAATTTTATTTAGCTTAGTTTTGGAAAGAATACGTTTTATCTCGTTGCAAGAGATTCTTTCCGGAATAGTTATATCAGCGCGTTCCCAGGGAGCCTTTTCCCCAAGACGAAACTTCTCGGGCCTAGGAATAACTTGAGGTCCGCCCCTCAAGTTATTTACCTTTGCACCATTTCGTTACATCATTCCCATTCCACCCATGCCGCCGCCGCCCATGGCTGCTGCAGCTGCAGCTGGATCAATCTTCTCGGGCTTGTCTACGATAATTACTTCAGTAGTAAGCACGAGAGCAGCAACCGAAGCTGCATTTTGAATGGTGGATCGAGTGACTTTTGCGGGATCGAGCACGCCAACCTTCAATAGGTCGGTTACTTCTCCAGCCGAAGCATCAAAGCCATTGGATCCCGTCTCCCTGGTCACGTCTTGCACAACAACCGCGCCTTCAAAGCCAGCATTAGCGGCAATATGACGTAATGGCTCAGAAAGTGATTTGATCACGATACTTGCACCAGTTGCTTCGTCACCGCTCAACTTCTTGGCAGCTTTCTCAGCAGCAGGAATTGCACGGATAAGGGCTGTTCCTCCGCCAGCCACAATGCCTTCTTCGATTGCGGCACGAGTAGCCGAAAGAGCATCTTCGATTCGGTGCTTCTTCTCTTTGAGCTCGACTTCAGTAGCAGCTCCAACTCGGACAACGGCTACCCCGCCAGCGAGCTTAGCAAGCCTCTCCTGGAGTTTCTCGCGATCCCAATCAGAATCGGTGTCATCAATCTCTCTCTTGATCTGCGCAACTCGACCAGCCACTTGCTTAGAGTCACCAGCTCCTTCTATTAGAGTGGTCTCGTCCTTGGTAACAATTGCTTTACGAACAGAACCAAGTAGGTCAAGAGTTGTATTTTCCAACTTGAGACCGACTTCTTCAGAGATGACTTCACCGCCTGTGAGAATTGCAATGTCTTGTAACATTGCTTTGCGACGATCTCCGAATCCAGGAGCCTTTACTGCAACCGCAGCAAAAGTTCCTCTGATCTTGTTTACAACAAGAGTAGCAAGAGCTTCACCCTCGATGTCTTCAGCAATGATCAACAGTGGCTTGCCAGTTTGCATTACCTTCTCAAGCACTGGAAGCATATCGTGCACAGATGAAATCTTGGAGTTGACGATAAGGATCAACGGATTATCAAGAACTGCTTCTTGACGCTCGGCATCAGTTACGAAGTACGGTGACAAATAACCTTTGTCAAACTGCATTCCTTCGGTGAAATCCAGCTCCAAGCCAAAAGTATTTGACTCTTCGACCGTAACAGTGCCATCTTTGCCAACTCTGTCAATAGCGTCTGCCAAAATCTTGCCTATTGCATTATCGGCCGCAGATATTGAGGCAACTTGAGCAATTTGGCTCTTGTCTTCGACCTCTTTTGCCTGGGAGGCGATGTCGGCAACGACCGCCTTGACCGCAGCTTCAATTCCCTTTTTGAGGGACATTGGGTTCGCACCCGCTGCAACATTTCTCAACCCTTCCGTGATGAGGGCCTGAGCTAGAACTGTAGCAGTAGTAGTACCATCCCCAGCTACGTCATTGGTCTTGGAAGCGACTTCCTTGACCAACTGAGCACCCAAGTTCTCAAATGGGTTTTCAAGGTCCATGTCGCGAGCAATTGTTACACCGTCATTAGTAATAGTTGGAGCACCAAACTTCTTGTCCAACACAACGTTGCGGCCCCTAGGACCTAGCGTTACCTTTACGGCGTTGGCAACTTTGTCAACACCAGCTTGAAGCTCTCGACGAGCCTCCTCATTAAATTTGAGCATCTTTGACATTTCAAACGCCTTACTTTCCTAGTTTGGCAAGAACGTCACGACTTGAAAGAATCAAAAGGTCCTCGCCTTTCACAGTGATCTCAGTTCCTCCGTACTTTGAGTAGACAACAGTGTCGCCTACTTTCACATCGATAGGAATCAATTCGCCTGAACTCTCAGCGCGCCGTCCCGGACCCACGGCTAGTACTTCACCCTGCTGGGGCTTTTCCTTAGCGGTATCCGGTATAACAATGCCCGAGGCAGTCTTCTCTTCTGACTCACTTGGACGAACCACAATTCGGTCATCTAAGGGAACAAGATTCATTTATTCAACCCTCCTGATCTGGTCTTTTCCTAAATACTCTTTATTACTTAGGTTTAATATTAGCACTCTAATGTTGCGAGTGCTAACTCTAGCGCACCAAATCCAGATAATCCAATTCGCCTTTCATAAATCTCGAAATCTCGCCCAATCTGCGTATTTCGTGCAAAAAGCCTCGTTGAGCTTTCTAAAGTATCCTTGAGGGCTTTCAACTAGATCGTTGCGGGAAATCCTAGCGAGGGGATTGCTGGCGTGGCTAAATCGCTTGGGCCAGATAATTTCAATTTCCACCATCCGCTTGCTGCAACCATAGCGGCGTTGTCGGTGCAAAGACTTCGTGGAGGTAAGAATAGGTTCCAGCCATTGTCTTCGCACAGCTTTGTCATCTCAGAGCGAAGTAAAGAGTTGGCCGCTACTCCTCCCGCCAAACAAACTCGATCGACCCCGGTCTCGACAATTGCTCTCGCGGTCTTTGTCACAAGAACTTGAACCGCGCTTTTTTGAAAACTAGCTGCTATGTCAGCGGCATCTGTTGTCGGATTCTTGCCTGCCCACTTGATCACCGCAGTTTTTAGACCACTGAAAGAAAAGTCTAAACCGTCGTTAATCATAGGTTTTGGAAAGATAATAGCATTGGGATCGCCTTGCGAAGATACTTGATCAATGATCGGGCCGCCAGGATAACCCAACCCTAAATATCGTGCTACCTTATCAAAAGCTTCACCACATGCATCGTCGTGGGTTTGGCCAAGCAACTCATATTGGGAATGTCCCTTCATATTTATCAACATGGTATGGCCCCCCGACACTAAAAGTACGACCATTGGGAAGTCCATAGTCTCGCCAGCCAGAAAAGATGCGTATAGATGGGCCTCCAAATGATTCACAGCCACAAAAGGCACGTCCCAAGCCAGAGAAAGAGCTTTAGCACAAGATACTCCAACCAGCAGCGCCCCTATCAATCCTGGACCGACCGTTGCGGCTACACACTCGATATCAGGATTGGTCACTGATTGGCCTGCCTCGCCAAGCGCCTGATCAACCAGACAAGACAGTATCTCCAAATGTGCCCTACTAGCTATTTCAGGAACCACACCTCCAAATTTTGCATGAAGATCAATCTGGCTAGAAACTACGGATGACAGAATTGCTTCACCGCTACTAACGAGAGCAACAGCAGTCTCGTCACACGATGTTTCAATACCAAGTACAGTATTAGACATTGTTCGTACTGTCCGCCCAAATCGTCGAACCTGTAATCCTAGCTTGGTTTGCCTCAACTCGTAACCGATAGTTATGAGTATCGATTCCACGCGCCCACATTATCAGCGCATCCTCATTTGTCTCAGGATAATAATTCTTTCTCACACCACCCGGCGCAAATCCAAACCTATAGTAGAGAGACTGTGCACTTCTGTTGGACATTCTAACTTCCAATGTCATGTCAGAAATACCTTGGGTAATTGCAGAACGGACGAGTTGAATCATCAACCTAGATGCGATATGTTGCCGTTGCCATTCCGGGTCCACTGCAACATTTGTTATGTGGGCTTGGCCGCATGAAAATATCATTCCGCAGTAGCCAACTATTTTCGAATTTGCTTTTGCGACAAAATAGGCCCGGCCAGTTGTCATCGAAAGCTCTGACATAAACAGCCCTACTGTCCATGGCCGAGGGAATACTTTGTTCTCTATACGAATTACTGAACGCAAATGTCTGCGCTTCATCTCGCAAATTGTGACTGAGAGTACTTTGCTATTCTTTAGCTGCGAATTATGCGAAATAGCTGCCACTTCTACCTCATTGCCCATCGACTACAAAAATTTCAGTGTTTCGTTGTTTCCACCCGACTTTAGCATCAAAACTACGAACATATATTGGAAGAAGTTTATCGTATGACTCAGCTTTCCCTATTTGAAACCGATTTCTACCCATCGAAATTAGGGTTTCTGATCGCGGGATCGCTTGCCGTTGGTACTTGAGCAAAACCATTTCAGATATTGAGTTTGCTATATCTAAGATCGTATTCCCAATTGACTCCCAGTAGCGACCAAAGCCGTTGCCGATGAGATTGACTACAAGCCTATCGGAGATAGAGTCTAGACCGGGACCTTGTGAAGTTAGATTCGTCACCAAATTCGATAAAGCGTCAACTACGAAATCCGTAAGTTCTTCGGCCCCTAAAACCAATGGCCCAATGCTATGGCTCAGCCCAGCTGACCTGGTTGGCGATGAATAACTTGACACAAACACCTCCCCCCGTCGCGCGTCCAGAGCGCAAATCGCCAAGCTCGAGAAGTCGAGAGCCTGATTTGCCAGTACATCTAAGCTTGAAACCCCCACGATGGGAACGCCGAGTCCTTGGGCTAATGATTTGGCCGTCGCCAGTCCAACCCTTAGACCAGTAAATAGTCCTGGCCCGATATCACACACAATGAGATTGAGTTCCCTTGGAGAAATACTAGATTCGCCACAAAGCCTTTCTATTGCAGGTATCAGAAACTCTGCGTGCATAGCACCTTTGTCCAGCAAATCGGTAGTAATCATGCCATCCGTGCCAGCCAGGGAGACAGACGATATATCGGTAGATGTTTCTACGGAAAGAATCTTCACAACTAATCCTCGGACCCTACACTTGACTTTCCGGGAAAAGGCGTAAGATCAATACTCGATAGTCGCTGAACCCAACTTGGAGCAGAAGACTTGAGATGAAAATATCTTATGTCACTCTCATCCACCTCTATCACTATTTCCAAGTACTCGCTTCGCAGGACTGGCTTAGCAATTTCGGCCCATTCAATGAGCGTTATGGCCTTGTTTAGACTTGCTAGTTCCTCTAGCCCAAGCTGCTCGAATTCCATTATAGAATCTAGTCTATAAAGGTCTGCGTGCAATAATACTGGTTCGGATGGATACTCTTGCACCAAGGCAAAGGTCGGGCTTGTCACAATCCCTTCATAACCGCGACATTGAGCAAACCCTTTGACAAAAAGTGTTTTTCCGGCCCCAAGTTCACCTTCCAACAATATGAAATCTCCCTGCTCGGAGATTGACGCAATTGCACATGAAATCAGCCTTGTTTTCTCCGGCGAATTCGACTCCAACGTAAGCAAATTATCGCTCATTGGCAAAGTGTATTTAAGAGCTGCTTTGCTACAACCAAGTCCGCCCGAATTTGAGCAACAACTTGCGCCCCGCCCCTCAAGGCATACGAAGGATGGAAAGTGGGGACAAGTTTTATATTTTCAAACTCATAAAGTTCCCCTCGAAGTTTCGAAATTCCTTTATCTGTACCCAACAATGATTGAACAGCATAATTGCCAAGCCCAACTATAACCTTCGGCTGGACATTGGCTATCTGTCCCTTTAGGTAGCCAATACAATTTTCGATTTCAACACTAGATGGATTGCGATTATTTGGGGGTCGACATTTTACTATGTTTGCAATATAGATCTTTGAGCGATCTAAACCGATCTCCTCCTTGACAAGTCGATCAAGCAGCTTACCTGATCGGCCCACAAAGGGTTCTCCTTGCAGGTCTTCTTGCCTCCCCGGTGCTTCGCCAATAAACATCAGATTAGCGCTTTCATCGCCAACCCCAAATACCACTTGAGTTCGAGTCGCACAAAGAGCGCACTTGGTGCATTGAGATACCTGATTCTCGAGAATTTCTAGGGTAGTTATTTGGTTAGTTGCAACCAATCTGTGCCTTTCCAAATTTTCGTTTCGCTAAATTCTATCTATGTCGTTGAGTTCTTTAGATTTGCCCACACTACCCGCCAACTTTGCTCTAGTTCTTGACATATTTCTACTGTATCTAGCCCCAAATATGCCAAATTCGGTCAAGAAGTCAATAAACGGGTAAAGCGACGCTTTTTGAGAATATAATTCATTGATGCACCTATCCGCCCATCTATACGCCAAATACTTCTACACTGGAACATAGGATCTAAGACCCATAAATGACATCGAACCAGCACCCTTCGCATAAATCGACCCCGCAAGGATTAGCAAAATTCCTGCCTAAAACAATTAGTGCTGCGTCATGGATGTCTCCGACCAAATGGGCCGAACAAGCAATCGAAGCTGAACTTTCTAAACGAGTCGATTCAATTTCATCGAAACATGTGCTTGGGGAGTTGGACCTTCCTCCTGAAACTATCCATCACAAGATAATTGCCGATGATGGTGGGGAGATCCATGTGGTCGAGCTAGGTTCTGGACCTCCAATAGTCTTGCTGCACGGAGTCATACTTTCAGTTGCTACCTGGCCGTATCAGATAAAGGAACTTTCAAAAACCCATCGGGTAATAGCTTTAGACCAGAGAGGCCACGGCAGATCGAAACCCGGAATCGAGGGTATTTCACTTGACCGTCTTGCAAGGGATTTGATTGAAGTAATGGATTCTTTGAATATAAGAGATTCCATTGTTATAGGCCACTCGATGGGTGGAATGGTAACTATGACCGGCGTGACACGCTACAAGAAAGAACTTCTTGGCCGAATCGCGGCAATGGTGCTGGTGGCAACTAGTGCAGACCCCCTGGTTCGTGCCCCGGGACTACCTATTGTTGTCAACTTATTGTCGCCTGGAATAAATACTTTCTTTCATTTGATAAGCGGCCGAAATGCTTTGGCAAACATCAAACCCCTAAGATATATCGCTGCAAGAATCATTCTTGGAGGCAAACCCGCCCCGGGCAACATTGAATTTGCCGAACAACTTATTACAGCAGCATCAGCTCAAATCCTCACCCATTTATGGAGCCAGTTACTGCTTTTTGATGCTAGCAAAGAGCTTCCACTTGTCGAACTACCTACTAAAGTGCTAGTTGGAGATTCAGACTTGCTTACCCCTCCATGGCATTCCATCAGGATGGTTCAAGCTATAGCTGGGTCCGAGTTGATTAGGTTCCCTGGATGTGGCCACATGATTATGTTCGAACGCCACAAAGAGATGAATAAGATAATCTTGGACTTTGCAAAACAAGTGTATGGGACCTCCGCTAAAGGCAATGGCACTGTCGCCAAGCGATCTATATCTAACAAACGCTCCTCAAAGTGAGCGCAAGGAAGAACCCCTAGTTGCGGTTTCTTGATTCCACAGCTTTATTTTATACTAAATAAGCCGTGGGAGACGTCCGGTAAATCCACAAACGACTTCATAAACAATCAATGAGAGCCAACTAGCCCAATCATTGGCGGTTATGCTCTGATCCGATTGATTTCCGAGTAATACGACTTCGTCACCTACCATGACTTGGCTGTCTGGACCGCAGTCAACCAAGAGTTGATCCATGGTTACATTTCCAACAACGGGAACTTTCTTACCTCTAATGATTACTTCGCCTCCACACCTTCCGAATCTCCTCGGGATCCCATCGGCATAGCCAACCGGTACTGTTGCCACAACCGTATCTTCTTGAGTCTCGTAATCCAATCCATACGATAGCCTAGATCCCTTAGGCAAAGTCTTGACGAATGAAACTCTTGCTTTCAGAGATAGTGCGCTGGTGAGCTGAAGGTCCGGAAATGATCCAGGGGCAAATGGAAGATAGCCGTAAAGGGAAATTCCACACCTTACCATTGAGCGTCTCGCCATCGGGTATCTTACACCAGCGGCTGAATTGCACGTGTGTATTGAAAGTGCCTCAACCATTTCGGAAGGCAAAGTTTCAAGCAGCGAGTCAAAAACTGACAGTTGCTCCAAGGAGTAATCATCGTTCAGGTCATCTGCATTAGCAAAGTGGGTCCAAAGCCCACTAAGTTCCACGCTATCTAGTTGTATGATTGTTGTAATTAGATCGGCTGCTTCTTTGATGGTGGCTCCAACTCGGTGCATTCCAGTATCCACTTTGACATGAACTTGTGTCTTTTTACGAGATTCACCTAGTTTATTCGTAGCACTAACAAGTGAGTTGAGTCCTTCGTGGCTATATATAGTAGGGACTAGATCGTGAACCACGGCTTCTTCCATACCCCCGCTGAAAGGCTCTGATAGCAGCAAGATAGGCTCGCTTATTCCAGCGCGTCTCAGCTCTATGCCTTCTTCGGCTATCGCCACCGCTAGCCAGCTTGCTCCGCCTCTAACAAAAGCCTTCGCACTTTCGACTGCTCCATGACCATATCCGTCAGCCTTTACTACTGCACAAAGTTGCGAAGGCGCAATTACCTCACTTAGAACCCGAGCGTTATCTTCAAGAGCTTTACAATCAATCTCAAGCCAGGCAGGCCTCCTATGTCCCTTAGCCATCAATGCTCCCCTCGCTCAAACCACTTCGCAATTGCCGATGGTAGCGCTGAAGCCGTAATAGCATAACTGCCAAGTTGGCGTGCCGACTTACCATGAATAAATGTCCCATAGGCAGCGGCCTGAAATGTATTACATCCTCTTGCGATAAGGCTAGCGATCAAACCAGCCAATACATCGCCGCTACCCGCAGTTGCTAATACCTTCGTCCCTGAGTTACTCACATAAACTTCGCCACTAGATGAAGCTACTATGCTCGCAGGTCCTTTCAGTAGAACTGAACATCCCAATCGCTGAGCAAGTTCGCGCACATCTGAAATCCTATCTGGTAGCGGTTTGCGCCCAACTAGTCGTTCAAATTCACCGTCATGAGGTGTTATTACCACTTCACGACGGGGCTGACATTTCAAGACTTCACGGAGGTCTTGGGCGTTGCTAAACGCACTAATTGCATCGGCATCAATAACCAAGGGGCAAGTACTAGTAGCTATTATGGAGCGTAGTTGCAACTTTGCCTCCTCGCTCAAACCAAACCCAGGCCCGACAACCATTGCCTTGCACCGTTGACTTTCTACCCCAACTTCGTCTACATAATTTTCATTAGGATATTCGACTATTACAGCCTCAGACACTGGCAGCCTCTCGGAAGTTCCACTTCTACAAAGTATCCTCACCATCCCTGCTCCAGCATGCATTGCAGAACTTGATGCTAGATGGGTTGCACCTTCCATACCAGGGCGCGCTGACAAAACCGCTACAGGATAGCTCCATTTATTGTCCGATCGCTTCCCAAAATTAATATTACCAATACAATCAGATTCTTCAAGCAACCACGTGTTACAAGCGTCAATCTCTAATCCTATATCGGCTACAGATATGTGGCCCGCCAGGTTAGGACCATCTCCTATCAACAGACCTGCCTTCAACGATGCAAACGTCACTGTAGCATCTGCCTTTATCGCTCCATCACATGCAACCCCAGTATCCCCATTTACCCCTGAGGGTATGTCAATGGATATAACGTAAGGATTTCCTTGGAGACGAGGCCTCGAATATGTACCGTGAAAGCCAGTGCCATAAGCACCGTCTATAACTAATTCAAAGTCACGCGGAACGAGATCACACTTATCAGCCTCGACTTCAACGACTTTTGCCCCACGATCTCTCAATAGCTTTGCTGCAACCATTGCATCTTTACCGTTGTTGCCACGCCCCGCTATTACAAAGACTCGTCTTCCATAGGTTCCCTTGAGAATCTTCAGTGCCGCTACGTAAACCTGACGACCGGCATTATTGACAAGTTCTTCAAGACGACCTTGTGAGTGAGCTTTTTGATCAAGCTGGCGTAGCTGGTCAATACTTAGAATTGGGATCACGACGCTATCCCCGTTTTTCAAGCCCTATGACTGATGCCTGCGCCAATGATTTGGTATGGGTTAGAGAAACTATCCAGTGATTTATCCCTCGGTTCTTTGACCTCTCTAAAGCTTTGCCTGAAAGTCTGATCTCTGGTTTTCCCGATGAACTCCGAATTACTTCGATTTCTCTCAAAGCAACCGAGCCAATCCCACACTCCAAAGCCTTAAGAACTGCCTCTTTGGCCGCAAAACGTACGGCCAACCTTTCGCTGGGATCCGAGACCCTAAAACTGTATTTGATCTCAGGATCGCTAAAACATTTTTGCACAACTCGTGGTCTTCGAGTTAGCAACTGGCGAAATCGCTCGACCTCAACGCAATCAATTCCATGAGCAATACAGTTCACGCTAAGATCTCCCAGTTCATACGTGGTGAGTATAGTCGCTTTACGTATAATAAAACGCCCTGGCGCGTCACTCTACCGTTACAGTATTTGCAAGATTCCTTAGATAAAACGCCCTGGCCCGTCACTCTACCGTTACAGTCTTTGCAAGATTCCTTAGATAAAACGCCCTGGCCCGTCACTCTACCGTTACAGTCTTTGCAAGATTCCTTGGCCTGTCAACGTCATTGCCCATGACCAATGCAAAATGATATGCAAAAAGTTGCAATGCTATGACATCAATCATTGGCGCCAGAAGCGGATGCGGAACCCTGGGGACTAAAATGACCTCATCTGCTTTGGCAATTGACTCTTCATCGCCTTCGCCAGCAACAATCACAACAGTGGCTCCTCTAGCTTTTACCTCTTCTATATTTGCCAACATCTTGGACCAAAGTCTGTTTCGAGTTGCTATTGCAACTACGATTACCCCAGGCTCTATAAGAGCAATTGGACCATGTTTCAATTCACCCGCTGGATATCCTTCTGCAGCAAGATAGGAGATCTCTTTTAGCTTTAGAGCTCCTTCAAGTGCAACTGGATACCCTACGTTTCTTCCCAAGTAGAAAAATCGGCGGCACCTATTTCCCGTTGGTTGGGCGTCACCTGTCGTCTGATTGCTCAGGCGATGGACCAGATCTGCAATATTGCTTTGAAGTGAAATCGTCTTAGCCATCAAATCTGGAACTTGCCTGAGATGGTTTACTATTTCCAGTGACTCCTCCGGATAGAGCACATTCTTGGATTGAGCAATGTGTATTGCCAGCAAGTACAGAGCAGCCATCTGGGCAACATGAGTCTTAGTCGCTGCAACTCCTAGCTCTGGTCCAGCTCGCGTGTAAAGGACGGCGTCACACTCTCGCGTCATTGAGCTATCCACCACATTAGTTATTACAAGTACCTTAGCTCCTTGGAGTCTCGCTTCCTTCAATGCTTGAAAAGTATCTATAGTTTCGCCAGACTGGCTTACACCTACGACCAATGTCCGACTATTCAATATCGGATCCCGATATCTAAATTCGGACGATATGTCAACTTCGACTGGAACTCTTGCCCAGTGTTCTATAGCATATTTCGCAACTAAACCCGCGTGGAAACTAGAGCCACACGCGACAATGAATATCTTGTCGATTTCTCGAAGTTGATCTTTTGAAAGATTTTCTTGATCCAGAAGGATGGTTCCATCCTCAGTGATCCTCCCACGCAACGTATCAGCAACACTTGCTGGCTGCTCTGCGATTTCCTTAGACATAAAGTCATCAAAACCACCTTTCTCAGCCTCTTCTAGACTCCACTGAATGTCACGAAAAATTGGATCAGATACTTCCCCATCCTCTCCAACAATTGAGATTGAATCTGGTCGAACAATTGCGATCTCATTGTCAGATAGGGAATAAACCTGGCGAGTTTCACCCAAAATAGCAGGTATATCCGATGCTACTAACCCTATTCCATTGTGCAAGCCTACGATCAGAGGTGATACTCGCCTAACGACATAAATATCGCTGGGTAAGTGCTTAAAGAGAACAGCTATTGCAAAAGTGCCTTCAAGTACGTCAAGTAGAGCCTTAAGTGCTTTTATCGGCTCCTTAGTGCTTGATGAGAAACTTTCCAGAAGATGTGCTATAACTTCACTATCAGTCTCGGAAGTAAACTTATGTCCTTCATCTACGAGCTGACTCTTGATTGATTCATAGTTTTCGACAATACCGTTGTGTACAACCGCAATCTCAGAGTTGCAGTCGAAGTGGGGATGTGCATTGTCGATGTCAGGACGTCCATGGGTGGCCCAACGGACATGCCCAATCCCTGCAAGTTGACAGCAGTTCCCATCGCCAAGCTCCTTATCGCCGAGCTCCGCAGTCAACCTGGCGACTGAATTAGTGCCCACGCACGTTCGTTTGCGCCATAGAAGCGAAGCGGCTCCCTGATGACCGCCTGACTCTATCTCAGTGCAAGCTATTCCGGCAGAATCATAACCTCGATACTCTAATCGGGCCATGCCTGAAGTAAGTATTGCTAGCACTCGCTTTGAACCTGTCACCCCTACGATGCCACACATTTACCCACCACTTTCACAAAGATATTTCCGAAGGAACTTCGCTTACAATAACTTCAACAAGCCGTTTGGCATAAGTATCTGCCTGGTTTTGATGACTAGCCTCTACCATTACGCGAATCTTAGGTTCGGTTCCTGAAGGTCGAATTACCACCCGCCCTTCATCGCCTAGCTCTTTGATAATTTCATCAGTTCGAGACTTTAACCTATCTGAATTTACAACCTGCGCCGGATTAGCAACGTCAATAGAGAGCAGACTTTGAGGAAGTCTTTGCATAGACTCACCTGCCAGGACAGAAAGTGGATCCTTTCGAGAGTTGAGAAGTTCAATCAATTTAAGAGCGGTTAGTATTCCGTCGCCAGTAGTAGCGACATCTCGGAAGATAAGATGACCCGACTGCTCACCGCCAAGGATCACATCCCTTCTATCCATTTCCGATAGTACATTTCTGTCCCCTACATCCGTCTCATAAAATTCAATTGAGTTTTGCCTCATTGAATTTCTTAGCCCTAAGTTGGCCATGGAGGTAATGACAATTGCATTGTTCCTTAAAGATTCTCTGCGCTTGAGATCAATTGCAAACATAGCCATCATTTGATCTCCATCTATCACATTTGAGTTTTCATCGACTGCCAGGCATCTATCCGCATCGCCGTCAAAAGCAATTCCTAAATCGGCCTTTCTTCGGACAACTTCTTCACGTAGACCTTTCAAGTCGGTAGATCCGCACTGATCATTAATATTGGTGCCATTTGGCTCACAGCCAATTAGGGTCATTGTGATCCCGAGCGCACCAAAAACTCTTGGAGCTATCTTGCTTGCTGCGCCATTTGCACAATCAATAACTACCGACAACTTTCTAAAATCACTCGGACGTAATTTCCCAACCAAACAGTCAATATAATTATCTACGTAGCTTGCGTCATAACTAATCCTGCCGCAACTATGGCTTTCTTGCGATACTTTGGCTTGCTCTAGTAACTCGTCGTCATCGAGTAATTTTTCGATAGATAATTGCTCGCTATCCGATAGCTTATTGCCACCTGATGAAAAAAACTTAATTCCATTATCGCTATAAACGTTGTGTGAAGCAGAAATCACTACTGCGGGCACCTTCAGCTTCTCAGACACCCAAGCAACGCCGGGGGTAGTGATGACCCCGAGATCAATTACGTTTATTCCTTCAGACGCTACGCCTGCCGAAATTGCAGCACTGAGCATCTCACCAGACACTCTAGTATCACGCCCAATCACAAAAAGCGGCTGGGGGTCCAGTACGGGGGGGTCCAATACGTATTCTTGGAAACCATTTGCCTGGGGTCCGAGCACCTTGGCGGCGATGCGCCCAATTCGTACCGCCCACTGTGCAGTCAGTTCGATATTGGCAATTCCTCGTACGCCATCAGTTCCAAATTTTAGCGAAACGGCATTTGAGGAGAGTGTGCCGCTAGACAACTCGAAGACTATCTCTTCGAATATTGAGGTGCTTTACGAGCTTTCTTGAGACCGTACTTCTTGGATTCCTTCTTTCGCGGATCCCTTCTAAGCAAACCAGCCTTCTTTAGCTCGTCACGTAACTCTGGGTTTATCTCCGCTAGACCTCGTGCGATCCCGAGACAAAGTGCTCCAGCTTGCCCCGAAAATCCTCCACCATCAATTGAGGCATCGACATCGTATCCAATACCTTGGGCCCCGGCGACATTAGAAAGAACCTTCATCGGCGCACTGGCCCGCTTTATGTGAATCTGAGAAGGGAAGTACGAACCCAGCTCTCGACCGTTTACCCGAATGACACCAGTCCCCTCACGGAGCCTAACCCTTGCGACTGCTTCCTTACGTCGCCCAGTTGATTGGTTGAGTGGTTTAGGCAATTGAAAGATTCTCCTCAATAGTAATAATGCTCAAGTTTCTACAGTCCCCTCATGGATTCGTTGCTCAAGAAGCCACCTGCGACTTGGAAGAAAGCGCTCCTTCGAGAAACCCGGTTGTCTTATTGAAAGTAAGTGCAATGGGCTTCTGTGCACTATGTGGATGAGTCGGGCCTGAGTAAACTTTCAGTTTAGTCAGCATCTTGCGTCCCAGCGGTCCTTTAGGAAGCATCCCCTTTACAGCTCTTCTCACGACCTCTTCCGGACGCTCCACTAGTTCCTTGCTCAGTTGGTGCTCTTTTATCCCACCGGGATACCCACTGTGTGTGTAAAAGATCTTCTTATCAGCTTTCCCTGCTGTTACCGCAACTAATTTTGCATTGACGACAATGACAAACTCACCCGTATCCATGTGAGGGGCAAATATAGGTCGATGCTTGCCCCGTAAGATTCTAGCGATTTCAGAAGCCATTCTTCCGAGAACTAGGTCTTGGGCATCAACAAGATACCAAGACTTATCAATCTCAGATTCCTTAGGCGAAAATGTAGGCACAGTTATAATTTATCCAATCAAAAAAACTTCGATCACCTCATTGGTTAGGCAACCGACAAGCCAGCTTCAAAAAGCCAGCACGGCAATAAATTTGCGACATCTAAGACTAGATTGTCAGGGTCGCTTAGTTCAAATGCGATGGACTGGAAATGACGATGCTCTTTCTTATCCCGAGAAACAAACCAGAAACTTAAATCGCAAAATCTTGTGAAATTCCTGGTAAACCCCGCTAAGCCCTTTCCGAGCGGATGATTTCCACTAATGAACTGCCAATTTCAATGACGGTAGCATTGTATAAGCATTATAGCGCATAGCAGAATTCTCCTAGCTGATTACTCGGGGTATCTCTGCATATTTCACCCGAAATAGCGGCCCACCTACATGGTATAATTAATGGTTATGACCTCGCTTCTAATAGTGGTAGATGTGCAAAATGGTTTCGTGAATTCTAAGTCTGGGCATGTTGTAGAACCGATTGTAGAATTTTCACGAGACTGGTTATCAACCGGTTCTCAGATTGTGTTCACCCGATTTCACAATCTCCCGCAAAGTCAGTGGGAGAACTTAATCCATTGGAACCGACTTAGGGAGAGCCCCGAGGTAGACTTGGTCGATCCCATCTCTCGATTTGTAGATTGTTCGCTTGCGAGTTCAACCGTTCATGTCGTAGATAAGTTTACGTATACGTCGTTAACTTCACCAGTGCAACAACTGATATTTGAGCAAAGGGTTGACACAGTTGCAATTTGCGGAATTGCTACAGATTCCTGTGTATTGAAGACGGCAATAGATCTGTTCGAGATGGGAACAATTCGGCCACTAATATTGACCGATTTATGCTCAAGTCATGCAGGTAAGGAAATTCACGAAGCAGGACTCCTTTTGGCGAGTCGATTCATAGGTTCCGACCAACTAGTTGAATCGACATCATTATTGAAGCCACAGCCTGTCCATTACTAAGCCGAGCGAATCACTTGGTATCAATTACTCGTGTATCGTTATCGCCGTTTGACCTTGGAAGTGCAGCGAATCAAGTCGCTTATCACTGTGAAAGTTTTGGGTTTACTCGAGGAGATGCAACCTGGAATACGCGTCTAGCTGGCGATAGTTTCGAAGTTTACGAAGCAAATCCTAACCACAGAATTCTAATTTTCCGCGATGGTTTCGGACTAAACGTTCATCGGATGATCCGAGAGATTGAATTTTCAGACACAAAGCAAATCGCTCGCGTACTTATTGATCGCGGACAATATCACCGTGATATTCGATCGGGAATCCATCCTGATGCAACCTATATGAGCGAATTACGAAATGCCGCCAGTAGTGAAGCTCACAATAAAGCTTTACGCCCACGACTTTGGTCCTGGCCACCCTACACATTCAGTTTCTTTTATATAGATGCTCAGCCGAGTGAAGTCAGCAATAGTTCATTACACAATTGCCATTTAGCTGCGCTGCTCGAGCCTTCACAAGTCCTCAATAGTGAACTCTTGGATGATGAAGCTGACAGGGAAACATTTTGCACAACTCTCATTAGCCGCCTTCCCGGGGAAGACATACTCGGCCGTGCTGGTAATTGTGATATAAGGTCAGGATCAGTGCTGTACGCGTCCTGGGCTAGCCTTGTGATGATAGACCCTCATAACGATTCACTTGGTTACCTAGAAGCGCTCGAGATACGCTTACAAAGCGCTTGGATGCGAGCACACTATGTTCGATCGTTTGCAGAGTCATTGATTGAAAATGACCAAATGAGGCTAGATCCGTTAGTCGAATTTACCACCAAGGCGCTACCTTTACTCAGACGAAGTCAGAGACTCTTGGGTGGCTCGGTATCAACTCGAGATCAAAGAATTTTTGACAAACTCAGTGAAACAAGCGAACTCACTCGCGAGATCCATGCAGCAGAGGAGGCGGTGGAAGACGTGAAGACAAACATTGTTGCCATCAGCTCGAAACGAAATCGTTGGTTCGACTCATCGATTCAGGCACTTCTTGTGATGCTCGCGGTGTTCCAAATGTATCCAATATTATTCAAAACGCCCGTATTACATCTTCCCACTTATGCGGCATACGGTCCTTTGGTAGCGGGAATCATAATCGTGTTTGCCCTTTTCTGGTTCCGCCGCTAACCCGAAAATTATTCTTTTATGAAGTCAGGATAAGATGAACGACATCCCCTGCACAGGTAGAAGAATCATGCCAGCTCGCCAACACACACGAAAGTGCAGCTAAAGGGGTTATTTGACAATTTTGCCTCTCGTGGCCCTCCTCAAGCGCACGACGCCGATCAACGCCTCGGTGATAATTCCACCATGCATCTTTGACTCACCTTCGGTTCGATCTCGAAAAATTATCGGAATCTCAAGAACCGACGCTCCATTTACCATGGCTTGAAGAGTAGTTTGAATCTGAAATCCATAACCGCTTGCTGAGCAGTCTTGCCAGTCAAGCTTTTCCAGCACCTCTATCTTCCACGCTTTGAAACCACCCGTTAGATCACGCACCTTCACGCCTAGTAGCAATCGAGCATAGGCATTTCCCCATCTCGATAATGCTTCTCTTCTAAGCGACCAATCGATCACTCCCCCACCGTGAACATAACGAGAACCAATACAAACATCTGCAACTTCAAGACCTTGGACTAGCCGAACAGCATCCTTGGGATCATGCGAAAAATCAGCATCCATCTGAACAACCCCATCATAGCCTCCGGCCTCAACCGCCCATTTGAAACCGGCCACGTAAGCCGCACCAAGTCCTGCCTTCTCAGGCCTGCTAAGTAGATGAATCCTGTTAGGATATTTATCTTTGAATTGTAAGACAATCTTGTCGGTTCCATCCACGGATGAATCATCTACCACCAGCACATCAAAATTAAGTTCTTGCGCTAATAACGCATCAAGAAGCTTCGCAATATTATCGGCTTCATTGTATGTGGGGACTACTACCAAACTTTTCAAGATAGCCCATGCTAGACCCATAATCTCAAACTCTCCATTCGCTTGTCGTAATGAGTGCCGGAGCACGAGATTCAGGAAAAAATCAGCCGAAGCCCGCTTGCCAAGAGTACTAGATTCAGGAAAAAATCAGTCGAAGCCCGCTTGCCAAGAGTACGAGAGTCAAACCAAATCGTACCTGTTCAGACCTGGTTCCTCTGGCCGAAAGAATAGCGCCGCTTACGACTCCAGGAATTGCCCCCACTAGCAAAGGGACCGATATGGAAAATCTGACGTCGCCAGCTATCAAGTGACCCACTGCTGCAACGCCCAAAAGCGGGATTGCCGCGATAAGATCCGTCCCAACCAACTCAGCCATCGTCAATTCGGGATATAGGAACATTATCCCCGCCACCATGATAGAGCCCGATCCAACTGAGGTAAATCCTACAAGACCTCCGCCGATCAATCCCAGCAGGACTGTCAATACTTTGCGCTTATTTTCCTTTGATTGATCTTCAAAAAGGCGTGCAATTCGAGATGACTTAGCGGTTCCACGCAAGAAGGTCGCGCAAGTGGTCAGCATGAGAGCACCTCCAAGAAACGGGTTCAGTAGATATGGCGCTCTACCATGACCTAAGTGCACAAGTGCCAAAACGCCTATGATCGCTCCGGGAACTGTTCCTAGAACCAAGAGAATAACAAGATCTTTGCGAACTGTTTTGTGTCTTGCGTGAACGATACCGCCAAATGGCTTCATCAAAAAGGATGCGACAAGATCACTACCAATAGCGGTCATGGTATGCACTCTAAAAATCAAAACCAAAACTGGGGTGAGTAACGCCCCTCCGCCTGTGCCAGTAAGTCCAACCAGAAAGCCGGTTACAAGTCCGGCTAGGACTAAAGTAATCACTTATTTAACTTTACTATCTTATGGAGATACTAAAGCTATATATGGAGTCCACACTCAGTCTTCTCACTCCCTGGCCATCTACCTGATCTTGGGTCCGACGGATCGAGGACCGGCGAGGTAGTAGGTGCGCATCCTATTGAAAGATATCCCTGGGCAACCAAAGGGTGAATCGGCAGATTATTTTCCTCGATAAAATTGAATGTTTGCTCGTCAGTCCAGTTAGCGAGTGGATTAACTTTGATTACTTGATACTTTTCATCGAAACCTACAATTTCCACGTTCGATCTATCGGCGGTCTCATGTCTGCGGATCCCCGTTATCCAATATTCGTATCCCGATAGATAATTTTGTAATGGCTCAACCTTGCGCTTTAGGCAGCAATTCTCACTACCACATGGTGAATCGGAAGAAGCAAGGTTTGCGCTCACAATATCTAAGTCAAACTTGTAAATAGATTGGACTCGTTTTATAAATGACAACGTCTCTGGGAACGAGAAACCCGTGTCTATAAATACAACTTTAGGGAACTGGAATTGCGTACAGATCAAGTGAACCAACACCACATCTGAAAATGAGGAAGTTGCTAGAACCCGATCTCCACCAGCTTCAAAGACCCACTCGATAATCTCACTAGCTGAGCTTGATTCAAAAAACGTACTTTGGGCTCCCAACTCGGTTGGCGAAACAAGTTCAAATTCTCCTGCGGTATTCATTCCTCGGCCTTTTTGTATTCATTTTGTATCTTGGACCCAATAAATATGACTAATCCGATCATATTTTAGGACAAAACACAATGCTCCGCCAAGTTAACTGAAATCAAGCTGCAAATCTAAAGCTTTAGTCGTTGGGAGGAGGTCAAGGTTATAGGTCAGGGCTCGGCTCAAGGTACCGGACGAAGATGCGATGGATCTCCCGCGCCGAAACAATCAGCCGGTCGGCATCCTCGACGCTATTGCTAGTCCCGTCGATCGTCACTGTAATTGGGGCGACCAGGACAAGATCGCGGTCGGTAGATTCTTGCAATTGTGTCGACCACCAATCAGCGTAGCCTCCGATCACGCTCCCATCTTTGAGATAGCAAGTGAGGTAGAGGTCAAGATTTCCAGCGGCAGTGAAAGCGTAGTCCCAGGCGGATTGCTGGACGATGGTCGGGGTAAGTTGGAGGCGAATCCATGATCGAATCCGTCCTTTCTTCTTGTCCCTATCGTCCTCATCATCAGAGGAGGGAGAAGGCCGGAAAGCCATCAACCAGCCAATTAGACAAGAAAATGCGAGAACTCCCACTCCCCATTCGGTTACGTATGCGACACGTGGAGCAATGTAGAGGTGCCCGGCCGCGGCAAGCTGGCCAACGTCGGGTGTGTTATGCGGCAAAATAGTCCGAATAACCCCGAAGGCTGCCAGCCCGACGAGGTCAGCCATAAGGGAGACTACAACGAGAGCAGCGGTCTCGGAAACTGCGGAAACAACAGGAAGCTCAGTCTGGCGACGCCTCTGCTGAGTGTAGAAGAAACCAGGAGCCGCGCAGGCAATAAAGACTAGCGCCCCAATTACCGTACTGGGCACAACTCCCTATTTGTTCGACTGCTGACCGCTTGGACGAGAGGAAGTCGGTACGGGCGGGGGCTTGGGCAGGCTGTTACGTGTCCCTGGAGTGCGCTTCGGTTCAGGTCGCGGATGGAGTGGGCGCCTACCACCCTTCTTGACGATATCCCGCTCATCAAAGATTGCCATAAGATAAAATTACTCTATTGACCGTCCGTGGTCAACCATAATTGAGGCATATTTCGGTCAACCAAGAATTCCATTCGCTGCTCGGAAGAAGGCTTTTCAGGCCTGAACAGCGGAGTCAAAGTAGCGGAAAGGAACTGGTTGAGACCGTGTAACCCTGATTTTCAAGGCCATTTTGCGACACTGGACGAGAAGCTCTCTTGCTACTTGGCCCGGCCAAGGTCTTGGCAGTAGTTCAGGCGGCAAGAGTGGGTCATCTTCAAAGCACTCTTGGAAGGCGACCGCAACTGCTAGCGCTCCAGAAAGGAATAGTTCGTCTCCAAGTTGTTCATGGCGATCTCGCATTTGGGCCAATGCTTCGGGCACAGCCTTCAGCTCATCTGCAAAAAGTTGATAACGATTGTACAGTTTATTGACTTGCCACAGCTTGTTAGCAATTGCCTTGGGATCGCTCTCTGATCCCACGCTCAGGTCGTCGGTAGTGGCCAATCCTATAAAACTTTGGATTGATAACCTCTCGGCTTCAGATACGACTTGCTCGTGCCAATCGTGAGGCGAAACATAGAGTCCGGGCTGAACTTGCCCTCCCCCTAGTTCAAGTAAGCGATCACGAAATCGGTCTCTAACTATCCGTTTCGTTTCAGGTATTGCAAAAAAGACAAGGTGCCACTTGCGATCCCACCCTATCCCAGCAGCATCTTGGCCATAAGCTAACCTGGTCTTTTCGTAAAGTCTACTAAGCACTTGCTTACCTCTGGGTGTTGCATTGTAAACCGCACTCGCTCCAGCCCCAGATGCCTTTTCCAATAAACCTTCAGCGACCATCCGACGCAGACAAGAACGAACTTGGCTATCGCTCTGCTCGCAAGCACGAGCTACAGGGAGCAACTCTTCGCATAGGATACGACCGTCTTCATGGGCCATGCCAAAAATAAGAGTTCTTGTCGGCAACTGAACGAACGTAGAATTTGCGATCAACAATTATCCTTTGGTTGGACCGGTCCCTGCAACACCAACAGATTCGCCAAATTGGGTACCAAGAAATGAATAGAAATTAGCACCTCCAAGAACTACCAATTTTAGTAAATTCTCGAGATACCTCCTCACCTGGGGTTTCACCCTGGATAGGTTTCCCACTCGGCGTAGTTGACCACGAAATCTGATTTATCTGAAAATTACTTATCTGCCAGGGCATATTGACATAAATAACTTTGATTGCTATTTATTTCCAATGGTAACTCCCACTTCAAGCGTTGCTACCATTATGAGACAGGCAATAATATCCAGTCACAATCTTGCTTAGAGTTTGACTCCAAATTAGCTTGCCAAGGGTCAAGGCACTACTTCCCCAAGAAGCCAGATACGCCAGTACGGGTATCGACATGTTGACAAGTAGTCAAACCAAGACCAAACGACGGACCCAGGGTAAAGCCTGGTTCCCAAGGAGGATACAAAAGAAGAAACCTAATTAGGGCCTGCCGTCCGCACATCGTACGGACAAATTCACGTCCCGAACTGCCGTGGTCTAACGGTCAGATGCCGGAACCTAAGATGCTCAACATCTTAGGTTGCATTAGCAGTGACTTATTAGTCGCTCCCGCGTCTTGCCTTGGATCAGTTCGCGAGTTGAATGCATAAAAGACGGTTCTGCCCGCATTCCTGGCCATACCTCACAGATATCTTCGTTGATTTTATACGGAGACAATTGAAAGGAGGCGCTCAATGCGCAAGCAGATTGCACGGGCTGTAGTTTCACTAACCGTGCTTCCAATAAGTTTTTTCATTACAAATATGGCGAGTCCCGGACATCCGGGTTCGTCTGGTTCAAGTGACCAACTGCACAAGTCGGCTAAGACCGCCAGTGCTCATGCTCTATTTTCTCATCGTAATACGATTGCATTAGCCAATTATCGACTTATCAGTAGCAGGAAAAGTAAGCATTTCTTGACCAATCCCAGCACTACGTGGACTACTAACTTAGGTGTAGTTCTATCCGCAGCAAGTAGTCAGGTTCTTACGAAAGGCCAAGCAATCGAGGCCCAGTATCAACAACAAGCTCAACAAAGGCAAGCGGAACTTAGGGCACAACAAGCAAGTAGCCAAAACCGTAGCTATTCGCAGTATCAATTCCAGGGTTCGGTATCAATGCAAAACGCTCTCGCTTGCATTCGCCAATATGAGTCAGGTGACAACTACTCGGATACTTCAAATCCCTACTACCGGGGCGCTTATCAATTTTCGTGGTCAAGTTGGGAATCAGTAGGCGGGACTGGAGACCCCGCCAGTGCTTCACCTGCCGAACAAGATATGCGCGCCGAGCTTCTTGCAGAAAAAGATGGTTGGTCATCGTGGTCGACGGCCTCGCTATGCGGACTATAAGCGGTTGGTCATCGTGGTCGACGGCCTCGCTATGCGGACTATAAGCGGTTGGTCATCGTGGTCGACGGCCTCGCTATGCGGACTGTAAGCGAAAAGCTAGTGAGGTTCTAGCTATATAGTTTGGAGCCAGCTGCCAGAAACTCCTCTGACTTCCTGCGCAACCCAACCGATACGGCTTCATCTTCGCTGACCCCATTTTCTTGGGCAAATTTGCGAAGATCGTGGCTGATTCGCATTGAACAGAACTTAGGGCCACACATAGAGCAAAAATGCGCAGTTTTTGCGGGCGCAGCTGGCAGAGTCGCATCGTGGTATGACCTTGCCAGGTCTGGATCTATGGCTAAATTGAACTGGTCCTCCCATCTAAATTCAAAACGAGCTTTAGATAGCTCGTCATCCCACTTCTGGGCAGTCGGGTGGCCCTTAGCTAGGTCTGCCGCATGGGCAGCAATCTTGTATGCAATCATCCCGGCCTTGACATCTTCTCTATTTGGAAGGCCTAGATGTTCCTTGGGAGTTACATAACACAACATCGCTGTGCCATACATTCCAATCATAGCTGCCCCAATAGCGGAGGTTATATGGTCATATCCCGGAGCTATATCGACGGTTAGAGGTCCCAAAGTGTAAAACGGAGCTTCATGGCATAGTTCTAGCTGTAAATCAACATTTTCTTTTATCTTGTGCATTGGTACATGCCCGGGACCCTCAATCATAACTTGTACGTCGTGCTCCCAAGCAATAGAGGTCAACTCTCCAAGAGTTGCAAGTTCGGCAAGTTGAGCCTCATCATTTGCATCAGCAATTGAGCCTGGCCTCAAGCCATCGCCCAGAGAAAAAGCAACGTCATAAGCAGACATAATTTCGCATAACTCGACAAAATGAGTGTAGAGAAAGTTCTCCTGGTGATGAGCAAGGCACCAGGATGCCATGATCGATCCACCTCGTGAAACAATTCCTGTGACCCTATTGACAGTCATTGGTATGAAACGCATGAGTACTCCAGCATGGATAGTGAAGTAATCAACTCCCTGTTGAGCTTGTTCTATTATGGTGTCTCGATATATTTCCCAAGTAAGCTCTGCTGGTACACCACCTACCTTTTCAAGAGCTTGGTATATAGGTACAGTACCTACGGGCACCGGACAGTTACGTATAATCCACTCACGAGTAGCATGAATATTTCGACCAGTAGAAAGATCCATCAAAGTATCAGCGCCCCATTGAGTCGCCCAAGTCATCTTCTCAACTTCATCTTGCATCGACGAACGTACCGATGAGTTTCCGATATTGGCGTTGACTTTTACAAGAAAGTTTCGCCCAATAATCATTGGCTCGCTTTCAGGATGGTTTATGTTCGAGGGGATAATTGCTCTTCCTCTTGCGACCTCGGAGCGAACAAACTCAGGCTCAACTCCTTCTCGGATGGCTATAAACTCCATCTCCTTGGTAATTTCGCCAAGTTTGGCATAGTGCATCTGAGTAACTTTTGCATCTGAGCGGGCTTTACGAATCGGGTGGATGCGCCCACAAAAATCATTTGGGTCAGAGGTTTTATGATCCTTTGCTGAACCGGCCAAGCCCGTCGTGGATGTTTGATTCTTTGCTGAACCGGCCAAGCCCGTCGTGGATGTTTGATTCTTTGCTGAACCGGCCAAGCCCGCTTGTATTTCTAGACCGTTTGGAACAATTTCAGTATCGTCGCGCGACTCTATCCATTCGATCCGTATGGGTTCGAGACCCTTTGAGATATCAGATCCAGGCCCGCTCGTGTCATAAAGGCGAACGAGACTTACTGGAGCCAAGTCCTCAGATTGGGCTGACTGGCCTGACTGGCCTGACTGGCCTGACTGGCCCGGCTGGGCTGACTGGCCTGACTGGCCTGACTGGCCCGGCTGGTCTGACTGGTCTGACTGGCCTGACTGGCCCGGCTGGTCTGACTGGACCGGCGACTGGGCCAATACCTCTTGAAAAGGCACTTGGATGTCGGGGGTAGAACCTTGAATATAAATCTTGCGTCTTGAACTCACCTTATACATCATAACCAGCTTTACCTAACCTGTAATTGCAATTGCTTTGACCAGGGTAATGGCAGAGGCTCTTGCTGCTGGCCAAAGTGATGCTGCAATTCCGAATACGCACGCAACGCCCAAGTAACCAAGCAACAGTCCATATGGCATCGAAAAGGAGGTGACTCCTAGTGGTCTTAGAATCCGGACCGAGGCTAACGAAACAACGCCCCCTACAATAAGTCCAAAAACCGAACCAATCCCAACCACAATTAGCGACTCCCAGTACACCATGACCCGGAGTTGTCGGCGCGTTGACCCAATGGTCCTGAGCAGACCCAGCTCCCGTGTCCGCTCAAAGACCGATAGCGACATTGAGTTGACAATTCCAAACATAGCAACAGCTACTGCTTGAAGAACCAGGGCAGACATCAAGGCAACCAGAAGATTAACGTCTCGATTTACATAGCTTCGAAACTGGCTCTTATCGAGGACCTGGATTTGAGGATACTCCTTGAGTGCACTCTGGAGCTGGCGCCGGGCAAGTGATTGATTAATGCCAGGTCTGAATTTCACTAATGAGAATTGAATGCCTTGGTCCAAAATGTTGTTTGCAAAGGTCTCAGGACCAATCAAGAAATCCCCATCCAGAAAGTTATCAGCATAAATAGCGCGTAGTGGAATCCTCACTTGGGTAGACCCATTTAGCACAAGGGCAATAACCTCGCCCACCTTCCAGCCATACTGACGGGCAGCCGAAGCAGAGACGGCAAATCCGCCGTTGTACAAATTTTCAAGATTGCCCGATATAACAGTCGTGCGCACTAACTGAGTCCAGGTTTTCGGATCAATT
>JAKAVM010000098.1 GCA_021827485.1 Actinomycetes bacterium
GAGCCAAGGCGGTAGTAAATATGAACGATCTTGCGCGATTGATAAGAAGGTCAATAATTTTCGCGCTGGCACACACAAACCCTCCCTGCGAACCAAGAGTTTTTGAGAGTGTGCCGACTCTGATAAGTAAATCTTGACTCTCTACTTGCGCATGACCTATTTGCTCGAAAACGTCATGGGCTTCATCAACAATCAAGAGTGCATTATATCTTCTACAAATACTTAGAATATGCTCGAAGTCAATTTGATCGCCATCCATCGAAAAGATAGCGTCAGTGACAACGGCCTTTCTCTTAGCAGAGGATCGTGATAAGCATTCTTCAAGGTGCACAAGGTCTAAATGTCTAATTTTTGTAGTTGGCGCCTTGGAAAGTCGTATGCCATCAATGATGGAAGCGTGATTTAGCTCATCAGAAAATACTTCAGTAGTTGAATCCAACAACGAAGTCAAGACACCAATATTGGCACAGTATCCCGAGGAAAATACAAGACACTTTTCGGTCTTTTTCCACTGAGCAAGCGCTTCTTCAAGTTCCTGGTGTAATGATCGAGTGCCCGCGATTAAGCGTGAGGACCCAGATCCTGTCCCGAATCTTTCAAGTGCGTGCTGCGAGCGCTTTATCGTATTTGGATGATGGCTCAAGCCAAGGTAGTCGTTGGAGGCGAAACTAATAAGTGATTTAGCTGGTGAATCCGTTCTGTGTTCCCAGGTATCAAATACCTTTATCGTCCGCCATCTATCGGATTGCTGGATCTTTACGGTTACTAAGTCAAAGTGGGCCCGCCAGCCATCTTGACTTCCTTCTGGCTGCTGAGTCATTTCTTGGGTGGGATCTCCTTGAAGTTCACTTGAAAACTGTTGCTCGTTTCTCAAGCGAACGCAAATTGAGACCTTTCCACTTGAAAACCGTTGCTCGTTTCTCAAGCGAACGCAAATTGAGACCTTTTCGTCAAATTGGCGCACGCGCCCTGCATTTCCGTCATACGATGGCTTGAGTGGCGCCACCATTGCAAGTTCTTGTAATAAATAACCTAAAAAAAGCAACCCTTCGACTTCGCAGGCCCGTCTCGGCACTGGACAGGTTATTGCGAGTTCAAGTCTTTATGCTTGCTGGAGACTCAATGGTTGCAATTGCGTTGGCTGGATCTCTCTTTTTTGATATATCTCTTCATGCCGCTAGACCCCATGTACTCCTCGGTCTTGTTCTCACCTTCGTACCTTTTGTGGTAATTGCACCTGCAATCGGACCAATCTTGGATTCGGTCCACGGTATGAGAAGAGCGATGATTCTCATTAGTGCGATAGGTAGGGCAATTCTCTGTTTTCTAATGGCATCAGATCTAAAAAGCCTTCTACTCTTCCCTGAGTCATTTGGGTTATTGGTTCTTTCAAAGGTATACGGAATCTCCAAGCAGTCTCTTGTCCCAGAAATCGCGAGTCTGGATAATAAAGATCATGAAGCTTTTCTTCACGCAAATTCAACATTGAATTTCTACGGCGCTATTTCGGGCTTTATCGGATCAGCTGTTGCCATTGCAATTTGGAAGTTTCCTGGCCTAGGGTCTCCCTGGGTTCTCAGGGTGGACTCTTTGATATTCATAGTTGCCGGTCTTTGTGGTCTACGAGTTCCGCGAGCAAAAGTCGCAAAGGGAGATCCTTTAGGTCGAGTTGACCCTAAGTTTGGAGACAAATACACGATATCGTTGCACGATACCGATCCTTACGGCAGCGTTGATGTTAGGGATATCAAATCCAAACCATCACTCGCTGGCTCGAAGGATATAAGTCGCAAGAAGATCGCTAAGGTGCCGGAACAAGGTCCTGAAATTCGAATTTCGCACCGGCCAATCAAGAATCGTATTGCAAAGCAACGCATGGAAAAACTTTTTAGTGCTGCTTCAGCAATTGCCGTCATGCGATGCGTGGTGGGCTTCTTGGAATTTCTGTTAATTTTTACTCTACGTAGAGATCATTACTCTATCTACTGGTTTGGTATCGTTGTGGTAAGTCTGACTGTCGGATCGGTCTTATCTAATCTCGTAGCTCCTCAAGTCAAGAAACGAATCCTTGAGGAGCAAATACTTCCCGCAGCACTAAGTGCTATTGCGATAATCAATATTTTAGCTCTATTGGTGCCAGGCATACTTGTTGAAGCATTGGTTATGCTTACTACTGCGCTATCTACTGGAGTAGCAAAAATTGCTTTTGACGCACTTGTTCAACGCGACACCCCCGAAGAAAGACGCGGGACTTCCTTTGCTCGGTTCGAAACCAGGTTCCAGTTGGTTTGGGTTATTGGGGCAATTATTCCAGTGGCGTTCAATGTACCGCTCAGTTGGGGGAACATTTCTATGGCCTTACTTACGATTTGTGCTTGCACAGCGTACGTCGTGAGGGTTCACTTGGCCAACCGAAGTTCAAATCGATAATTTAGCGTATATACTTCAATACGACAGATCATACCGAACCGATGATGAAAACATAAGCTGGCTAAATGTATAAAAGGGCAAGACACCTCAGACGGAAACAACCAATTCGCCATATTGTTTCTCTCAGGCGTTCAAATCAAAGAGACTTCGGGAAAAGATTTATGGTATTCGCACTGTTGGTCGCTCTAGGGGCCGCCTTACTTGCTCGGTCTAGTTCTCCGTCAATATTGGCATCGCTTGGTGCCCCAGGGGTATATTCTGGAGTTCTCCAAGACGGTTCTCTCTACGAATTCCAGCTGCCAACCCATTGGAACGGAATACTCTTTCTCTATAGCCACGGCTATGTGGTAAAAGGGGATCTAAATCCGGCGGTTGACGCTGGAGACATCTATACAGGTGCTTGGCTGCTAGATCACGGATATGCAGTAGCAGGGTCTTCATTTGCATCAGCTGGATGGGATGTTGCTCAAGCCGAAACTGATCAAAAAGATCTACTGCTACAGTTCTCTGCTATTACAGGGCGTTCCCCTAGTGAAGTTATTGCTTGGGGTCACTCTCTTGGGGGTTTGATTACTGTTGAATTGGCACAATTGTATCCGAACAAGATAGCGGGGGCGGTGTCGTTCTGCGGAGTAGTTAGTGGGGGAGCACCAATATGGAATGTCGATCTCGCAGCGATGGTGGCAATAAAGAAATTATTGGGTCCGAAGTCGAAATTGCAACTAGTTAACATAACCCATCCGTCACAAAATCTAGCTTTAGCTGAATCTCTGGTGAACAACGCACAAAAAAGTCCTTCAGGTCGAGCGCGCATCGCTCTGGTGGCAGCAATCGACGGGATTCCAGGGTGGTATAACCCGTCTAGTTTTCAACCCAACTCTGTGTCGGCACAAGAACGAGCTCAATATCAGTGGCTTACAATCAACGACCTTCCATTTTTTGCAGATTATCGGGCTGAGCTTGAGAAACGGGCTGGTGGAAACTTCTCGACCGATGTCGGATTCAATTTCTCTACAGCACTTCTACGATCACCATCACTTTCAGAAGTACGTCAACTTTATGACCAAGCTGGATTGCGACTTACATCAGACTTGAATGAGCTTTCGAAAATAAAACCAATCTATGCCGGAAATGGTCCGAGCCAGTATCTGGAGCGCTATTCTGCAGTCAGCGGAAAGTTGTCTATTCCACTCCTGACCATGCATACCACAGGTGATGGTTTAGTGCCTGATAGTACCGAATCGGTGTTAAAACAGTTAGTTTCCTCACAAGGCGATCAATCTATGCTTCGTCAGCTGACAGTAAGCCGAGCTGGGCATTGCACTTTTAGTGCATCGGAGACAATTGTCGCTCTCAAGGCGATGCTTTATCGCATTCATACGGGTCGATGGCCAAATCTTTCACCAAGTTATCTCAACAGCCAAGCAGACGAGTTCAGCTCAACGTATAATAAGTTTACTACGGTAAATGGCTCTTTTTTCACTAAGCCAGACTTTGTGAAGACGCAGCCTCCCCCATTCCCAATGTAACACCGCTATAATTGGTTTATTGATCGAGAACTTATCAGACAGGAATGTATTTTCAATGAAACCAGAATCAAGAGATTACACCCAAGACTGGTACATTGATGATTATCTAAAGTCGCTAAGCGCTCTCTCCCCGGAAAGTCGGCGAGCATATCATGGCGATCTAGTTGCTTTTGCTCAGTGGGTTGCACGCTCTGGAGTGGATCTTCCATCTAAGGTAACTAGACTTGTGATTAGAAGATATTTTGCATATCTGGGTACGAGAAAATATTCGCGTAAATCAATCTCAAGGAAAAGCTCTTCTATCAAAGGTTACTTTTATTGGATGGCAAGGACTGAACGAATTGTAAGGGATCCGGCTGCTTCACTATCTTTTCAAAGTGTCCCTGGAAAATTACCTAGGATGCTCTCAGTCCCCGAAGCAACTGCATTGGTGGACTTTGATCCCTCAAACTCCAAATCTATTAGATCCGTGTCTTCGATGTTGAATCAAGCGATTGTTGCCCGTGACAGGGCAGTTCTTGAGACGCTCTATGGAGGCGGGGTGAGAGTTAGTGAGTTGTGTGGGCTTAGAATTGAAGATGTGGATATGCAGGCAATGACAGTAAGGGTAATGGGGAAGGCAAGCAAGCCAAGGGTTGTGCCTATCAATAAGTCCTGCGTCGAAGCGATCTTAGAATGGAATAAACTTAGGCATTCACTGCTAGAGCTTTGCAATGCAAAAGCAAGAGCAAATGCAAATACTGCCTCTTGCCGACGGGCCCCAAGTGGTAGTGACTCTCCTCAGGGCAGCCTTTTTTTGAATCGTAGAGGAAAGACACTTACTCCTCGTGACGTACGTAGAATTCTTGAAAAGCGTTCCTCAACGTCAATCAATCCCCATGCTCTGCGTCACTCGTATGCAACCCATCTTCTTGATGGCGGAGCTGATTTGAGGGTAGTGCAAGAGCTTTTAGGACATTCAAATCTGCGTACGACTCAGATCTATACCCATGTTTCTAAAGATAGGCTCAAAGACGTATACAAAAGCTCGCACCCAAGGGCATAGCCAGTAGCTGGCAGGGGAGTAATAACTAGTTTATGTAGACCACTGGGGAGATTTGGGGCTAAAATTACATTGGTGTCGATCACGTCCAGATTTGAAAATGTTCCTCTTCAAGCTTCCAATACTCAAAGTGAAAGTTCTGAGAAGGAAGAGGAAGAAAGCGGAATTGCTTCGCTTTGGCGTTATTATAAGCAGACTGGAGACAAGAAGGCGCGGGACCAGCTAATCGTGTACTACTCTCCTCTGGTCAAACACGTAGCTGGCCGTGTATCAAGCGGTCTACCTAAGACAATTGAACAGGCCGACTTGGTTAGTTATGGCACCTTTGGTCTTATGGATGCAATAGAGAAGTTTGATCCGGAGAGAAATATCAAGTTTGAGTCCTATGCAATTGCACGGATCAAAGGGACAATGATTGATGAGTTGCGGGCTATTGATTGGGTACCAAGGTCGGTTAGATCTAAGGCCCGATCAATTGAAAATGCGATTTCAACTCTTGAATCCTCCTTACTGCGATCGCCAACTGAATCGGAAATTGCCGATCAAATGGGTATATCCGAGAGAGAGCTTCATGATTTGCTAAGTCAAGTTTCCTTTATCGGCCTTGTGGCGGTGCTGCTGAGCAAGAACCAGCAGG
>JAKAVM010000034.1 GCA_021827485.1 Actinomycetes bacterium
CGTTGGCGACCCTATCCGCTCGGCCTCTTAGAAGAAATTAACTGGAAACTTAGGTACTCCAGCGGAACGCTCGCCAAAAAGATTCCCCTGTTGAGAGTCAATCTCTTCAACCGTCCACTGTCTGTCCTGCTTGATTGAATTTACTACTCGAAATGGCTCAATCAGCTCAATGGTTGCACCATAGACCACAAAGATTTGTCCGCTTACACTACTTGCTTGATCGCTGGCAAGCCACGCAACCATCGGTGCCACATTCGCGGGATCCCATACATCAAAAGCATCGCTAATCGATAGGTCTCCAAAAGTAGACTCAGTCATACGTGTCCTCGCCCGTGGGGCAATTGCATTCACCCTCACCCCGTAACGCTCAAGTTCACGAGACAAAACAAGAGTCATAGAGGCAATTCCTGCTTTAGCAGCGGAGTAGTTTGCCTGACCAGCGTTACCATAGAGCCCAGACTCAGAAGAGGTATTTATTATCGACCCATTCACGCGTTCACCTGCCTTGGCGCGCTCACGCCAATATTGAGCGGCAAAATGCGTCGGCGCAAAGTGCCCTTTCAGGTGAACCCTAATAACGCTATCCCAATCGGACTCATCCATATTGAAACTCATTGCATCTCTGAGAATCCCGGCATTGTTCACTAAAATATCGAGATTTCCGTAAGTTGATAGCGCCTGTGAGATGAGGCTTTTTGCCCCTTCCCAAGAAGCAATGTCATCATGGTTTGCACTCGCGACGCCACCAAAGCCAATTATCTCATCTACTACAAGTTGGGCAGCTGATCTGTCTGATCCATCCCCTGTGAGCGATCCACCCAGATCATTAACTATAACTCGAGCTCCTTGTCTTGCAAGAAGCAATGCCTCATTCTTACCAATGCCTCCCCCGGCACCGGTAACTATCGCAACTTTTCCATCTAGTAAACCCATAGTGACTCCTCGCTAACTTTTCTCTATTTGAACCTAACACAAGATTTCTGGCGAACCTAAGACAAAATCTCCAGCAAATTTCAGCTTTTGCGTGCCAAAAGGTTCACTTTCCCGTAATCTATATGAATTGTGACACAACTTACTAATAACTTTTCAAGAAGAGAATTTATCGCAGGCGGACTTGCAGGGGGCTTAGGCCTGGCGCTGGCAGGATGTAGTTCGGCAACCAGGAAGTCGGTTTCAACTGCTCTAAGAGCTGCCAAGGTCCCACCAGCGGGCTCTGATATAGGTGCTATAGAACACGTAGTAATTTTGATGCAGGAGAATCGCTCTTTCGACCATTACTTTGGCACCTACAAAGGGGTAAGGGGATTTAGCGACAGATCAAATGGAGCCCAAGAGATCTTTGCCCAGAATTGGCCCGGTGGGCCAGCTGGCTTCAATGGCAAGTTGCTGCCTTTCCATCTGGATACGCAAACCAATATGGCCGAATGCACCGATGATCTTTCTCACAGCTGGGGGCCTCAGCATCAATGTTGGGATGGTGGGAAGATGGATGCCTTTGTCTCAACACATACCTCTCCTCAAGTAGATGGCCCCAGCAATGGAATCCTCACAATGGGATATTACGAACGTTCAGATATTCCATTTCACTACGCGCTAGCAGATAATTTCACCATCTGTGACAGTTATCACTGCTCAGTACTTGGCCCGACACATCCAAATCGGCTCATGTCCATGACGGGGACGCTCGACCCCTCCGGCCAAGAAGGCGGCCCGGTTCTAATCACAAATTTATCACCTAGCGCGATGTTTAGTGTTTCCTGGAAGACGGTACCGGAAATTCTGACCCAAAATAATATCGGGTGGAAAATATATAACCCAATCGGCCCTCAGTACCAGCCGACAAGTCAGCTTGCGATGGCAATTTCCAATAACATAATGCTTTACTTCAAGCGCTATAAAGACCCGACGTCTAGTTTATATGCCAATGCTTTTAACTACTCGTTTCAAGCTGACTTTGCCCACGATGTTGCCACGAACAACTTACCTTCTGTTTCGTGGGTGCTTGCTCCGCTTGGCTATGATGAGCATCCTCCGGCACCACCTTCTCGCGGAGGCTGGTTTATTGATCAGGTCTTGAGCGCTCTAACTGCCAATCCAAACGTTTGGGCAAAGACGGCTCTTTTTGTGACTTATGACGAAAATGATGGTTTTTTTGATCATGTTGCCCCTCCAACCGCACCGGCAGGGACGCCAGGCGAATATGTAACAGTCAATCCTCTGCCCTCAACCGCCCAGGGGATAGATGGTCCGCTCGGCCTTGGATTTAGAGTTCCAATGTTGGTTGTATCTCCCTTTTCAGCTGGCGGGTATGTCAATTCCGATTTGTTTGACCATACCTCTACGCTTAGATTCCTCGAAACGCGCTTTGGTATTTCCGTTGCCAACATCTCTTCTTGGAGGCGCAAGACTGTAGGCGATCTCACTTCGACCTTGCAGATGAGTTCTCCGAGCTATATCGCTCCTCAACTCCCGCCAACTTCAGAAAATACAGCAATTATGGCCAGAGAGTGCCAACCAAATCAGCTAAACGAACTTCCCGTTTCAATGTCCCAATACCCGGTCAGTTCACCTCAGACAATGCCAAGCCAAGAACCAGGGGTGGCAAAGAGAATCTAGTGGGGCAACTCATCATCCATCAACCGACTTATAAACCCGGCCATTCCTGGAACAGTAAATCCGATCAACCCGTGCTCTGGCGTATAAATTAGGCCTTTTGCAATCAGATTTGCTCGGATCGGTCCAAGCGCCGTCGTCGACTTGTTTAGCGGGCAAGTAGTACCATGAAGGCATTGATCTCTTCGTCCCGGCCAGCAAGTTCTGGGGGTGGTAAGCCAGCGCCTGGGGAGAAGGGATTTAGTACAGGATCCCATCAGAGCGCCCCGAAAAAACCCGGAATTGGATGCATCAAACAGGTCACATAGCAAAGTATACCTAGATATATTAATTTTTCATATATGGGGTTATATTTTAATATAAATCCGATTTAGAACCTAAGATTCTTCACCGAGCCAAGAACCAGGGGTAACTAAGCGCATGTAGACCAAGAACACTCTGCGCAAGGGCCCAGGAGCAGCGTGAAGGGTAGACCAAGAAAACCCTTCTTGACTGACTCATCAATCAGTTATACTATTGTATTGCCGTAGTGTAATGGTGTGGTGTTAGAGTACGTTATTCACGCATAGGCTGGTGGGCTACTCAATTTGCGTAAAAAATAACCGATCGGAAGGGCAAAAATGATTCGCACTCGACTTACCGAACTCCTAAAGATAGATCACCCTGTAATGCTTGCCGGAATGGGAGGAGTTTCGTACAACACCCTTGTTGCTGCAGTCTCTCAGGCGGGAGGCTTTGGGTGTTTGGGAGCATCGACCATGCTCAATGTCCAAATGGTAGAGGAAATGCGCCTCGTCCGAGAGCAAACCGATAAGCCTTTTGGAGTCGATCTTCTTACAGCGATGCCGGTCAATATGGTTGAGCAAGTTGAACTTATCATTCAAGGTGGTGCCTCTGTCTTTGTTGCTGGACTTGGTATTCCGGCCCAAGTTGTAGAACTCTGTCATGCTAACGGACTCTTAGTTGTAAATATGTGTGGCAAAGTCATACATGCAAAAAAGGCGATCGATGCTGGCTGCGACATTGTTGTAGCCCAAGGAACCGAAGCAGGAGGACATACCGGAACGGTTGCCACGATGCCTTTAGTTCCACAAATAGTAGATTGCGTGAATGGGCAGGTACCAGTGGTAGCTGCTGGAGGCATCTTTGACGGACGAGGCCTGGCTGGGGCTCTGTCGCTCGGGGCGGACGGAGTTTGGATCGGTACGAGATTTATAGCTACTCCTGAGGCAAGAGCAGTAATGGGCTATAAGGACAAGCTTATTGAGACCCATGAAGACGGAACAGTAATTTCGAGAGGTTTTTCAGGCAAAACACTTAGGGCGATTAGGAATAGTTACTCCGACTATTGGGATGCTCACCCTGAAGAACTAGAGAAGTTCCCGATGCAGGCAGTGAAATCCATGCAAAATGGTGCTTTCCATCTCGGAGGTGACGAGAATACCCCTGATATTGATCCTGATAAAGAGTGCTACCCGGCCGGACAAGGAGTCGGCGCAATTGAATCACTGATACCGGCAGCAGACTTAGTAAAAAATATCGTGGCTGAAGCCCATGCAACACTTTCGAGAATCAACCAATTTGTAACTACAATATAGAGCCAGTAGCGAAAGACCGCTCACATTAATTTCCGTCAACTATAAAGGGGGTAGATACCATTTCCGAACTAACCGAGGATCAGCAGATCGCAGCACGCAATTCAATACCTAAAGTCATGCCTTCGACACCATTCTTGAGTGGATTGGGCATTCAATTTGATAAATACGAACCTGACAACGTGATAGTGAGACTTCCTTTTCGTGAAGATCTAACTAACGATGGGATTGTCTATCATGGTGGAGTTGTGGCATCGGTAGTTGACACTGCCGGAGCAGCAGCAGCTTGGTCCAATCATGACTTCAATAAAGGAATGCGGGCTTCGACCGTATCAATGAGTATTCAATATATCGGAACGGCCAAGAAATCAGATTTGCTTTGCGTCGCACGAGCAGTCAAGCGGGGCAAAGAACTGATCTTTACCGAGATAACGGCAACTGATGCGCAAGATAATCCTGTCGCACATGCAGTGCAAGTATATCGTATTGTACCATAATATTAGAAAATAGGTGGGAACTGATGAACAAACACAAGGCCCTGGCTCCAGAAGAACCATCTAACTGATGGATAAAGCGAGAGCCCTGGTTTTAGAAAAACCTCGGACACTAAGCCTGAGAACCTATGAACTACCGGAAATTCACGATGACGATGCGCTACTCAGGATTGAAGCTTGTGGTCTGTGTGGAACTGACCACGAACAGTACACGGGTGCAATACCTTCGGGCTTCGAATTTGTTCCGGGTCATGAGTCAGTGGGAATCCTTGAAGAAATTGGCCCCAACGCAGCTAAGAACTGGGGAGTTGGGCAAGGTGATCGAGTTGCGGTGGAAGTATTTCAATCATGTCATCAATGTCCAAACTGTACGTCCGGCAACTATCGCCAGTGCTCTAGCCATGGAATTGGTGATATGTATGGATTTATTCCGGTTTCCAAGGAGCCATCCTTATGGGGCGGATATGCAAGCCACCAATACCTGAGCCCCGATTCCATAGTTCACAAAGTCCCAGATGGTCTTGACCCGGTAGTTGCTACCCTTTTCAACCCGTTGGGTGCTGGCATCCGTTGGGGGTCTACAATCCCCCAGGTTGCACCTGGAGAGATCGTAGTCATTCTTGGGCCTGGAATTCGGGGGATATGTGCGGTTGTAGCGGCAAAGTTGGCCGGTGCTTCATTTATTGCTATTACGGGTAAGGGTCCACGAGATAAGTCTCGTTTGGACACCGCTAGCCGGTTCGGAGCTGATTTAGCAATCGACATAGATGAAATAGATCCCGACAAAGCCCTTACAAGTGCTTGTGGCACTCTTGCTGATGTAGTAGTAAATGTAACTGCCAAAGCACCGTCCGCAATAGGCCAAGCTATCAAACTGGTAAGACCCGGTGGACGAATTGTAATGGCTGGAACGAGTGGCAGCCCAGAAACGCCGGGGCTATGGCCAGACTTGATTGTCTATAAAGAAATTACTATTTTTGGCGCACTTGGAGTTGACTCAGTTTCTTATCGCAAGGCTCTAGAAATCTTGGCTGATCAGAGCTTTCCTTTCCAAGAACTTGATCGTAAGACAGCCCAGCTGGAATCGGCAGGCAACCTTATCTTAGAAATGGCCGGTGAGACTGGATCGACTCCCCCAATCCACGGCGTACTGCTGCCATAAGAAAGGATAAACCATTATATGACCGACAGAAACTGCAAAGTATCGCTTCTAGATCATGAAAGTGCCAAGTTGGCCGCATCAAAACTTGGCATCCAAGAAGGTATGGCTAGGCTCTCAATCTTCCAAGCCTTGCTCGCACATCCTAAAGTTGCAAGACCATTCAACGATTTGTTAATGACACTTCTTTTTGAAGGACTATTACCAGTAAGACTCCGTGAACTGGTTATCTTGAGGACTGGATGGGTAACCAACTGTGCATATGAATGGACTCAACACTACTCTATTGCCCAGATGTTGGGGGTTGAAGTACAAGCAATTGAATGTGTCATAGAGTGGCGATCTCAGGAGCCAGATTTCTATAGTGCCCAAGAGCAAACTGCTCTTCAATGCGTGGATGAATTCGCAAAGCAACGAAACTTCTCTGAGCAAAGCTGGGAACTTATTCGAAAGAATTTTACGACTGATGAGGAGATCGTCGAACTTGTACTATTGATCAACACCTACTTTATGATCTCGGGTTTTCTCCAAAGCCTCGATATTCCCCTTGAAGAAGGGGTCTCACCTTGGCCACCGACCGGGAAAGGACCCGAATAATACTCCTGAGACTTCTTGTAATCAACAAATGCCTTTGGCGATGCTAAAGTCTACGGCAATTTAGCCATATACTGTTAGAGTGAGTGACCTACAAGCCTCTGATACTCCTGGCGAGAGTCGTAACATGCGTCGTGCCTCAAATGACGAGGAGAAAAGCAAGAGGCGAGATGAGATACTCGCTGCCGCCAAGCGAGTATTTGCCCAATCGGGATTTCACTCGACAACAATGGCTGATGTAGCTAAGGAAGCTGGATTATCCTATGGCACAGTTTACTGGTACTTCGACTCCAAAGAGGCACTTTTCCACGCGTTAATGGATGCTGAGGAAGAAGCACTTAGAGCCTATATTGGTCAATCTGTAATAGATAATGTTCTCTCCAATAACGAGCCTGAAGTTGCGTTAGCAGCAATTAGGCATGCAATAACAGCGACGCTTGAATTCTTCGAATCAGATCGTGAATCCGCTAGGCTTCTTTTTCGGGACTCACTATCGCTTGGTGATAAATTTGAACAGCACCTTTTTGGAATTTATGAAAGGTTTATCGGAGACATTGAACTCGCAGTTGTTGCAGCCCAAAATGCTGGACGGATCCGTCAAGGCCCTCCCAAAATGGCTGCTTTTTCTGTTGCTGCACTGATTGGCCAAGTGGCTCTTCGTCGGTTGGTAACCGACGATGGACTCTCCTCTGAGGTAGTAGCTGACTTTATAGTAGAACTTCTTCTAAATGGACTAGTGCCGAGATAGGCTGGCCAAAGCTAAAATACTGAATGGACTAGTGCCTAGATAGTTGCTTTCCAATAATCTCATCTCCAAAGCGTTTGATGTTGCCCATTAGCTCAGACATAGTGCTCCCCGGTAATGAGATCGCAAGCCAACTAACTCCTAGGTCAGCCAACTGTCTAACGCTTTGGTTCACAACTTCAGGTTCAGGATACTTATCATTGCCCAACATTGCCCAAGCAGGGGTATAACAGATTTCCGGAATATCACTACGCCCAACCTGTTGGCAAAGTTTTTTCATTGTCTCTATGCGTAAGCCAAGTTCATTATGCGACTCTATGCCGGGGGTTTTGAGATACTTTGCGGTCCTATTGGCAGTACCCATTGGGCTCCATCCGTCTCCGTACTTTACTGCCCTGGCAATTGCTTTGTCAGAGTTTCCACCAACCCAAATGGGAATTGAACTAAGATTACTGACACGACGCAACCCAACTATAAATTCATCTAATATATTATTTCTATCTTTGTATGATACTCCAATAGTTTGAAACTCTTTCTCAAGATATCCGGCGCCAAGACCTAAGCGCAGTCTATTAGGAAGCAGTGAAGCGAAAGTTTCAATGGCTTTCAATAATAGGATTTGATTCCGATAAGCCGGTATCAATAGGTGGGTGTGAAGGAGGATTTTCTGTGTCGTGCCACCAGCATAAGAAAGAGCTATAAGAGGATCTAAGGTTTCATGTCCACCTTCTTTGCGCCACTCAGGAGGCGGGGCTGGATGGTCTGTAGCATAAATAGCGTCAAAACCATACTCTTCGCACGCAACACAAACTTCGCGAACATTTTCGCCCTCAAGCAAGTTACCGTCGGTAAAGGTAGTACCCCAAGCAAGTCCAATCGAGAATTTCACTGAAACTCCTTTCCAACCGTCAACTTAGTTGAAATCTGACGCTCTATCAGCTAATTTTAGATCAAGTTTCAATTTACTCATCTAGCTGGATAATTAGCCCATATAACGAGAGGTCTTGCGAGGAAATGTATGGAACAGTTGCAGAGATTGTACTGTCACGCCGTGATAGTACGTCCCAGGCCATCTGCTTTGAGGAAAGCACTTGGACCTATAGGGAGTACTTTGACGCCTGCGTAAAACGGGCAGCGTTAGCATCAAAGTTACGCAATGGTCCCAAGTTTCATATTGGACTCTTGCTTGACAACGTTCCGGAATACCCAATGTGGTTGGGGGCAGCTGCTCTAAGCGGTGCAACAGTTGTAGGAATTAATCCTACCCGACGGGGAGCTGAACTTGAACGAGATATAAACCATACCGAATGTGACATCGTTATTACGGAAAACTGCTACCTTGAACTTCTCAAGCCACTAAATATCTCGACCTCAGAGATTTATAATATTGATGACCCTAAATATTCATTGCTAATAGATACTTATAGTGCTTATGATAGCGAATCGCTCTCTGTAATCCCCAGCAAAGAATCACTTTATCTACTTGTCTTTACTTCTGGTACTTCGGCCGCCCCTAAAGCCGTCATTTGCTCTCAGGGTCGGTTGGCCTTTATCGGTTCAGTTGTCGCTCAAATGTTTGACATTACTTCAGATGACGTGAACTATTGCGCGATGCCACTCTTTCACTCAAATGCCCTTATGGCTTGTTGGTGTCCTACTATGGCAGCTGGAGCAACACTCTGTCTTAGACGGAAGTTCTCAGCTTCCTCTTTCATAGACGATGTTAGAAAGTATGGGGTTACCTACTTCAACTATGTTGGCAAGACCTTGTCCTACATCTTAGCCACGCAAGAAAGGCCAGACGACGCTAATAACCCTTTGAAGAGAGGATTTGGCAACGAAGGAACCCAGATTGATGTGGAGACTTTCTCCACAAGGTTTGATTGCAAGATAACTGACGCATACGGCTCGACCGAAGGAGGGGCAGTTGTATCTGCTTCTCCTGATACTCCTAAGGGCGCACTTGGCCCGCTTCCCAATGGCACCGTGGTCTTAGATCCAACAACCGGAGAAGAATGCCCACGGGCAATAATTGACAAAAACGGCAAATTGCTAAATCCCGATGAAGCTATCGGAGAAATGGTCAATAAGTTTGGCGCTGCCTCTTTTGAAGGTTATTGGAACAACGACGAGGCAACAAGCGAGCGTCTCAAAGATGGACTTTATTGGACGGGCGACCTCGCCTATGTTGATGAGGCTGGATTCATCTACTTTGCTGGCAGAAGCTATGACTGGATAAGGGTTGACGGAGAAAACTTTGCGTCAAGTCCAATCGAGAGAATCATCTCCCGATTTCCGCCAGTCGCTATCGTAGCGATATACGCAGTTCCTGATCCGTTAGTTGGTGACCAGGTAATGGCTGCGCTTGAGTTGAAAGATAACTGCAACTTCTCCTCAGCTGACTTTAGCGAATTTCTCAGCTCTCAGAGCGACCTTGGCACGAAGTGGGCTCCCAAATTTGTTCGAATCTCAAAGGAATTACCAAGGACACAGTCAAATAAAGTTATAAAAAACCAGCTTCGGAGAGAGTTCTGGGAGTGTAATGATCCAGTATTCTATCGCAAAGGCAAAGATCTAATTTACCAGTCGATGACGGAACAAGATCGACAGGAACTAAGAAGTATTTTTGTGGCCAAAGATAGAGCAGAGTTCTTAGAAAATCTCTAGTCTCCTAGTTTTTCCTCCTAGTTTTTCCTCCTAGTTTTTCCTCCTAGTTTTTCACAGGAACAATTGCAATGACAGCGTAAGAAGGTGGACTCGTCGATAAATCTCCACCAAAACCCGCATCGCCGTAAGTAATTACTTGCCCTTGGGTTGTGACGATCCAATAACCTTTGCTGTCGGGCGTTGAAGCAATGGCGGAAGCCGAAACTCCAGAGGGCTGGCCATAGTAAGTTGCATCACCAAAGTTATACACATTTCCTTGTGAATCAACAATCCAGTATCCAAGACCGTCTTGTGTTGGTGCCATACCGACAACATTTGCCGCTGCCATTCCCCCGCCAGCCGATCCTTCAAAGGACGCATCTCCAAACGAGAAGATTCCGCCATCGGCGGCTACCTCCCAATATCCACGTCCGTCAGGGGTAGCAGCCATTCCAACCACAGGAGCAGCTAGGGTTTTCCCGCCCATTGAGCCATAGAATATCGCACTACCATATGAAAAAATTCCACCGTCCGATGCTACTAGCCAGTAGCCATGGCCTACTGGGGTTGCAGCGATACCAACCACCGGGGCCACTAAGGCCAATCCACCTGCTGAGCCATAGAAATGGGCACTTCCATAGGTAAATACTCCTCCATCAGCCCCTGCCAACCAGTACCCAGTCTGGGCTAGATTAGCTGCCATACCCACTATTGGAGCAGCCAAAGCAAGATTTGAGGCCGAGCCGTAGTTGCCTGCTGCTTTGAACGGCGTAACCTGACCGTTCGACTCAGCCAGCCAGTAGCCTGTAGCAGTGGGTGTAGAAGTCGCCGCAGTACCGATACCTGTAGCAGTAATAATCTGAGGACTTGTAACAGAATTATCAAATATCTCTAGCGACGAAGTTCGATTCCCCGTACCTACCGGAGTGAACTCGATGAATATCGAACACTTACTACCTGCTCCCAGTTGAGTGCCGGTACAGTTTGTACCTGATATTGTAAAGTCATTCTGGTCGGGACCCTCTACAGTAATATTAAAAATCGACAAACTTTCTCCGCCGCTATTTTGGAATGTAACTGTCTGTGAGGCTGATTTGGTTCCAACCGGTTGAGAGTTGAAACTTAGTTGGCTTGGGGAAACCGTAACAACCGGAGTTGCCGTGAATGTTACTTGCGCCTGTTCATTGACAGTAACTGAGTCACTCGTATCTGACGCACTGAAAATTACTGTTTCTGCGACCGTATCTGTCGCATCAAAGGTGGCCTGTCCATTTGAATTCGTCGTTGCATTTATTGCAGTGATAGCGGCGCTCGTACCGGACGAAGCTGAAATTGTAATGGTCTTTCCCGAAACTGGAACCTTAGATCCGTTTACAAGAGTAACTGTCAGCAGGGAAGGGGTAATTCCATTAGCTGCAACCACACTTGGAGATGCAACTAGAGCAGAGTTTATAGTAGAGATTGCTTGATTAGAGCCATTTGTCATAGCAAATACAACCGAACTCACCCCTGGTGCCGTGCCAATTATCGTATAGGTCCCTCCAGTGGAGTTAGACGTAAATATGGACGAAGCTGCAATTCCACTTGCGTTAGTGTTGTCAGTTTCAATATAACTCCCCGATGCCTGAAAGGTGCCTGTTGCTCCAGTCGAAGGAGCTGTAAATGTTACTGGAATATTTGGTTGCACTACTCCAGAAGCATTCTTGACTACTACTTCCAATACCGAGCCAAAAGCTTGATCCAAACCTGTGCTTTGATTGTTGCCTGACACAATGGTCATTGTTGAGCCAGCACCAATGGAGTATTTATTGGTGGCAGTTGGTATCCCGTCTTGACTTGTATAAACGTAAAGGAAATCAGCAGTACCTGGCGTAGAGGGATTGGTCACGTTAGTTATGGTAATTTGAATCTCATCGCCAGCAGAAACTGGCGCCGGAACTGCAATGGCAACTGTTGCTCCAGCGTTGTAAGGAGTTGGAGTTGCGCCAGCAAATCCACTGCCTGAAGCATTGGTAAGATCCGTAATTGTATAGTCCGTATTGACACTAGGAAACACGGTTCCTGCCGCTCCTGATGATCCATCAATGAGATAGTAATCACTGGTCGAAAGAGCAGTGGTTGCAGTGAAATTTATCGTATAGGTTGCACTTGAAGCCGCAGTATTCGGAGCCACAACTACCGATAGGCTACCCAGAGCAGAAGGTGCCGATTGTACGTCGGCGTTTACAATCGCGCATCCATAACCTGAGCTACCCAGCCCGCACTGGGGGGAAAACTGATTTGGGGCATTTGCCCAAACAGTGTAGCTTGAACCAGGAGTCGGGGTACCAAAATACACAGCCCCAGAGGCTGCACTTCCATTTGGAACTGTGACGGAATCAAGTCCCCCAACGCTAGGAAGCGGCGGTCCATAAGGACTTCCTGAAAATATCGTGCCAGAAGCAAAGTTACCGTTGTTGAATGCAAAAAATCCCACTGTAACGTTAGAAGACGCTTGGACGACGTAGCCATTTGGATCAGTTATACAAAGATAAAATGGCCCCATGTCGGCAAATGCACCAGAGTACCCATTCCCACTAGGATTGGAAGGTACCGGAGTGAGGCTTGCAAGCGCAGTCGGCTTGGATCCAACTGTACAACTTGAAGTATGAGCAACAATCACAACGCCGCCAGGATTGCCGACAACCGTCGCTGGCGGAGCACAACTTGGCAGTGACTCACCTATAATTGTCGTGACTGAGACACAAAATACATACGAGTCGCCCTTGGTGAGACTTGAAGCAGTATAACTAGGCGTAGCACTAGAGAAATTCTCCTGGGATATAGGCGTAGTTGACTCATTGATCTCTGAAACCACATAAGATCCTGACGTTATACCCCCGAACCCTCCAGGTGGACTTGGAGCAGTCCAGGCAACCAATAATGATCCAGACCCAGAAGGTGTAACTGTAGGGGTGCCAGCTATAGCAGGAGGGCTCATTCCCAACTCAAGAATATTGCCTCCATTGTCGACCGCAAAGCAGTAGCCTAACCCAACACAGCTTACATCGAGGCTTGAAGTTCCTGAATCTATGGCCTCAGCTTGACTCCAGATACCTCCAATATCGACGTAAGTATCACCGTTTGTGCCATCTGCTGCAACACAGTACTCGCTTGGCGGACCCGTTAGACATGAAACTGAGTCAAGAGCTGGAGCACCATTAGTATCAATTTTCGCACCCGTCTCTTGAGTTTCGGTCCATGTCGCTCCAGCGTAAACAAATGAGTAAGCATTACCTAGATTGTCAACCGCAAGACAAAAAGTTGCCGAGGCGCACGATACTGCCACAAAGTTGTTAGCATCTACAGCAGATATAGCGGCCCAAGTCGTGCCTGACCCCGCATAGGTGGCTGCTATACCCGAATTTCCCACAGCGATACAGAAACTTGAAGACGCGCAAGACACCGCGTTGTAAGCTCCAGTACCGGCAGTTCCGGCCGTCCAGGCTCCCCAGACACCTCCTGAATAGATTACTGAAAAAGGTGTGGTCGATGTACCATCTGCCCCCACGCACATTGTCGATGACCCACAAGACAGAGATGTCAATGGATTTGTAAGTCCAGTTGCCGTCAGTGAAACTCCCCAAGCAGTCCCATTATAAGTATCAAAATTCTTCAACGAATCGGTCTGCATGCAAAATGTTGAAGAAGTACAAGATATTGAATTAATTGGGTTGGTATCGTTTGATGCAATAGCATCTGACCACGATGTTCCATTGGACGTCAAATAAATATTGCCCGCGCTATCACCACTAGCACAAAATGCGCTAGCACCTGCAACACATGAAATAGTGTTCAAGGCGTGGCCTGAGTCAACTGGGTTTGGTGACCACGGCAGCGGATATGCCCACGACTGACCAGGTACTGAAATAACATCTCCACTACCATCAACTCCGTAGCAGGCCGTTGGACTTATGCAGCTCAATTGGGCAATTGCAGAAGTTGAATCGACAACCGAAGGACTCGACCATGAGCTACCATTAAAGAACAGGATGCTTGAACTCGACGCCGTAGGATTATCCGATGCCATACAAAACGTCCCGAGGTTTACGGTGCCGGCTACTTCCAGCGGGCAGCTAACTGATTCCATTGGATTTGTGTCGCTTGATTGACCATACGACCAAACCGAAGAAGTGCCGTTCGAACTGTAAACATAGTAGAGCATATCTGTTGCCGGAGTTCCCGCAGTATCAACGGTAGAGGTTACTGCAACGCAATAATCAACCAAAGGGCAAGATACAGATGTAAAAGTGGGGACTATAGCAGGAGTATGAGCCGGAACCGGGGCCGCAGTCAGCGTCCAGATAGTTCCATTGTACATGTCGGTATTACCACTGGAATCAACTGCCATGCAAAATGTTGAGCTTACGCACGATACTCCCGTAAAGGAATTGGTATCGTTGCTCGTACCTTGAGACCACGCAGTACCGTTATACTCGTAGAGTTCGCCAGTAGCGCCAACGGCAACACAGAATCCTGCACCGGAATTTACACAACTTATCGAAGAAAAATTAGTTGCTGGCGCGGGAGAAATCGAGACAGAAAACCAAGCAGGCGTATGCGGTGGAGCAATGTATTCATATATTAATTTGTTCTCAGTCGCAAAGCATGACGTTGTGCTGATGCAAGAGACTTGGGCCAAAGGTGTTGCTGGACTTAACGCAGTGGACGTTACGGTCCAACTTGAACCGTTGAATGTGAGGTAATTACTCGGCGAGTCCGCGTCAACTGCCATGCAGAAGGAACTTGACGTACAGTCGATAGAACCAATTGCAAAGGTAGGATCGACTTTCTCTACGCTAGCGACCCTGACCGGCGAAGTCGCGGGTGTTACAGTCGCATAAGCGTTTGTAACGTTGGCAATAAGCCCAAGCGCAAGCGCACTGCTAAAAACGACAAGGCACGTAACAATTCGCAATACACAATTAAATTGAGAGCATGCTCTCTGGTCCTTTTCGAATCCTCGTGACAATTATGGCCTCCGTCCTAGCGTTACTTTCCAACCATGACTTTCGTAGGCTTTACAAAGCCAACATCTCTAAATTAGCAGGTAAAATACGTCGGATGCCTTATAAGATTATTATTCATCTTGGCAAAGAATCATTGCGCTGGTAGGAACTCCGGTTCCGGAAGAAACAAGAACGTTTTCTACCACTTCCAACTGGTTAGAGGAACTACCCCGAATCTGACGTACCCCTTCAGCGATCCCATTCATCCCATGAATATAAGCTTCTCCAAGCTGACCGCCATGAGTATTTACCGGAATTGACCCCCCTCGGGAAATGTGCCCATCCTTGACAAAGTCTCTGGCCTCTCCTCTAGCACAAAAACCGAAATCTTCCAGCTGCATGAGAACGAATGGGGTGAAGGCATCATATAAAATTGCGCACGACAAGTCTTTTACCTCCAAGCCAGACATCGCCCAAAGTTGACGCGCCACCAATGCCATCTCTGGCAAATGGGCAATATTTTCCCGATAATAGGAAGTCATCATATCTTGTAAGACGCCAGACCCCTGGGCAACAGCTGCAATTACGGCAGGTTTGTCTTGTAAATCACGGGCTCTTTCGATTGAGGTGACCACGATTGCTTGAGCACCATCACTCTCTTGACAGCAGTCCAATAATCGCAAAGGTTCCGTAATGAAACGCGAGTTTTGATGATCTTCTATTGTGATTGGCTTATTGTAAAACCAAGCTTTTGGATTTCGCGCGGCAAAGTCACGACCAGCTACCGCTACTCTCCCTAAGTCCTCACTTGATGCTCCATATTGGTGCATATAGCGACGCGTAAACATCGCAACCCACTGCGCCGGTGTGAGTAAACCATAAGGTGCATACCACGCGAACTGAGCATTTTCCGCATTGGGAACTGGCGGCCGGTTCTGCACGCCAGCCCCAAATCGATTTCCAGACCTTTCATTGAATGCCCTATAGCAAACAACTGCTTTGGCTACACCACTAGCAACTGCCAAGACCGCTTGAAGTATGGTACCACAGCAAGCACCTCCACCATAATGGACTCGTGAAAAATAAGTTAGTTCTCCAATCCCTGTAGCCCTAGCAATATCAATCTCTGGGTTAGTATCGCCAGTGTACGTTACCATCCCATCTATGTCAGATGGCTTCAAACCTGCATTTTCTATCGCGTCAAGAGTAGCCTCAATTGCAAGCTGTAGCTCACTGCGACCAGACTCCTTTGAAAATTCCGTTGCTCCAATGCCTGCTATAGCGGTTTTTCTTGAGATTGTGTGAGCAGGATTTGGGTAGCTCATTATTTTATATCTCCTTCTTAGGTAGTACGAGCTTGATTTGTCCTGTAACGTGATTTCCTAATGAGTTAGAACCAGTTACCTCAACCAATACTTCATTTGAGGACGGATCGGTTTCGACAACGTGGCCCGTAAGCAACATGGTATCTCCCGGATAGTTCGGCACCCCTAGACGAATTGCCACGCTCAGAATCTTACAATTTGGTCCAGCCCAATCGGTTACATAACGACCAACCAAGCCGTTTGTTGTTAGTATGTTCATGAAGATGTCCTTGGAACCTCGTTCTTTAGCTATTTCTCCATCATGATGCACGTCTTGATAGTCCCGTGATGCTATGGCTCCTGCGACGATGAGTGTCCTAGTAATTTCAATTTCTAGCTTGCCAAGTTCATCCCCAACTTGGACTGATTCAATACTCATTTGCCTACAAGCGCTCTTCCTAGTCGTGCCAGCATTAATGGGCCCGAACCAATCTCGAGATCTAGCTGCTTGCCCCAAAGAAAGAAACGGTGTATTGGATATGTGATGTCAGCACCCATACCTCCGTGTAGATGTTGAACGGCATGAATAACTCTATGTCCAGCTTCCGATGCCCACCATTTTGCAACTTGGACTTCACTTTCGCACTCATAACCTTCCGAAAGATTCCAAGCAGCGTTCCACATTGTCGCTCCAATCGCTTCTGAATCTATAAAAGCGTCGGCAGCCCGTAGGGCTACTGCCTGGAAACTAGCCAACGGTTTGCCAAATTGGTGTCGCTCGCTAACGTAGCGGGCTGTCAACTTCACTGCTTGATCGCATACTCCATATTGAAGCGCACAAACGCCGACACTATAACTTTGCACAAGAAGTCTGAGAGGATCATCATTCTCATCGGCTATAATATCCTCGGACATAACTCTCACATTGCCTAAATAAACAGCTCCAGATTCTTGAAGATCAGTTGTAACTATCCTTTCAATCTGCACTCCTGGTGCCTTTACATCGACTACCGCAATTCGACGTATTGAATCTTGGGCACAAAAAGGTACAATCAACACGTTGGAAATCGTTGCCCCTCTGACGCAGCTGAGCATACCAGATAGCTCATAGCCACTTTGATGACCTATCCTAAACTCAGACCCGAAAAGAGACCTCATACTATATTCATCTGGGATGGTAAGGCTTGGCAAACCAACACTTGCAATTATCTCACCGGTTGCAATTGACGGGAGATACTTCTCTTTGATGTGTTCATTCGCATACTTTGAAAGTATTAGTCCCGCTACAATGTTAGGCAAGAGTGGTACCGGTGAAAGATTCTTGCCTTGCTCAACGAGAAGCACGCATCCTTCTAAGATTGTGAGCCCTGCTCCACCGTAGCGCTCAGGAATAGCCAGACAGAGAAGTCCGGACCTGGCAAGTTCCCCCCAGAGATCCCGATCGAAAACCAAAGAGGACTTTTCAAGACGAACAAGTGATTCTGGGGATGACTTATCGCTTAGGAGCTTTGAGGCAGCTTCTAAAACAGCTTGCTGCTCTGGAGAAAATCCAAAGTCCACTAGAAGATCCCCACCTTTAGCGTCTTACCGGTCGGAATAGAGGAAGGGTAAGATCTTCGTCGCATTTTATAAAGTCAACTTCCACTTCCATACCAATGAAAACATCATGTGGTTCCACGTCTATAAGTTGAGAAACTAACCGTGTACCTTCGGACAACTCAATCAAGGCAACAACAAGGGGATAATCAAAGGCTGCAACTTGTGGATAATGATTTACTACGAAACTATATACCTGCCCCCTTCCCGACGATTCAATGGCATCCCACTCAAGGCTGCGGCAATAAGGGCAGCATGGAAGGGGTGGATGTCGCAACTCTGAGCACTTAGAACAGCGCTGGATAAGTAATTTCTCTTTTCGTGCTCCTTCGTAAAAGAATGCAATATCTTGAGTTATAGCTGGACGCGGCCGCTTGGGTCTGTTTTCAGCCAGAAGCTCACCCGGCTCTTGGCCAACTTTAGAAACCATCGTCATTCATACCTTTCATATTGACTACTTAGAACTTTGGGGACGGAATTTGAGAATTCTAAACACCATAGATCCAACAAGCTCACCATCAACGGTTTTGTAATCAGTCTCAGTGGTAATAAAATACCCTGTCCCAAGTGCTGTCGTTTTCCTATCTGATATCGACTTTATAGTTGGGTAGACGATTAACCTCTCACCAAGACGTAAATATCTGTTGTATACCTGCTCGCAATTGGTTGCAACCACTGAAGTGTAGCCGTTGGAATTAAGGAGTTCCATTAGCTCATCAAAGGCTTCACTGCGATCACCTTTCCTTTCCTCACCAAATCCCAATCCCTTCATCCCCCAAGCTTGAAGCATCGTTGGAGGAGCTACTACGCCAGGGAATCCGTTAGATATTGCAGCGTTCTCATCTCTATAGATGGGATTACGATCTCCCATTGCTTCACACCAGTGTCTAATCATCGCCTGATTTACCTCGTCTAAAGCTATGACAGGTTCACCCGCGGCTTGTCCGACATAGCGGGACAGCTTGTCCTCAAGCAGCTCGTCCCTTAGCAGCTCGCCCTCTGGTGACTCGTCCCTTAGCAGCTCGTTTGCTAGCTGCCTACCTTCAGGCCTATTGGGATCCAATTCTTCTTCAATCATAACGAACTCTTCCGATCACTGTACTGGCATTCATATTTCTATCTCCGTGCTCCCCTTGCCATCTTCAATCCGAGCCAAGCCACAATCTCTCTTTGCACTTCATTGACCCCACCGCCGAACGTATTGATCTGAGCCCCTCGTGCCGCTCTTTCAAGCTCGCCTTGGAGTGCAGCACCAGTAGATCCTGGGCGGATATATCCGTGGGAACCGAGAATCCCTAGCATTATGTGATAAGCATGTACAAGTTCCTCGGTTCCAAACACCTTGACTGCTGAAGAGTCTGCGGGACCAAGCTCGCCTTTACTCATGTTCGATGCCATCTTCCAGTTGAGTATCTTGACAGCCTCCAAAATCGCAAAGGCTCGACCAAGTTCAATCTGAACCCAATCAAGATCTATCATCTTGAGATCGCCACTGGTATGAAGTAAATCGGTATCTCCCCGGATGGCGCCTTCCCCTGAACCAGCCCCTAAGCCAGCCCCTGAACCAGCCCCTAAGCCTTCCCACGTTACTTCTCCAGAAGCTGGCGTAGACTTGGCCCAAGCTATTAAATCGTCGAAAAGCCTATGAGCTAATCCCCCCCAGGCTGATAAGCCGACTCGTTCATGATTTAGTTGGGTGGTGATCATCTTCCACCCTTCATTCTCCCCACCTACTAAATTTTCGACAGGAACCCGAACATCATCGTAGTAAGTGGCACAAGTAGTAAGTTCGCCAACAGTATTGATTATTGTAGCTTTGAATCCTTGGGACCGAGTCGGAACGATTAAGATTGAAATTCCTTTGTGAGTAGGGGCATTAGGATCTGTTCGACAGGCTAACCATATATAGTCGGCCATATCGGCACCCGATGTGAAAACCTTAGCTCCATTTACAGTATAAAAATCGCCGTCTCTGATTGCTCTAGTCCGAAGTTGAGCAAGATCAGTCCCAGCTTCGGACTCGGTATAGCCAATGGCAAATATGACCTCCCCTTTGAGTATCTTCGGCAAAAACTCTTCTTGCTGAGCCTTGGTACCAAAGCGCATCAGAGTCGGACCTACTGTATTGACCGTAACAAACGGGAACGGCGCACGAGCCCTTCGTATAACATCAAAAAGAATAAATTGGTCAAGAGCCGACTTCCCCCCACCCCCAAACTCAACTGGCCATCCGATCCCAAGCATCCCGTCCATCCCCATCTGCCGCACAACCTTGCGATAGGTCTCGCCACCCTCTCCTTCCTTGTCTAAGGAACCTCTGATTTGGGGAGTCATAAGATTAGAAAAATACTCAGTTAATTCCTTTTCTAGACTCTTTTGTTCATCGCTAAATTCAAAATTCATGAGAAATTTGCGCCACCTTTACCACCCACGCACTCATTATAGAAAGACTCAGAAAGTTGCTCCAAGCAGTTTTCTCCGCAATTGAGAGAGTTTGAGAGCACTACTGCCCGCTTTAGGTACAAGTGAGCATCTACTTCCCACGTAAAACCCATTCCCCCATGCACTTGAATACATGTTCTCGAATTCGCAATGGCCGCTTCAGAGCAGAGCATTCGTGCCCCAATAACTGCTCTTTCGCAATTGACAACTTCGTGATCATCAAAACTAGCACCAGCGAAATCCCCAGTGGCCCGATCATCAAAACTAGCACCAGCGAAATCCCCAGTGGCCCGATCATCAAAACTAGCACCAGCGAAATCCCCAGTGGCCCGATCGTCAAAACTAGCACCAGCGAAATATAGCTGAGCCCGAGATAATTCTGCCCGAACAAAGGCGTCAGCTAACAAATGCTTTATAGCTTGGAAAGAACCAATTGGCCTAGAGAATTGATAACGACTCTTTGCAAATTCAACGGCTAAGTCTACTGTCCGAGCGCCAATTCCTAGCAGAAACGCTCCAGCCAATGCACCAAACCGGAGCCTAAAGAGTTCAGAGTCCTTTGCATCTCCCACAATCCTGCCAGCTGGAAGTTGGGAGCACGCGGCTACCGGGGTATAAGGGTCAAAAGGATTCCGGAGCGGTATTGCCCTGATTTCGCTAGCTTCAATTAGTTCAATCCCAGACGGACCTACGCGCAAGAGTAGATCCAAATCCTCAAAGTTCTCTATGACTATGGGAGAATCCGACTCGTCTACTACCCCAGCAATACACCCTCCCTTGGCTATCTCCGGGAAAGAATCACCAACGATATCTGCGATAGCTACGCTTGCTATGACCGGACCTGGAACCAAGAATTTTCCCAGGACTTCAAATATAAGTATCGCTTGCGAAAGCCCTAAGCCAAGACCGTCTTTGGCAGGATCCACAAACGTGCTAAAAACTCCAGTATCACCCAAGAGCCTCCAAGAATCGCGATCTAGCCTTCCCTCGCTTTCTCGTAATTGGGCGATTGAAAAGTGATCTTCACAGATCGACCCAATAGTTGCGACTAACGCTATTTCTTCTTCGTTAGGATCGAGGTTCACGATGTCTTCCTAAAGTAAGAGTTCACGATGTCTTCCCAAAGTAAGAGTTCACGATGCCTGCCTTGGAAGCCCTAAGATACGCTCGGCAATAATATTTCGCTGCACTTGTGAAGTACCAGCTGCAATAGTCATAGAAATGGCATATATGTAGCCTTCAACATGTTCAGCATTCCCCATCCCGGCAATGTCATCCATTGCTAATGCACCGCGCTGCAATATCTTTAATGCTAGATCACCAATTCTTTGACGAAGCTCCGAGTAATAGAGTTTGAAAACAGATCCTCCAACACCTGGAACCCTATCCTTAGAGGCCTGCGATACGTTACGCAGTGTTAGAGACCATAGTGCATCCAACTCGGCGCTAAGATGACCAATTTGGTAGCGTATAGCGCTATCATTCCAAAGCGGACTGGAATTTCCGCGAGTCTCTCGCGCTATGGTTACTAGAGACTTCAGAAGTTCTCGGGACCGAATCAGATCAGAGATAAATGCAGTTCCCCTTTCAAAGCTGAAAGTAACCATTGCCACTTTCCAGCCTTGGTTCTCCTCTCCAACCCGATCTGCAACGGGAACACGAACCTCTTCTAAGAATACTTGTGAAAATTCAGTTGAGTTTCCGATGGTCTTGAGTGGCACAATCTCAATCCCTGGAGACTTCATATCAAGTATCAACCAAGTTATGCCATGGTGCTTAGGACCTTCATTTGAAGTTCTTACTAGTAGCTCGCAGTAATCTGCCACCTGTGCATGAGAAGTCCATATTTTCTGACCACTTACAATATATTCGTCACCATCGCGAACTGCCTTGGTCGATAGAGCGGCCAAGTCAGAACCTGCGCAAGGCTCTGAAAAACCCTGACACCAGACCTCCTCGCCTTTCAGGATTCCCGGAAGATATCTAGTCTGCTGCTCTTGAGAGCCTATAGCAGCGATTGTCGGACCAGCGTGCAAGAGCCCAACGAAGTTGACACCGACGTAAGGAGCGTGAGCCCTCTCGGTCTCTTCTATATATATCATTTGCTCGATTGGACTTGCCCCTCGGCCACCAACTTGCTTTGGCCAATCGATCCCTGCATAACCAGCCTGGTAGAGTTTTGCCTGCCAACTCAGATCGTACTTACGACGACTCTCCCAATCTTGTTTTTCAGGAGGAGGAGCAAGGCCGTCAAGCTCGACGGTCAACCATTGACGCAACTCTCTACGAAAAGCCAATTCGGCTTCAGTAAGCTTCAGATCCATCAAAACAATTTGATCCTTTAAAAGTCTTTAGGTATACCTGGCGGAGGAGTGTTACCTGTCACGCTCCAGTAAAGCAATCTAGCTTGACTGTCAATCAGTGAAGCAGTCTTCATACCCCAGAACTCAAAGCCGTATCTGTGAGCAGCCACATTTACCATCATCGCAACAAGCACACCCGCAGTCGCCATAGGATCAAGGTCAGGCTTGCCTTCAAACTCACTTTGCGCTTGAGTAATTACAGCCGAGAGAGCGACAGTTATCGCGTTCAAAGCTCTGGTGCGTAATCCACGAAATCGCAGATCTCCTTCTTCGGTAGCCAAATCCACGACACGAAAAATATGCCGGTTCGCCTCCCAGTACTGCATGAATCCTTCGATAACCTTGTAAGCCGTTGACCAAGCTTGTTCCCCCTTCCATGGTCCAGCAACTAGCTCGGCAAGATGCTGGGCATCTCCTGCAAGTTTCTCTGCGAGCTCCAAGATAGCTTGTTCAAGATTTTCAAAGTACTGATAGAAGGTTGCAGGCGAAGTATTGGCATCCCTCGCAATGTCAATTATCTTTATATCACGCCATGATGTTTTGACCAATAAGTTGGCAGTTGAATTTAGAAGTCGTTCTCGTGTCTCTTGGCCTCGGCGTCCAGGGACCCGTCTTTCCGGGTTCAACATAGATGTTTCCATCACAATGCCTCACAAAGCAGTCGAGCTGCAGTCTCAAGTTCTTGTCCTACGGTTGAAACGTTCCTCCAGCCATTTACCCATCCTAGAAGCGATGAAAACCAAACGTGTAATAGAACCGAGATAATCCCATCTTTACGCTCAATTTCATCAGTTACAATTGCTACAGACAAAATTTCAACCATTGCATCACTTACTGCTTGTTGGCACTCAGAGACAGAAGGGTCTGGAGATGTAATTGCAGTTACCATGGCGGCACCCATGGCTGGATCACGCTCAAGACTGCCAGTCGATGCTCTTAGTATCTCTAACAGTCGGTCAAGATTACTAGAACCGTGGAGTTGCCGATCTTGAATCCTCTTATTCAAATCCCCAACCCATTCAACCAGACCTGCGGCGAGCAAGTGATCTTTCGAGGAAAAGTAGCGATATATGGTACCTAGAGCAACGTGAGCCCGCGCCGCTACATCTCTCATCTGGACTGCGTCATAACCACCTTCTGAGGCAAGTTCCATCGCAGCACGAACCACACGCTCTCGACGTGCAGCCTGGCTTCTTGTCAGCTCATGCACTGGGATAGTAGCCAACTCTCAGACGGGCTCCTGCGCCAAAATTTCACCCAAATGGCTTAGATGCATACTCGCTCCACCTAGAGTCAACTCAGCCACTTTTGCGGCTAGAAAATATCTGTGCAAGGGATAATCACGATCCACCCCAACACCCCCATGAATATGTTGGGCGGCCAGGAGAACCCGTTGACCAGCGTCAGACGCCCAATACTTAGCGATAGCAACTGCCTTGGTTGCGTCCATCCCAGCATCCAAGCGCCAAGCAGCCTGCAACGCTGTTAGGCGAATGCCTTCCGTGTCAATATAAGCATCTGCACAACGTTGAGCAACTGCTTGGAAACTTCCAATCGGACGTTCAAACTGCTCACGCGTCTTAGCATACTCGGCCGTGAGCCTTAGTGCTTCTTGACATAATCCGGCAGTTATCATGCAAATACCGGCTATTGTGCGTTCCTCAATCCATGTGACAATCTCTGCACCTCGCCCCGGATCGGCCTGAGGGTCTCCAAGTACTCGATCGGGACCCACATAGCAATCAGCAAGCTCAATTCGAGCCTCGAGCTGACCGCTCGTATTTGTCTGACCGACCCGAGTTACGCCTTTATCGTTTAGGTCAACAATAAATATCCCGACTCCACCGGATTGGGTTGCTGCCGGAACTAAGGCAAAGTGTGCGTCCATCCCATTGGGAACACAAATTTTGGTTCCTTGCAATCTCCAACCCTCGGCCTCTTTGAAAGCTTTCATTGTAGGTACGCGTGAAGTCCCGTCATATTCGACCAGTGCGCCTGTTAGTATTATTTCACCAGCGATCACTGACGGGATCAATTCTGCCTTGATTCGTTCGTTCCCGAAAAAGTCAATGGGCATCGCCCCCATAACTATCGTAGAGAGTATCGGAAGCGGTGCAGCAAACCGGCCTACCTCCTCCAGAATCGTTGCGGTTGCCAGAAATCCCAGACCACTGCCGCCTTGTTGCTCTGATAACGATATACCGAGCAAATTAGCTTTGGCTAACTGCTCCCAAGTCTCTCTATCAAAGTCGGAGCCCAGTTCAGACAGCCTTGACGACGTAACTTTGTCACCTATAATTTGTCGAGCTAGCTGAGAAATGGCCGTTTCTTCTTCTGAAAGTTCAAAATCCACTTTATTGTCTTCCTATCTGCTCTTGGGGAGCCCTAGACCGAACATTGCAATGAGATCTCTCTGAATCTCATTGGTCCCTCCCCCAAAGGTAAGAATCAAGAGACTCCGGTAGTATCTCTCTAAACGAGCTTTCAATACTGCGTCAGCAGTGTCCTCAGTCAAATAGGACCTCTGGCCGATTACTTCCATGAGAAGCCTAAGGGCCTCTTGATAAAACTCGGTCCCAAAAACCTTCACCGACGAAGCATCTGCAACATCAAGAGCTCCTTTCGTCGCCGTCCAAGCAACCTTCCAGTTCATCAATCGAATGTATTCGATCTTGGCCGCGACCTTAGCCAGATTTAATTTTACCCACTCAAGATCTATCAACCGTCGTCCGTCAGCAAGTTTTGACTCTTGTGCCCAGCGCCTCGTATCTTCTAGAGCACGATCAATAATACCAGGAGAGCAAAGCGTAACTCTTTCGTGGTTTAGTTGGTTAGTAATAAGTGTCCATCCGTTGTTTTCCCCACCCACGAGTCGGGAAGCCGGAACTCTAACGTTCTCAAAAAAAGTCTGATTAATGTTATGATCTCCGATTAGGTTCATTGGAACAACTGTGATCCCGGGAGTATCCATATCTATCGCAAAGATTGAGATTCCCCGATGTTTCTTTCCCTCGAAGTTAGTTCGCGCAGCAAGCCAAATATAATCAGCATCTTGAGCCAAACTAGTAAATATCTTCTGGCCGTTGATTACATATTCATCACCATCTCTTATGGCCTTAGTTTGTATCGACGCAAGATCTGTTCCGGACCCTGGCTCAGTATATCCAATACAGAAGTGGATCTCCCCTGCAAGAATCTTCGGCAGAAAGAAGTCTTTTAGTGCAACGTCCCCAAAGCCCATTATGGTCGGTCCCACTGTGTTGATGGTTAGCATTGGAACTGGTGCCCCCGCCCTCATAGATTCATCGAAAAAGATGAACTGCTCAATGTGGGATCGGCCTTGCCCCCCGTACTCAACTGGCCAACCGATACCTAACCATCCATCTTTTCCCATTTGGCGAACTACTTGACGGACAACTGGCCCAATTGCCTGCGCTTTTGCCAATTCTTCTTCGATCTCAGGGGTAAGTAATTGGGCATAGTACTCCCTCAACTGGTCCCTCAGGGCCTCTTGCTCCCTGGTATAGCCGATATACATCTGTGCCTCCTAATTTTTCCCCAGTTTTCCTGCGGTATTGAAACAGGTTATAGTAAAGTCTGAAACAGGTTATAGTTTAACCATATAATCTGCTCAGTATCACTTTCGGAGTTTGGTCTTCGAAAATCAGGAGTTGACCTGCGCTCTTGTGCACAGGCTCAAACTTTCTAAAAACTAATAAACAAAAAGAGAGAATGGTGGGAGTATCTACAATTGGTTAGGAAAGCCCCATCCATCCAGCTAGGAGGAACAAGTGGAATCCAACGTTGAGCTAAAAAGTATAGACCTCTCGAATCCCGAGCTTTTCGTCGAGTCGGTTCCTCACGAGATCTTCAAGACATTGCGAAATCAGGCTCCGGTGTTTTATCAGCAAGTTCCTGATGACAACAAGAACCCAATCGTCACGGATCCCTTTTGGAACTTTACTCTCTATGAAGACTGTGTTGCGATTAATCGAGATTGGCAGCACTTCTCGTCTGGGAAGAAGTCTGCATTGTTTATGGATTTTGATCCGGAGACCCTGGCCCAACAGCAATTGATGATGTTGAATATGGATCCTCCCCTACATACCAGATATCGCCTTTTAGTCAATAAGGGCTTCACTCCCCGAATGGTGAATCAATTGGCTGATAATATCCGGCAACGAACTATTGAAATCTGTGATCGAGCCGCAGAAAAGGGGAAGTGTGACTTTGTTGAAGAAGTTGCAGCAGAGCTACCTTTACAGGTTATTGCTGAAGTGCTTGGAGTTCCATTCGAAGAGCGTAAGATGATGTTCGATTGGTCGAACAAGCTAGTGGGTAATGAAGATCCTGAATATCAAGTTACTCCGGAGCTGGCACTTGAATCGTCTCTTGAACTCTATGCGTATGCGAACAAACTTGCCAACGAAGCTAGGAAGAATCCCAAGGATGATATCGTAACTATACTGCTGAACGCTGAAGTCGACGGCGAACGCTTAAGTGAAATGGAATTTGACCTTTTTTTCTTGCTTCTTACTGTTGCTGGTAACGAGACTACTAGAAATCTGATGTCCCATGGAATGCTTGCTTTGATAGAGCATCCCGACCAATATAAGAAGCTGGTAGCCAACCCAGATCTCTTGCCAAGTGCGGTTGAAGAAATGCTTCGATGGGGATCGCCTGTTATGCACTTTAGGCGGACAGCTACCGAAGATATTTCTATACGGGATTATAAAATCTCTGAAGGAGATAAAGTGCTTTTCTGGCATATTTCTGCAAACTACGATGAGACCGTTTTCAAAGAGCCATATGACTTTGATATCGAACGTTCTCCTAACGAACACATGGCTTTTGGCAGTGGGGGGCCTCATTTCTGTCTTGGAGCTAACCTTGCAAGACTTGAAATAAAGATTATGTTTGAGGAAATTCTGAAGAGATTTCCCAATATGGAACTAACAGGTCAACCACAGAGACTTCGTTCGAACTTTATCAACGGAATAAAGCACTTACCTGTCGTACTTAACCCAAGCTGACTTGCGATTTCGTAACCTTAGCGTATGGTAAAACTATGAGATTTCATATGGGTCTGGTCTTCATGGAGACCGATCACGTTGTTGAGCTGTCTAAAGCCGCTGATGAACTCGGATACTACAGATCGGA
>JAKAVM010000109.1 GCA_021827485.1 Actinomycetes bacterium
CGGTGCAGTTCAAGTGAAAGACATTTACATGTGTGGTCTAGGTCAAGTTCCGGTGCAGTTCAAGTGAAAGACATTTACATGTGTGGTCTAGGTCAAGTTCCGGTGCAGTTCAAGTGAAAGACATTTACATGTGTGGTCTAGGTCAAGTTCCGGTGTGGATTCAATGAAAGAAGACAAGCTAGTTACTTGGGGGACTGCTGAACCTAGCCAAGAGATGGTCGCTAGGAGCGATACCCCGGAAGTTGAGTTCGAGAGAGAGTTGGGATCAATAGTCGACCCTCGGATTGCGATCCTAGATCCTGACGATATCAATATTGAGAAGCTCTCTGACGAAACCATGATCATTAACATGGGTCCTCAACACCCCTCCACCCACGGAGTTCTGCGACTAATGCTGGAACTAAATGGTGAAACTATTATTCGCACTAAATCAGTAATTGGTTACTTACATACCGGTATGGAAAAGACTGCTGAGACACTGTCCTATTTGCAAGGTGGGACAAATGTAACCCGAATGGACTACCTTTCGCCTCTAACAAATGAATTAGCATTTGCTCTTGCGACCGAGGAGCTATTAGGGATTGAACTTCCCGACCGTGCTAGCTGGATACGTATGCTTATGGTCGAACTCAATCGTCTTTCTTCCCATCTAACGTGGATGGCTACCAACGGCATGGACTTGGCGGCGACATCAATGATGATCTATGGCTTTCGCGAGCGTGAAAGGATCCTTCGATTCTTCGAGAAGACTACCGGGGTTCGTATGAATCATAATTTTATTAGGCCGGGCGGGGTTGCGTGTGATCTGCCTTATGGATGGCAAGAAGATGTTGAGGATATTTTGGCAAATACCTCGGCCACCTTAGATGACTTTGACGAATTATTTACTGGTCAACCAATCTTTCGTGAACGTACAGAAGGAGTTGGAATTATAGATGCTGATACCGCAATATCTCTTGGAGTTACAGGCCCAATCCTGAGAGCTACCGGTGTTGCGTGGGATTTGAGGCGGACAATGCCGTACTTGGCTTATTCCGAGTTGGACTTTGATGTTGTGGTGGGCTCTCAAGGAGATACCTATGACCGCTATGCGGTTAGGATGGGCGAATTGAGAGAGTCAGTAAGGATGCTAAAACAAATGCTCGAAAAGATGCCTGAAGGTGATTACAAAACTGACGATCGTAAAGTGACCCCTCCACCTAGAGGACGAATCGATGAATCCATGGAAGCTCTAATACATCACTTCAAGCTATATACGGAAGGGTTTTCAGTTGCGCAGGGTGAAGTTTACGTAGCGGTAGAGTCGCCCCGGGGTGAATTAGGGTGCTATCTGGTATCAGATGGAACCTCGAGGCCTTATCGTATGCATACCAGAGCTCCATCTTTTGTAAATCTCCAGTCACTCCCAACCCTTTTACGAGGGGCCTTGATAGCCGACGCGGTAGCAATTGTTTCTTCGGTAGATCCAATCATGGGAGAGGTAGACAGATAATGATTTCGCCTAGAGTCCCAGGCTCCAACCACCCAGGCTCCAACCACCCAGGCTCCAACCACCCAGGCTCCAACCACCAAGGGGCATTTTAATGGCACGGTTTACTACAGAGAATCTCGAAAAGGCTAGTGAGATTATCTCTCTCTACCCCGAACCACGTTCGGCCTTGATCCCGCTTTGTCATCTTGCACAAGCTCAAGACGGATGGTTGACACCAGAGGCAATCGGCCAGATTGCTGATTTGATCGGGCTAAGCCCGGCTGAGGTAAAAGGAACTGCCAGCTTTTACGACATGTTTCATACTGAGCAAGTTGGCGAGTATCTCGTTGGGGTTTGTACCAACATCTCTTGCATGCTCGGAGGCGCCTACGAACTTCTGGAGCACTGTGAAGATCGACTAGGCATTCGATGTGGTCAAACGACTAAAGATGGCAAGTTTACTCTTGAAGAGATGGAATGTATGGCTGGTTGTGATGGTCCACCTTGTGTAACCGTCAACTATCGCTACTTCCTTGGACTTGATAATTCTAAGTTCGATCAGTTGGTAGATGATTTAGAAAGTGGCCGACTCGACGAAGAAGTTCCAAAACACGGAACAGTTTTTCGCAATGCCCGTCAAGGTGGACTCAGAGCGAATAAGGGAGAAGGGCAAACCAAGTGAGTATCCCTAAGATCGTCACTTCCCGTTTGGGCTTTGACGACTCGTTCACAATGGATAGATACATAAAAACCGGAGGCTACCAAGCACTTCGTAAAGCACTCAAGGCTAAACCAGAAGAGATTCGTGAAGAAGTAACAACATCAAATCTCCTGGGCCGAGGTGGTGCTGGATTTGAAACAGGTCGTAAATGGTCGATGCTTCGTCCCAATCCAGTGAGGTATCTAGTTGTCAATGGTGACGAGAGTGAGCCTGCTACCTTCAAAGACAGAATGTTGATCGAACGAGATCCACATCAACTCGTAGAAGGAACTTTGATTGCTGCATATGCCATTCAAGCAACGCAAGCATTTATCTTTATACGAGGTGAGTTTGCGCTTGGTTTGGAACGCGTTATCAACGCGGTAAATGAGGCTTATGAGTATGGGGCCATTGGAGAAAATATTTTTGGTTCAGGATTTTCAATAGATTTAGTGGTACATCCGGGTGCTGGAGCTTACATATGTGGAGAAGAGACAGCACTGATTGAGAGCCTTGAAGGCAAGCGCGGTTTTCCAAGGATAAAGCCACCATTTTTCCCGGCAGCCATTGGACTATATGGTGACCCAACTGTAGTCAATAACGTCGAAACCATGTCCAACATGCCTTGGATTGTCAACAATGGCGGTGCAGCCTTTGCCAGTCTGGGTGAGGGAAGATCAACAGGGACTAGGCTTTTTGCGCTTTCGGGCCACGTGAACCAACCTGGCAACTACGAAGTTGAGATGTCAAAAAGCACTTTTCGGGATCTAATCTACAATCCGGAATACGGCGGCGGGGTTAGGCGAAACAATCAAGTGAAGGCGATTATCCCAGGCGGCGCATCAGCTCCATGGTTCGGGCCCGATCAACTAGACCTTGCGCTCGACCAAGACGCCGTTGCAAAAGCTGGCTCAATGTTGGGTTCAGGCTCAATCATTGTTATGGACGAAGAGACTTGTATGGTACGAGCGGCCTGGAGGATCGCCAGATTTTTTCATCGTGAATCTTGCGGTCAGTGTACTCCTTGCAGGGAGGGCTCAGGATGGATCGACAGGATAATGAGGCGAATAGAAGATGGATATGGGCGTGAAGAAGATCTAGATCTTCTCATGGACGCTTGTGACAATATCGCACCAGGAGTTAGTTGGCCTCCGGCACAAACAACAATATGTGTACTTGGTCCTTCGATTCCTTCTTCTGTTGCCTGGTCAATCAGAATGTTTCGGGATGAATATCTAATTCACATCAAGGAAGGAGGCTGTCCATTTCGATGAGCGATAGTTCTGAGAAATTCAACATTTCTATTGATGGAATTGAATGTGAAGCAAATGCTGGTGAGCTGATTATAACGGCATGTGATAATGCTGGGGTCCACATCCCGCGATTTTGTTATCACCCTCGTATGAAGCCAGTTGGTATGTGCCGAATGTGCTTGGTGGAAGTGTCTGGGCCGCGAGGAATGTCACTTGCTCCATCATGCTATCTTCAAGTAGCCCCAGGGATGGAAATTGTCACCGACTCTGAAAAAGTCAAAAAAGCTCAGGATGGCGTACTAGAATTTCTCCTGATAAACCACCCTCTGGATTGTCCCGTATGTGATAAAGGTGGCGAGTGTCCGCTTCAAGATCAGACATTGGCTTATGGACCTGGGGAGAGTAGGTTTGTTGAGTCCAAACGCCACTGGGCCAAACCAATACCCCTTTCAGACCTGATTCTTCTTGACCGGGAACGTTGCATTCAATGTGGCAGGTGCATTCGCTTTGCTGAGGAGATTGCAGGGGACCCAATGATTGACTTTATGTCTCGGGGCGAGACGATTGAGGTCAATATCTTTGAGGAAAATAAATTCACTTCTTATTACTCTGGTAATACTGTCCAAATCTGTCCGGTAGGAGCCTTGACGGCTACCCCGTATAGATTTGCGTCACGCCCATGGGACCTCGAACAGGTTGAGTCGACGTGCATGAGTTGTGCAAATGGCTGCCGTATGGTTGTGCAGTCTTCCCAAGACAAACTGATTAGAAATTTGGGAATTGACTCAGATCCGGTGAACCAAAGTTGGCTGTGCGACAAAGGTAGGTTTGGATTCACGGCTAACCAAAGCGACTTACGAGTTACGGTTCCTCTAGCCAGTAACGAGGAGGTTTCTTGGAAGAGCGCGATTGACTTCGTAGCTGATGCTATCAAGCAAGCCGTGGATTCAACTGGGCCTGAATCGGTTGCAATCATCGGTGGATCGCGCCTTACCAACGAAGATGCCTATTGTTGGAGCAAGTTTGCTCGGTCGGTTATTGGTACCGATTCAGTCGATGCTCAGCTAGGCGATGGACTAGCGCCAGAGCTAGTCTTGGGACTACCTAAAGCAACTATCGACCAAGCATGCAAAGCACCTCTTGTGGTTTTGGTTGGACCAGATATTCGCGAAGAGGCACCGATACTCTTTCTTCGACTGAAAGACGCTGCCACCAATGGGCAGACGAAACTAATTGAGGTTACGCCTAATGCTACTTCTCTCTCAAAGTATGCTACCCAAAGCCTCTTCCATCGTCCTGGTGAGCAGCACGTGGTGATCAGCGCACTTGTCAGCCCCCAAGAGCTCAAGCCACCGACCCAAGGCGCACCAATCCAACCTGTAGCAGGGGTAGACGTTGATGATATAACTCTCGCTCGCAAACTAATCCAAGAAAACAAAGATGCAGTATTTATCGTTGGCAGACCTTCAATGGCTGATTCTGAAGAAATCCTAACGGAGTCGGTATCCCAAGTTGTCGCAAACATGAGCGAAGCGAAATTCCTAACGCTTCTACGACGGGCTAATACTCATGGGGCGTTAGACAGCGGACTTGCACCTGGGTGCTTGCCAGGGAGGACTACTCTTGACCTTGGTAAGGAACACTTTACAAAGATTTGGGGGAAAGTTCCGGCCACAAAGGGAAGTAGTTGTACCGAAATACTCCAAAAAGCATCGCGCAGCGAGTTGAAAGTTCTAATACTTCTAGGAGCAGATCCGATAAAAGACTTCCCTTCCAAGAAGCTCGCGCTAAGTGCCATAAATAGTGATACAAAGATCGTAAGTATCACCGCTCATATGAACGATTCGGCTAAGCTGTCGGATGTAGTTTTACCAGCCACTATGTTTGGGGAAAAAGCGGGTACAACTACCAACTTTGAGGGCCGCGTCTCGTCATTGGGGAAGAAGGTAACCGCTCCCGGTCAAAGCTGGGATGATTGGGCAATTGCAGTAACGCTTGCGATGCGCCTCGGAGGTGACCTTGGATTTAACTCTTTGGAGGATATTTCTGAAGAGATGGAAAAGTATGTGCCACTCTATCGAAATCTGAAACCACATATCTGGGAGTCCTCAGCACAAAAAGATGGAATCGTACTTCCTATCACCGGCGAGTCGGTGAAACCGCGCTGGATTGATCCGATAGCAACACCAGGTATTTCGTCGCTAACTCATCATCGAGTTGCGTTACGCGACTCTAATGACAATACGTTGGAGCTAGATACTGGGAAGACCTCAGAGTTTCAAGTGCTCCGTTTCGAACCGCATCAGGGTGATCTCAAGATACCTACGCTTGACGCGTACTCTCTGCGCTTAATGGCTCCACGTAGACTTTATGACGCTGGCACCCATGACGGTCCTGCCAGTGCAACTGAGGAACTACCTTCAATTCTAAATTTAAATCATTACGATTTAGATCGCATAGGTGCGAGTACTGGAGATCGCGTCAAGGTGGTTTCTTCAACGGGTGAGCACGTCAGCAAGGTTGCGCTTGATGACTCAATTGCAAAAGGGACAGCATTGATTTGGTTCAACCTAAAAGCTAACGGCGATGAAATTGGGGCATCGGATTTGATTGGGGTTGGAGAACTGGTCACGGATATTAGGTTGGAAGCAATATAGATGTCTGATCCACTACTAGCCGGGCATCTAACCCTCGCTATCTTTCTGATAGTACTAGTCAAGGTAGTTGTTGCATTTGCCTTCCTTATGGTCTCGGTAATGCTGATGATCTGGTTTGAGCGCAAAGTAATTTCAGATATGCAGAATAGGATCGGACCGAATAGAGCGGGACCGTTTGGTTTACTTCAGACCTTGGCGGACGGAATAAAACTTTTTTTCAAAGAAGACTTGATACCGGACCAAGCTGACCGGTTCGTGTTCAAACTGGCACCATATCTTTCACTGATCCCAGCTCTATTGGTATTTATGGTTGTACCGTTTGGTAGGACAGTTACGGTTGCTCACCATAGTGTTGAGCTAGTAGTTGCCAACCCTCCTATGGGGATACTTTTTGTTCTTGTAGTTTCATCTGTCGCTGTCTATGGGACAATGTTGGCAGGCTGGTCGTCAGGATCGAAGTATCCGCTACTTGGGTCTATTCGAGGTTCAGCCCAGATGATTTCATATGAAGCAGCAATGGGACTTTCTCTTGCGGCGGTCCTTCTCAATAGCGGCTCTCTCTCGACGTGGGACATAGTTGGTTATCAAGCGGGACGGCTGTCTGCCAAAGCTCAAAGTGGTGAAAATTTCCTGAGCAAGATTCTTCACGATGTGGGTCACTACATTCCTCACTGGAATGTCTTTACGCTCTTATTTGTTCCTTTTGTTATATTCTTTATTGCGTCAACTGCTGAGTTGAATCGTCCTCCGTTTGATTTGGTCGAAGGTGAGCAAGAGATTGTGGGAGGTTTCCACACCGAGTATACCTCTTTGCGATTTGCCCTATTTTTCTTAGCCGAGTTCATGAATACAATTACGATGTCTGCCATAATTGTAACGCTGTTTTTTGGAGGACCCAATGGACCGATCCCCCCTATCGGGCCGCGCTGGATCTGGCCGATTTTGTGGTTTTTGGGCAAGACAATTGTATTTCTCTATATTCAAGTTTGGATCAGGGCTTCGCTGCCCCGCCTAAGATACGACCAGCTTATGAGCCTTGGATGGAAGTATTTGATTCCACTCTCACTAGTTTGGTTACTGATAATCGCTGGACGACAGATCGGGGTAGGTGACGAGATGGTTGTAATTGGTTTTGCTCTTGTATTTGGTCTTGGTATGGTGCGTTCTGTTTTTGTGGGAGATCGAGATAGAGACCAAGAACTCGGAAAGGAGAAAGTCTAAGTGGGACTACTCAACGGTTTCAAGGTTACGCTCGCTCAGACTATAAGACCGAGGGCAACAGTACAGTATCCGAAGGTAAAGAAAGCTAAACCTGAGCGAATGCACGGACGCCATGTACTTAATCGCTATGAAGATGGTATGGAAAAGTGTATCGGTTGCGAGTTGTGTGCTGGGGTATGTCCGGCTAGATGTATCTATGTGCGCGGCGCTGACAATCCGCCAGATCACCCGGTTTCTCCAGGTGAGCGATATGGATATGTCTATGAGATCAACTATCTTCGTTGTATCCACTGCGACCTTTGCGTAGAGGCATGTCCGACTGAAGCTATTACAGAGAGCAAACTTTTTGAGTTTTCATTCTCAAATCGCGATCAAGCGATTTATGGCAAGGAAGAACTAGTAGTAAATGATGACGGCACTCCCAAGAAGCTTCCCTGGGAGGACTGGCGTAAAGGCGACGATACCAATACCTCTGGGTGGATGCGCGCAACTTCACCCAATGGGTCGAAAGACAACGAAGGTCGTGTCCACTGGTCTGGAGAGTTGGGTTATGGAGTTCGTAAGCCTGAGAAGAATCAGTCAGGAGAGCTTGTCGAACAATGATTACTATGCTGGCTAATGTAACAGTGCCTGATGCGACAGTGTTCGTTATAGCGTCTTTGATTATTATTGGTGGCGCTCTCGGAGTAGTGTTGAATCGCAATCCAGTTCATGGAGCACTTTGCTTAGTCGCGACTTTATTTGGAGTTGCACTAACCTTCCTGGAGCAAAATGCAGACTTCTTGGCTGCTGTTCAGGTTATCGTTTATGGTGGCGCAATTGTAGTTTTGTTCCTTTTTGTGATCATGCTACTCGGGGTTGATAAGAGTGAAGGGCTTGGCAAAGAACCACTGAAGCTACAACGGTTTTTAGCAGTGATTGTTGGCTGTGGACTCTTGGCCACAATATTGATTCTTGCTCATATCAACTGGGCAACCGGAGCAACCAGTGCATCTGGTCCGGTAAGCTCTACAACAACCCCAAATATCAACCTTTTGGCTAACTCTATTTTTACGAGTTACCTTTTGCCATTTGAAGCCACGGCTGCACTATTAGTGATTGCGGTTGTTGGTGCAGTCGTGTTAGCTCGCCGCAGGACCGTGGTGGTTAGTGATAGCTTCGAGTCCCCTAGTGACAGTCAAGACGTTATTCACGATCCAGATGGCGATAGTGGTGCAAGTGATAGCGGACAAGATGAGGAAAGTGGCGTAAGTGACAGCGCCAGCGGCACCAGTGACGATGGGCACCCTCAAATTGACCGTCTGTTTGAAGGCAATGAGGAACCGCAAGACACCGAAGAAGAGGAGAGTTTGACTTGAGCATATCGGGAAATTGGTACTTGGTAGTCTCGGCCATACTGTTTAGTATTGGTGCGGTTGGACTATTAGTACGCAAGAGTGTGCTAGTTATGTTTATGTGCATCGAGCTAATGCTAAATGCGGTAAATCTTGCTTTTGTAACCTATGCAAGAATGCTCAATGATATTGCTGGCCAAGTAGTAGTGTTCTTTGTTTTGGTTGTTGCCGCGGCTGAAGTAGTAGTAGGTCTCGGTATTATTGTTTCCATCTATCGTAGCAGGAGAGGCACTACCGCCGACGACCTGCATATACTGCACGGATAATTATGCTTCACTCCCTTGCTCTTGTTCCAGGTTTTGCGCTTCTTGGATTTCTCATTGTCTTGGTCGTTGGCCGCAAATTAGGCGACCCCAAGGCTGGCTGGGTTGGAACTGGCGCGATTCTTGGATCTTTTGTATGTACTTTACTGACGTTTTTTGGGCTCTTATCAAGGCCCGCTTCTAATCGCTTTTATATTGAAAACTTATTCAGTTGGATCCCGGTTGGATCATTGCATGTCAACATAGCTTTTCTAGCCGATCCACTTTCGATGACAATGGCCCTGTTTGTAACTGGTGTCAGTACTTTGATTCACCTGTATGCAATTGGGTATATGAGGCGTGATAGAGATTTTCCGAAGTTCTTTGTATACTTCAATCTTTTTGTATTTTCGATGTTGGTGTTGGTTCTGGCTGATAACTTCGTACTTACGTTTCTTGGCTGGGAAGGTGTTGGGGCGTGCTCTTACTTTCTCATCGCCTATTTCTTCGAGAAAGACAGCGCGGCAACTGCTGGCAAGTTTGCTTTTATAGTCAATAGAATTGGCGACTTTGGATTCTTGATGGCGATATTCTTGATCTTTGCCCATACAGGTTCAGTTACATACCAAGGCGCTGATCTAGGAGCGCTTGGACAGTCATGTGCATCAGGTTCCGGAGGTCATCTCTTGCACTGTGGACTCTCATCTGGGACCCTCGAAGCTATCTGCTTATTGTTGTTCTTAGGCGCCATTGGTAAGTCAGCACAGCTGCCTCTGTCTTTATGGCTGGCCGACGCGATGGAAGGCCCGACGCCTGTATCTGCCTTGATCCATGCTGCCACCATGGTTACCGCCGGAGTCTTTCTGATGGCTAGAGTAGGGCCACTTCTCTCCCACGCTCCAATCGCTCAAGATGTTATAGCAAGCGTAGGTGTACTAACAGCCTTCGTTGCCGCTACAATCGGTACATCACAAAACGATATAAAGAAGGTTCTGGCTTACTCTACGGTGTCTCAGCTTGGTTATATGTTCTTAGGAATCGGCTCTGGTGCCTATGTTGCGGCTATATTTCTAATGGTTACTCACGCTTTCTATAAGGCACTGTTGTTCCTTGGATCTGGATCGGTGATACATGCAATGGGTGACGAACAAGACATCAAGAAGATGGGTGCTCTACGTAAGTACATGCCCATAACTAGCTTTACCTTTATCATTGGCTGGTTGGCTATTGCGGGCGTTCCACCGTTTTCTGGATTTTGGTCCAAGGGCGACGTACTTGACGGAGCATTTGCAAAAAGCCCAATTCTCTGGGCAGTAGGGGCGCTGACGGCTATTTTGACCGCATACTATATGGGTAGAGAGGTCTATCTAGTTTTCTTTGGCCAGTCTCGTTGGCAATCAAGAGCTAATAATCTTTCTCAGGTTGAGCCCGGCAAGAACCACGACTCCCACTCAGAACCGCACGAGCCCACTTGGCTCATGTGGCTTCCTCTAGTAATACTCGCCTTTTTTGCTACCATTGCCGGATTGTTGAACTTACCGTTTACCGCTGGAATCGGATATTTAGATCGTTGGCTTACACCGGTATTTGGGACGTCTCACCTAGCGATATCTACGTCAGGCAAATGGCTTCTGGCGGCGGGTGACGGGGTTCTTGCCATAAGTGGCGTGGTAATAGCAGCTAGTTTGTGGAGGAATGTATGGAATCGGCCGAAACTTGAACCAAAATTTTTACAAGACGCATGGGGACTATATAGCGTATACGAATATTTAGTCTCTAAACCCGCACAAGCAATTGCTAAAATCTCAAATAACGTTGTTGAGACCAAAGTTATTGATGGAGCAGTGAATTCAAGTGCAGGATTAGTCGGATGGACTGGGCTGAAACTTCGTAAACTGCAAAGTGGATATGTCCGCAACTATGCGCTTGGAATCTCTATTGGGGTAGTACTGGTGCTTGTATATATGATCGTGAGGGCTTAGATAGTGTCAACTCCAATCGCATCCTATTCGAGCACGTTAGGAATGCCGATACTTACAATTTTAGTACTTCTGCCAGCGTTTTGCGCCTTGGTTATTGGATTGCTACCTCGCAAGGCGGGCTATATGGCTCGCTCGATTGCAATGGCATCGTCTCTCGCAACTCTTGGGTTTGCGATCGCAATGTTAGTGTCTTTCAAATCAAATACTCCGGGATATCAGTTTTATGCCAAGCATGAATGGATAACCAGCTTCGGCATCTCTTGGGAGCTTGGCGTCGATGGCATCTCGCTATTTCTCGTACTTCTAAGCGCACTGGTTTTCCCAATACTTGTTGCTGGCAGCGGAGTGCCCAAGGATGACGGCCTCAAGTCTTATATGGCATGGATACTCCTGCTTGAATCTGCGTGTATCGGGTGCTTTCTGTCTCTGGATATTTTTGTATTCTTCCTCTTCTTTGAGCTGACCTTGATCCCCGCCTATTTTCTGATTGCACGCTGGGGAAGTGGAAGAAAAGCTTATGCAGCCACAAAGTTTTTCCTTTATACATTCTTTGGCTCGGTATTTTTCTTTGTGGGAATCCTAATTGTCGCATTCAGCGCAAAAAGTGCGACAGGTCAGTTGAGTTTCGATCTAATATCACTCTCGAGTGCCCATGCGCTTTCAAGTGGAGCTGCCAAGTGGCTCTTTCTGGCCTTTACCATTGCTTTTGCGATCAAGGCACCAATCTTTCCATTTCATACCTGGTCGCCCGACGCATACTCTAGTGCGCCCACCGGGGGTTCAGTGGCATTGGCCGCGATCATGGCAAAGTTGGGTACGTATGGAATAATACGCTTTGATTTAGAACTGTTTCCGCAAGCTGCTCACGATTTAGCGCCTCTTTTATTGACCCTTGGGGTGATTGGAATCATATATGGCGCGATTGTTGCAGCAGTGCAAAAAGATATGAAGAAAGTTGTGGCTTACTCCTCGCTATCTCATATTGGCTTTATCGTGTTAGGACTTTTTGCGCTGTCTCCTCAGGGACTAGATGGGGCAGTTCTCCAGATGATTAACCATGGGATATTGGTGGTAGGTTTGTTCTTGCTGATTGCAATGATTTATCGCAGACGCGGTACGTGGGACATTGGCCAGCTATCGGGCTTACAACGGGCAGCGCCGTTTCTAGCCGGGGTCTTTACACTTGTAATGTTAGCTTCAGTGGGGGTACCAGGGCTGAATAGCTTTGTTGGTGAGTTCCTGATCCTGATAGGAACTTTTGTGACGCATAGGTGGTGGGCAGTTGTGGCTACAGTAGGTACTGTCTTGGCAGTCGTCTACTTCTTGTGGGTTTATCAGCAAGTATTTCATCGCAAGGCTGAGGGGGAGAATGCAAAGGTTGCTGACATGAGTCTCAAGGAGAAGCTGGTCATGGCACCGATCATAATTCTAATAGTCTTTATGGGTATATATCCAAAGCCGATATTAGATAGGATTACCCCGACTGTAAACGCATTAGTCCACCAAGTTGCCCAGGCAAATCACACACCTAAGGGAGGGGCCCGATGAACTTGTTAGTCGTATCTACGCCGTTTAGTCCGTCAAGTTCACCTACGCCGCTTGGCTCAACTACCCAGTCAGCACCATCGCTCTTGGTGCCGCATGTGAACTACACGGCGATTGCTCCCGAGGTGACTATGATCGTCGGGGCGCTCGTCTTACTTTGCGCGGCAGCTCTGGTTGGCAAGCCTTTGGCTCGACGTTTTTCAACTCTATTTACGGGACTTGTTGGAATCGTTTCTCTCTATTGTTCGCTTCGGATTTGGTTTGACGTAACTGGAGTAAATCACCATCCCTTCGCTGCAATTGATGGAGCGATTGCGGTTGATGGATTTAGCGCGTTTATTCTCATGCTGGTTTCCATTGCTGTGCTTTTTGTGGCGATTTCAAGCGAGAAGTATCTGCGATCCAACGAAATTAGGTCTCCAGAGTTTTTAGTACTGATGATGTTGTCATCTTCGGGTGCGATGCTTATGGGCTCGGCAAATGATTTGATTGTTTTGTTCTTAGGACTCGAAATCATGTCAATCGCCCTCTACGTACTTGCAGGGTCGAATCTAAGGCGTAACGAGTCCGGTGAGGCAGCCCTGAAGTATTTCTTGCTCGGCGGATTCTCGTCAGCAATTTTTCTATACGGGATTGCTTTAGTGTATGGATCAACAGGTTCTACTAATTTGGCATCAATTGCACAGTTTTTGTCTATCAACCTAATTCTGCACCAAGGGGTGCTTCTGGCTGGATTAGGGCTGTTGATTGTTGGGTTTGCCTTCAAGGTTGGCTTAGTCCCATTTCATACCTGGGCTCCGGATGTCTATCAGGGGTCGCCAACTCCGGCAACTTCCTTTATGGCCGCTGTAGCCAAGGCAGGGGGATTCGCTGGCCTTTTGCGGGTGGTTTACTCTACTCTCTTTACTCTCAAGTTAGATTGGGAGCCGATTATCTGGCTGCTGGCTGTTATTACTATGTTGGTAGGGGCTTTTATGGCTATCTCCCAGCGAGATATAAAGAGAATGCTTGCTTATTCGTCAATCAGTCATGCAGGATTTATTCTAGTTGGCCTTCAAGCGGCTTCTAGCGCAGGGATAGCAGGATCACTTTACTATTTGTTTGCATATCTTTTTATGGTAATAGGTTCCTTTACTATCATAAGTGTTGTGGGGGGTACGGGGGACCTAGAAGACTATCGTGGCCTAATATATAAGCGCCCATTCCTTGCTATCTCGTTGGGGATTTTATTATTAGCCCAATCTGGTGTTCCATTTACAACCGGATTCTGGGCCAAATTCTCTGTAGTCGCCGCGGCGGTGGATGCCCATTCATACGCTATTGCAATCATTGCAATGATTGCAGCTACCATAGGCGCTTTCTTCTATCTTCGAGTTGTAGCTTTTATGATCTCTGGTCGTGAGCAAGTTTCTCTTGGCATTTCACAAAGTGAAAATTCAACTGACGCTTTGGCGAAGGCACAACTTGGAAGTTCAACTTCACCAGCGTCACCATATGAGCTACTGAGCTTGCCTGGCAAAGCGTCTACAGCCACAATGAGCGTCGAACGTGAAGAACGCGTTGGTGTGGGTGTAGGCACAGTAGTTTCCTTGTGCGTTGCCTTTACCTTGGTATTTGGCGTTTGGGTCAGTCCAATTCTTGACTTTGCAAAGCAGGCAAAGCTAGTACCTTAGACTCTTGTAGCTACCAGGCTCGGCCCTTCAGCACTCGGTCAGCTTAGCCCCTCATCTAGGGGTGCTAATCTCTCAGATGATTTGTCAAGGCATCTTCGATATCGGAAAAAGGATCGTAGTCAGACGCATATGATTTTACCATGTAGTCGTGCTTGTCTGGGATTCCTCCCCCAAGAGGATCTATCTCCTCGGTAAAAACTGTATCTACGATTGACGTTGAGCCATCATTGCGTACAGTGGCCTCAAAGGTATATCTGTAATAAACCTCAAGATAACCACCACGACCTACCCCCCTTGGATATGCGTCTTTGAGGGCCCACGCTGCCATCCTATTTCTTGCGTCTTGGGTGAGCGGCTCCAGTCGTTCCCCCCTCGTGACCCGTTTGATAACTTGGAAGTAGTTTGGGGGTCTGCGTTTAGCTACTCTTCGCTCTAGATTAGGTACTTTAGATGCATCTTCGTCGGTTTCCCAGTGATGCGCAACGAAATATTTGCGAATTGCCTCAAGGGCCGAGTCAGGGTTCAGCCCAGTTTTGAACTCCCTCTCCAACCTTGTCGTATCCCATTCGATATCGCCTACCATGTTATATCCAATTTACAGCCCCTCCTTGGACTTGTCTTTTCACGTATATTATCGGAAAATTTCGGAGACTTCTTGACCTCTTTAGGGGTAATATTATCTCTATTATGTCTGATAATAACGCAACTATCGAGGACTATTTTTCAGAAGATAGAGTTTTTACTCCAACCGATAATTTTAGTAAGCAAGCTTTAGCGAATGATTTATCACTCTATGAGAGCGCGGAGGCTGATTTCGAGAAGTTCTGGGAGTCTCAAGCAAAGGAGCTGCTTGACTGGTATGAGCCCTTCGGCCAAGTGTGCGAGTGGCAATTACCATTTTCTAAGTGGTTTATCGGGGGAAAACTAAATGTTTCCTTTAACTGCTTGGATAGGCACGTACTTGCCGGACGAGGTGGAAAGGTTGCCTACTACTGGGAAGGTGAACCAGGAGAGAAGATTTCTGTTACTTACAGTGAACTTCTCGACCAAGTTTCCCAGTTCGCCAACTGCTTGAAAAATCTTGGAGTCAAAAAAGGCGATCGTGTTGCAATATACATGCCGATGATCCTGGAATTACCAATTGCGATGTTGGCATGTACCAGAATTGGTGCGGCACATTCGGTTGTCTTTGGAGGATTCTCATCTGATGCACTAGCCGGTCGGATTAACGATGCCCAGGCCAAGCTTGTGATTACTGCCGATGGAGGTTATAGGCGAGGTGCCACAGTTCAACTCAAATCAAATGTTGATTTAGCACTCGAAGAATGTTCGACAGTGGATCATGTGGTTGTTGTTCGCAGAACTAATACGCAGGTCAATATGGTCGCTGGACGAGATGTATGGTGGGACGAGCTAATCACGGGCGTGTCTACGAAATGCGAGCCGGTAGCTATGGACTCAGAGGATCTATTATTTCTGCTTTACACATCTGGCACTACTGCCAAGCCTAAAGGGATTATGCATACCACAGGTGGCTATCTAACCCAAGTTGCTTACACGCACAAGTATGTCTTTGACCTAAAGCCCGAGAGTGACATCTATTGGTGTGCCGCCGATATTGGATGGGTAACGGGCCATAGCTATATCCTCTATGGTCCTCTAACCAACGGGGCTACATCAATCATCTATGAAGGAACACCAGACTTTCCCGACAAAGATCGTTGGTGGGATATCATTGAACGATACAAAGTAACAATACTTTATACAGCGCCAACCGCGATTCGAACCTTTATGAAATGGGGAGAAGAGTACCCATCCAAACATGATCTTTCTTCGCTAAGGCTACTGGGGTCGGTTGGCGAGCCTATAAATCCTGAAGCGTGGATTTGGTACTATACCCATATTGGCCAAAGCAACTGCCCGGTTGTAGATACTTGGTGGCAAACTGAGACCGGAGGGATCATGATATCTCCTCTGCCAGGCGTAACTAAACTCAAACCTGGTTCGGCCACCTTTGCACTTCCAGGTATTTTTGTTGAAGTCGTAGACGATAACGGTAACAAGGTTGAAAAAGGTGGAGGTTATCTCACAATTGTTAGACCTTGGCCTGGTATGTTACGCGGAATATACGGTGACCCGGAGCGCTATCGGGAAACTTACTGGAGTAGGTTCGAAGGACGATACTTTGCAGGTGATGGAGCCAAGGTCGATGACGATGGTTACTTATGGTTGTTGGGTCGAGTGGATGACGTGATGAATGTATCCGGACACCGTATTTCAACAACTGAAGTTGAATCGGCCCTGGTTGACCACCCTAGCGTAGCAGAAGCAGCTGTAGTTGGAGCTAACGACCCAACTACTGGTCAAGCAATTATCGGATTTGTTACCCTCAAGTCTGGAGAGACTCAAAGTTCAGAAAAAGGCGAAGAACTTCGAGCACATGTAGCCCGTGTGATTGGTGCAATTGCTCGGCCGAAGACGATTATTTTTACTGATGAACTCCCTAAGACTAGAAGCGGTAAAATTATGAGACGTCTATTGGCCGATGTTGCAAATGGACGTTCCCTTGGTGATACAACAACTCTGGCAGATCCTTCGGTAGTCGAAGAGATAAGGTCGAAGGCAAGCGATTCTACCGCAGAAGATTAAGAGGTCAAACGGGACCGGTTTTGTCGGCGGGCGCTAGGTAGCTAATCTCGAAAATTCACAAATTGCAAGGGGATGCCTAAGTCGGCCTCTTTGAGTAAGGTAATGGTTTGCTGGAGATCATCACGTTTCTTGCCAGTTACCCTCACTTGATTTCCCTGAGTCGATGAAGTGACTCCTTTAGGGGCGGATTCCTTGATCATTTTATTTATTTGTTTAGCTGTATCAGTCTCTATGCCGGCCTTGAGAGTAATTTTCATTCGAGCGCTACTTTTGGCCCCTTCCTCGATCCGTCCCTTATCCAGAGACTTCAGAGAAACTTGTCTCTTGACCAGCTTTTCTTCAAGTACCTGAATTAGCGCCTTCAGGCGATCCTCGGTCGATGATCGTACAAGAAGTTCCATTTGGTTCAACTCAATTTCCGAATCCGTTCCTTTGAAGTCAAAACGAGTAGATGCTTCGCGATTTGCCTGGTCTAAGGCATTCTTAACTTCCTGCATATCTATTTCGGATACGACATCAAAGGTTGGCATTGTTACAAGATTAGTGCTTTTTGAACAAAAACCGCCAAAACCCGGTTTCATCTGGTAAAATTAGACTGAACGACGAGAGTGATCTGGGGTTTCAATAGTGAGGCTTTTTGGTAAAAAACAAGTACCAAAGAGGGGCCGACGGCCGGTGCAGGCAGGACCGGGGCAGGCAAGGACATCCCAAAATGGGCCAGGGCATCCGGGAATGAGACCGGGTGCAAGGCCGGGAACCGCACATCTATCCACTTCCGCAAGGCCGGGTAGCGCCCCCGGAACCCAGACGGGCGCACATCCTGGCCAACCGGGTGCAAAACCTGGAACCGCCGAGCCTGAAGTTGTTTACCTCGGGGATCCCGAAAAGGTCGTAGACAAGCAGCTGGCTCCCAAGAAGAAGAAAAAGCTTGCCAGAGCAAAGCATGCTCAGCATATTCATCATGCTGTTGCGCCATCAAAGGCAGGCAGGGGTGGGGAAGTTGCTAGGCACCCAAGTCCCGAGGCTCCACACGGTGTGGACAGGCAAGGTCAACCTATCGTTCCAGGAAAGGTAGTACCGGGTACCGACCTGAGAGAGTCCAATATGGCTTGGGTTACAATTGCCAATGCTAATTGGCCCCAGGTCGAGCTGACGGGATCTAATATGCGTAAGATTAACTTGTCTAAAGCTAACTTGCAGAGAGCTGTCTTGCGTCAAGCTGACCTTTTTGGAGCTGATCTGTCTAGATGCAGGTTGAAAGAGGCTGATCTTAGTTACGCAAATCTAACCGGAGTCGACTTATCGCGAGCCGATCTTACTAAAGCAATTCTAAGAGGTGCTGATCTTTCAGGCGCAAATTGTCGTATGACAAGATTTGAGGGAGCAGACTTGACCGATGCTATTCTGGCGGAGGCAGATTTCCCGATGGCTCAGTTCCGCAAGGCACACTTACGCAATGTGAATTTGCATGCTGCCAACTTAGGCGGAGCGAATCTTTTTGAAGCTGTGTTGGAAGACTGTGCTTTTAGAGAGACGTACTATACGGATGAAACTATAAAGCCTGACCGTACTTTTCAGTGGCCCCAGGGGACGATCAAGAAGAAGATTGTTCGTCACCGCGATGAGGATTGAATGTGCAGTCGAACGTGCCGCCGAGTGTGTTGTCTAATGTGCAGTCGAACGTGCCATCGAGAGGCCAGATATGAAAACCTCTGCCCCACGGGTGGTGAGGTTTGCTTTGATTAGAGTTTTTACCTAGAGTCAGGCTAGATTTGGGACCCTGGGTCGGTGCCCGAGCGGCCAAAGGGAGCAGACTGTAAATCTGCCGGCACAGCCTACGGAGGTTCGAATCCTCCCCGGCCCACACGCAAACTTTGTGAAAGGAGTTGCCCAATGCCCACAATTGACGATATGTCCTCAACAGGCCAGCCTGATGAGCCTCAGTCAAGACTTGCAAGGATTCTAGGCGTTGTGCCAAGAGCCCTCTCGTCTAAGCCACACATTATTTTCCTAGCTTGTCTCGGAATATATCTAGTACTATTGCCGCTTTTCCAAGTACACGTCTCGGCGTTCTCAGAGCTAGTTGGCGGTAACTATACGAACGTGACCAGTGATCTTGGGGCATGTATTGCAGCAGGTGGTACAATACATCTTATCAAGACTAATAAAGCACATAAGAAGGAAATTGAAAAACTTAGAAGTCTTGTTGAGGCCATTCACGAGAAGCTCTAGTGATTAGCTAGTAATTCGGATACTTGTACCTTTATCGCATCTCGAATTGACCTAACCTCATCAATGCTTTTACCCTGGGGATCATCGAACTTCCAATCCAAATATATCTTGCCGGGAAAGAAAGGGCAGGTATCGCCGCACCCCATTGTTATAACATAGTCAGCCATTAACACATCATCCGCGCAGAGTAGCCGTGGTACTTGGCTGTGCAGATCAAGTCCAAGTTCATTCATTGCCTGGACAACCTGTGGGTTAAGCTGATCGGCTGGCTCGGTCCCTGCTGATAATACCTCAACCCTGTCTCCTCCTAACTGTTTGGTAAATGCAGCGGCCATCTGACTTCGACCTGCATTGTGAACGCAAACAAAAAGTATTATTAGTTTGTTCATCTCAATTACCAACCGTGCTCGAATCGTGCTCGTTTCCCGCAACCGAGAACCACCTTGTTCTAGCCCATAACGATACGTAAACCAATGCAACCAACATTGGAACCTCTATAAGCGGGCCAACAGCCCCAGCAAGAGCTTGGCCCGACGTAACGCCAAATACGCCGATACATACTGCTATTGCTAGCTCAAAATTATTTCCGGCCGCGGTGAATGCTAATGTGGCAGTTCGCTCATAGGGAAGGCCAATAGCCCTACCCCAAGCAAATGAGCCAAACCACATCAGCGCAAAGTAACCAATTAGCGGCAACGCTATTTGCGCAACTTCAGTAGGCCGGGTTGTGATTCTATGTCCTTGTAAGGCAAAAAGAATGACAATTGTGTAAAGTAATCCCACCAGTGCCAGTGGGCTGATTTTAGGTAGAAATTTTGTTTCATACCAGGTTACCCCTTTGGATCGCTCAGCTACGACGCGAGTCAACAAACCGGCAACGAGTGGGATGCCCAGGAAGATGGCTACAGTTTCGGCAATACGAGCAGTAGAAAAGTGAATACCTAGCGTTGAGAGTCCAAGCCAGCCCGGAAGTACTGTCAGATAGAAGTATCCGAGCAATGCGAAACCTACAATTTGAAATAGAGAATTGAGTGTAACTAGAACTGCAGCTGCCTCTCGATCTCCACACGATAGATCATTCCATATAAGTACCATCGCGATACAACGGGCTAATCCTACGATAATAAGTCCTGTACGATATGTAGGCTGGTTGGGAAGGAACAACCAGGCAAGAGAAAACATAACAGCTGGTCCTATAATCCAATTTAAGACTAAAGACGAAACGAGCATACGTTTGTCGTTGGCAACTGGGCCAATATTTCCGTAGCGGACTTTGGCAAGTACCGGATACATCATAATTAGAAGTCCGATGAATATGGGAAGGGAGGTGCCTTGGGTCACTTGAATAGCCTCAAGGTGGCGGTTGAGATCGGGGAAAACTCGCCCTAAGCCAATACCTGCCGCCATAGCGCAGATAATCCAAACAGGTAGAAAGCGATCCAGAAGAGGCAAGCGCTCTACAACCGATCCGCCAGAGATTTGGCCAGTCCGCACCTCATTCTCGGTGAATTCTCTCGGAGGCCGTACCTCCCGCCCATCGAGGTCGCCGGGTTGCTGTACCCTGTCGAGCGACAAATCTTGCATAGATCGATGCATATCAATATTATTAGATCGATGTCTATCGATCTGTCAAATTCGCAGAAATTAGGTCAAAAAGCCGCTAACCCAAGTTTAGGTCTAGGCATGCAATGCGAACACAAGCAAATAATAGACGACTTAGATGAGAGCAAGGCAGAGGTCCTCTCTCAGATATTTAGAGCGCTTAGCGATCCCGCGAGGATCCGAATTCTTGCCTTGGTTTCCTCGGCTGGATGCCTCTGTTCTTGTGACTTGGGAAAGCCGCTCGGCAAGAGCCAATCCACAATATCGCATCACACGACAGTTCTGTTTGAAGCTGGCCTCATTGAAGGCGAAAAGAGGGGTAAGTGGACTTATTGGAGTTTGAAACCGGGCGTGGCAGAAATTATCAAAGGTTTGCTTCAGCTAGATAGGGTCGATTAGCTCTCGATAGTTATTACTAGATTTATTAACTGCCATTGAAACAGGAAATGATTTTAGAGAGCCATCTGGCGGTACGACTAACATCGGTTGCGCCTCACTTGTGGAAATGAGTGGATTGAGCCAGCTTTCCCAAGAATCTTGTGCAAGTAAGACTGGCATTCTATCGTGCACAGAGATCATATCTGAATTGGCCGCGCAGGTAATGATAATTGCCGAGCCACCTGTGTTACCTGGCTCGACCTGGAAAACTCCGGCAAATGCAAGGATTGACCCATCAGGGTTGGTAAAATAGAACGGTTCTGGTTTCGAACTAGGACTTGAGCGCTTGAATTCATAGAAACCATTTGCGGGAACTATGCATCTCAGGGTTTTTTGGAAAAATGGTCTTGAATTTAGAGTCTCACACCTAGCATTTATAATTGGCTTATTGGCCCAAGAAGGCTGGAGCCCCCAGCGCATTTGGGTAATGGTTGTCGAACCGTCTTCAGTAGCGTAGACGGTATGGATTGGACTAGTAGGAGTTATATTCCAATTGGCTCGATCCGGCGAATTCAAGCTTGGGTCGATATTCGCCGAAAAGATACGAGCCAGTTGCGCCCTTGGCGTCTCGACTACAAATCGGCCGCACATTTGTAGAAGTTGTCAAACACCAAGCTTTGCGGTTGGCTCAATCAGGACCTTTACCCTTACCTCGCCTGGCTTGCGAAAGGGATAAGTATCTTGGTCCAAGTATTTCTTAGCCATTGCATTTATATGGTCGTCAGCACCCTCAGTTTCAAACTTAGCTGTACCTTTAATCCACAAAGTTCGATAGTCATTTGCTTTGTCTACAACGGATACGGAAACTCTAGGGTCTCTCTCTATGTTACGATATTTTACTCTGCCCTTAGCAGTGTTGATTACGATATTGTTTCCATCAGTGTCAACCCACACAGGTGTTACATGGGGAGAGCCATCGGAATCAATCGTTGCTAGATGGGCAAGCTGGGGTTCTTTCAGGAGCGCAATGTCTTCTTGTGTTAGTTCAATCATAATAAGGATTCTAGCTGGAATTGGATTAGAGTAGTTATTCATGAACCAGCAAAATATGCAGAGTTTCGCCCCTGGCGAGTCGAATCCATCCACCATCAGCGTAAGTTCCTTTCCGATCACCACAGCTCTCGAGTTTCCGGAATGGAAGGTGGTACAAACGCTAGGACTCGCTTTTGGAGTTAACGCTCGAAGTATGGGGGCCGCCAAGGGCATCTTGGCAGGATTTCGAGCAATTGCCGGTGGGGAAGTCAAGCAGTATACGCGCCTGGTCGAAGATTCCAGACGCCACGCAATTGATCGAATGATAGAAAATGCAATGCTCTTAGGCGCTAATGCGATAATTTCAATGAGATTTGATTCATCAGAAATTGGTGGAAATCTAACGGAAATAGTAGCTTACGGAACAGCTGTCATAATCGGTCCAAGATAGATAATGATAAGATTGTCTAAGCTAGTTGAGGATAGATAGTGATTGCACTACCCATTCTTATCTGGGTAATAATCGTAGGGGCGATTCTTTGTGCTTTTGTTATTAGCTTCTGGGTTAAACGCCACGGAGAGTCGATCGCTCCCGAATCGGGCTGGAAACCAACAGACGAAGTTTTTCGCGATCCAACTTCGCAGCGCAAGATGAGAGTATGGGTTGATCTAAGTGGTGGCCGTCATTACGTCCCAGAATCAGAAGATAATCTTAACTAATCTGATCGCCAGCTAGAAATCAAGATCAAAGGCTAGATTGATTGCTTGGCTCAATAAGGACTCTTGACTGGCTAGCAAGAAACCAATTTGGGGTCCCAATACTGTCTTCGGTACGGTTAGAATATTATCGCAGTTAACTACGCAATCGTGGTCAAGGCCATTATCCGGACCCAAGAGTACTTCAGTAGAAATCCCACGCGTAGTTGTCGTGATTGGCGCAACAGTAATTTGATTCATCATTGGTCTTACTATTTCGCGAGTTAGTACTAAGACTGGCCGAGTCTTGTCCAACTCGGCAAGATGTATCGGACGCATCAGTCGAGTTCCAAAGTGCTGCGGGTGGCGTACGCTGCTAGATCAGATAATTCATCATATTCCGATAGATGTGCCAGAATTTCTGCGTCCCTAGCGGCAATCATGCGACGCTTCTCCCGGGAGAGAGCCCGAGCAACAACTGCAGCCCGGCTTGGTTCCTTGCCAGATTCAACTAATTGGTCGATGAATTCCACGATGTCTTCACTTAGTCGAACGGCGATTTGAATGCTCATACCATAATTATAACAAAATGTAGTACACAATGGTACCATAATGTAGTTAATTTAGCCAAGATCGTCGTGTTACGCGAGGTGGAATATTGACCGAGCAAGCATAGTAAGCAAAGTTGACCGTGAGAGCCTTTTTGTTCGACTCTGGCGTTCAAGACCCGCCAGCGATTGCTCCGACAACCTTGTTCGACTCTGGCGTTCAAGACCCGCCAGCTATTGCTCCGACAACCTTGTTCGACTCTGGCGTTCAAGACCCGCCAGCTATTGCTCCGACAATCATGAACGGTTCCTTCCCTGAAACCACTTCGATGGGTAGTATATCGTTGGGCAAGCAATTGGACAGATCCTCTTCACATGCAAAGAAGCGTATGAAGGGACGACGCAACTTAGTTGTTTGATCTCGGATCGTTCCGCGTAACATTGGATAAGCTGCTTCTAGGGCGTCTAGTACCGATTGCTGAGTAACTGGTTCAGATACTTCGATCGAAATTTCCTTGCTAACTCCAGCCAAAGTACGCAGGTGTCCGGGAAGAGCTACTCTTATCACTGCAATGTTTGAACTTCGATCGAAAGTATTGCGGGAAGATTTTGTACAATTGCATCCCATGTGTTGCCGTTGTCAGGAGATACGTACACCTGGCCGCCAGTCGTCCCAAAATATACTCCGCAGCTATCGAGAGTATCCACGTCCATCGCATCTCGTAGGACATTCACATAGCAGTGTTCTTGGGGAAGCCCCTTCGTCAACGGTTCCCACTCGTTGCCACCCGTTTCACTTCTATAAACGCGTAATTTACCTTCAGGCGGTACATGAAATAGATCACTGGTAATTGGGATCACATAAACCGTATTGGGATAATTTGAGTTCAGAGCAATTGGAAATCCGAAGTCGGAAGGCAGGTTACCGCTTACTTCGCACCAACTTTCACCCGCATTATCACTTCTCATTACATCCCAATGTTTCTGCATAAACAATACTTCTGGACGCGCCGGATTCATCGCGATACGATGTACGCAGTGGCCAATTTCAGCATCCGGGTCTGGCATAAATTCAGAATGCAGACCCTTGGTAATCGGGCGCCAAGTCTTCCCACTGTCATCAGAGCGGAAAACTCCTGCAGATGACACAGCCGCGAACATACGCCCTTTATTGGTGGGATCTAAGATTATTGTGTGAAGACACATGCCTCCGGCTCCCGGCATCCAGCTTGAACCAGTGCTGTGTCCACGAAATCCAGAGAGTTCTTTCCAGGTATTGGCCCCGTCTTCCGAGTAGAAAAGAGCAGCATCTTCGACGCCAGCATAGACAAAATCGGGATCATCAAGCGAAGGTTCAAGGTGCCAAACTCTAGCAAACTCCCACGGATGGGGGGTACCGTCGTACCACTGATGGGACCCTGGCGTTCCTTCATATTGAAAGTCGTTACCAACCGGATTCCAGCTCTTACCTCCATCGTCAGAACGCTGTATCAGTTGACCATGCCATCCTGTTGATTGAGATACATATATCCGATTAGGATCAATAGGAGAACCCTTCATATGATATACTTCCCATCCTCCAAAGTGTGGTCCCTCGACTCGCCATTTCTTACGCTGCCCATCTGCTGTTAGCACAAATGCACCTTTACGGGTTCCAACCAGCACCCTGACGTTACTCATTGTTGTTTCCTTTCCCACCTCGTACGACCAAATATTGCACTATCTATTCTAATCTAAACTAGTTGGAAGAGTCGTGTTGATGGTGAGGTGAAGCATTTCTCGAAATGTTTTGGTACCTCAGATATAGCAAAAATCTAAAGGACTCTAAATAACCTGCGCAAACCAATCCTATTGCCATTCAAAAGATGCGGATTATTCTGATACCTTTGAAGCAATGGATGAACCGTCAGGAGCAAACTATATTCAGTACAGCATGGGAGCTACGTTTCAGTACTTTGTCGCCTTCGTTCTCTTATTGCTTATCAGTTTCATGATTGAATATGGGCACCTTGAGTTGGCCGCGTGGCCCCTCTTGGGGATTCCTCTTATACCATTATTGATGATCGTGAATGTAATCTACACCTCACTTCGCATTGCTTTCACTCTCAAGTGTGAAGATGGGATCATAAGTTGGAGAGGTTGGTTGAGGTCGGGTACTTGTGGTGTTCTCGAAGTGCGCGACGTTCGGAGTTCTCTGTGGCTACTAGGGGATGGATCAATCGCCAAGATAACACTTGTGAATGGCACTAGGATCTGGATACCTATTCGCTATGGTTTTCTTGAGTTCTTCGATTGCGTTGGAATGGGAGTACCAGTTCAACTCAACGGTTTAGGATATTTGCGGGCAACCTATGGTGCCTGGTCTCGATGCAAGGTGGTCAAACGGAATTCGTAACCAAAGTTCGTTTACTCCAGTTCCAGGTTGTCACAGTGGGGCCTACCTAACTGTTCTTATTTCTAGAACTTCGTATGGTCATATCTGGTCAGTCAACTCGAGATGAATCTAACAGTTAGTTGGCCACAGTGATTAGGATGTAAATGTGGATCGTTCTAGTCAGGTATGCCACTCCTCTCGGCTATTGGCAGTGATCTCACTATTGTTCGTTGTTTCATGTACGTTGATATCGCCTAACGAGAGGACATTTGTAGATATATCTACTGGATCATATATGGCGTCGATTACGCCATCTGGAGAGCAAAAGTGTGGAATGATCCGTTATCAGCACTATGGCTATGGTACTGTTGACCCCTCCGGGCAAGATGTATATACTTCCTCGCTAGATTCCAGTCGAGTACTCTCAGTAATTTCACTGGCGACAGGAAAGAATATTTCCGAAATTCGTACAAACCTTGCAAATATGAGTCCAGTTGTTTGGGCCAATAATAAGGAAATTATTGTAACAGGAGAAAAAAGTCGAGCGTTCTCCAGTACTCAAGAGGTGCTCGAAGTTATTAATGATCTCCCCAAGGGTCATATAGTAAGAATTATTTCTCTTGGATATTCATATTCTACTGAAATTCCGCCAACTCCTGTAGTGAGGGGAGATGGGGTTCTTGTTTTAATCAATGATCCAGGTACCGGGAATTTTGTCACACTTGACTATGTGGATTACAAATCTGGAAAGATTGCCCGGTCTGTCCCGATTCAGAATAACGGTCCCGCTGGGTGGCCATGGGGTATATATGTTGATTCTTCCAGGATATTAGTGTATGGAACTAACCTAGATGGTGGCTCAGCTCTTTATTCACTCTCCATAAATTTGAAACAGATGTCACTAGGAATGGTCCAAAATCTAAACTTTTTTGATCCAATATACGCAATAGAGAAAGACCCATTGCAGAAGAGCACGATTTTGGTTCTCGCTGGATCTGTAGCTAACCGAAATAGTTTAGCTCTAGAAGAGTTTGATCCGAGAAGTGACTTAGTTAGATCGGAACTGTGGACTATAAACAGTAAGAATGGAGTTGTATTATGGGGTCCTCCAGCAATGGCTATAGATTCTGCCCAAGGGTGGGCATATATATCGGTACCGACCTACAATGGAGTCTCCGCTAATCTTTGGAGGGTTCCTATCGGTCCCCAAGTATCTAGACGGCCTAGTATTTTGTTGCCCGGTTTTGTGGACAATTTTCCACTTCTGATGTCATTGTCTAAGACGGTCGTACCTCAACTCCGCAGGTGCTAGTGAATATTCCAGAATTCTTTACCACTCATTCCACTAATTCTTTTTCAGCTCCAATAGGTTGAGAAAGAATGTGACAACCTTAGAATTTGTAAGATGGCCCGCTTATGTATCGTATTCCTTGAAAGATTATACCTTCAGCTGAAGTATGGTCTGTCGAAGTTTCCAATGAAATAATGTAGGCTTGACCGACTACACGGCCGTATAAACGGGTATACCATCGTTATGGTATCCTGGGTACGTGGGTAGCTTGATAACCAAGATGGCGCACAAGTTATCGGGAAAGCTCCTAATTGCTATTGCATGTCTCATTTTGATAGTCGGTATAGTTGGTATATCGCTCTGGATTAGTAAGCAAACGGTGGTAGCAACCATAAAGGGACATGGGATAATGCTTCCGTCTCGGGGCGTCTTGGAGATCAGTTCTCCGGTCTCGGGATTGATTTCAGATTTACCGATATCTATTGGCGCTCACGTTGTTCCATCCGAAGAAGTTGCGTTAGTAAATACCGACACTAAGAAAAGGGTAACTGTGTTGAGTTACGTTGATGGTACGGTTGTCAACCAGTTCATCCACTTAGGTGAATTTATCAGTGTTGGCGAGCCTATCTTTGAGTTGTTTCCCTCTGGCTCTCCTATTTCAGGAATTTTATTTGAGATCGG
>JAKAVM010000047.1 GCA_021827485.1 Actinomycetes bacterium
AGCACCCTCTGTGCCCAAGATGCTAACCTTACGCACCCAATCAATCCACAATGCAATCTGGTATGTAACGCCGAAAACTTTTTCGTAAGCCTGCGCCCTCCATCCAGCCTTTCTTTCTTCACGCGCCATATCTCGTTCATGATTACGCTGGGCTTCCGACGCTAAGATCTGTCGCCGAGTAACTAGATACGTTCCCCCGCTTCCTAGCGCCCCTCCGAGAACCCCTCCTGCCGCTGTCCAGAATGGTACCCATGGGTCCGATTTCTGAAGGAAGTTGAGAACTGGGCTAGCCATAATCTCGGGTATCATTACAAAAACTTCCGAGAGTCTTGAGTCATACGGGCAAGCAATTCCTTGCGCGCAGCGTGTGCTTGCCTAGCCTCCTCACGCGCTGACTTTGCGTCCTCCTGCGCTCTTCTCAAGTCAGTGATGTCCATGGACGCCCCCATGATAATCGAGACAGGACCGCCACTCACCGATAAAATCGGTTTTGCGCGTGAGGCAATCCATCGCTCAACGCACTCATCGCCATCATTAAGTATCCGGTAGACGAACTCAAAGGGCTCCCCGGTCTTGGCCGCTTGGTGAATTAGTTCGTTGATCCTTATGGCCTCTTGCGGATCTAACACAGATAGGCGCTCGGACAGACCCATACGTATTGGGCCCAATGGACTAGCAACATTCACCGAACCTTGCTTGTCAGGCAAACTAGAGTTTTCTATCTCACTAGGATTACCTAAATAGGTAATTGATTCATCCGTAAGGTCGACCTGCCAAAACACTACCTGTCCAACCTCCATTGCCAACTGCGTCCAGATTGCTTCTTGCTCCAAAAACTCCGCTTTGTCACGCAAGAAGTCTGCACTCGTCTTGAGTTTTAGATGTGTCTCCACACGAGCTAATACAATCGGAGGGCTGATTGGCTTAGCGATATAATCAACGGCTCCAAGCTCAAGTCCTTTCATCTCATGCTCAGCTCCAGCATTAGCGGTAAGGAAGATTACTGGGATGTCCTTGGTGGACGGATTTGCCTTGAGTCGTCTACAGACTTCATAGCCGTCCATCTCAGGCATCATTACGTCCAATAGAATAAGGTCGGGTTGCGGGTCAAGAGCGACAATACCCAAAGCCTTGGCTCCTGACTTAGCCACCTTTACCGTATAGGAATCTTTCAGCAGGCCACTCATTAGCTCGAGATTTTCAGGGGTATCATCCACCACAAGCACGGTTGACCCTCCCGAAGTCAAAACAGAAACTTTATGAATACTTGATACCTGTCGACTTCGCCGTGCCATCTCCCGTTCCAGGAACTCCGCTTTATCGCGCAGAAAATCAGCCCGCGCCTTGAGCTTGAGATGTGTCTCTACACGAGCTAATACGATCGGAGGGCTGATCGGCTTGGTAATGTAGTCGACTGCCCCTACTTTCAGCCCCTTCTCTTCATCCTCGATAGCCGTTTTGGCGGTGAGAAAAATAATTGGGATGTCCTTGGTGGACGGATTTGCCTTGAGTCGCCTACAGACTTCATAACCGTCCATCTCAGGCATCATAATGTCCAGTAGAATGAGATCGGGTATGGAGTCCGAAGCTGCAAGCGCCAGTGCTTTAGCCCCAGACTTAGCAACTTTCACTGTGTACACGTCTCGCAACAAGCTAATCATAAGGTCGAGATTTTCAGGGGTATCATCCACGATAAGAATGGTGGCTTTACTTGAGTCTATAAAGTTTGGATCGACTGCGATATTTGTCGCGATAGTATCAGTCATCGCGACCATGGGAAGACCGGACCCGACTAACCACCGCCAGCGCTTCATCGTAGTCGAAATTGCGTACCTGTTTGCAGATAACTTCGTACTCGTTGGGAATTAGCCCCCTCAAAAGCGCCGCGTTCTGATCGAGAACTTCTTCGACTTCGACGTCACTAGCAGACAGCAGCACAGTAAGTCGGTCACAGACTTGCCCAAATTCCTGCAATTGTGCCGGTTCAGTTGTTGACGCCTGTACATCTGCCCGGGTGGACGTAGATGCAACGGTCTTCTCCCCTGCTGAAATCACACCCAAAAAAGAACGCAATTTCCCCGTCAGCTCACCCAAAGGTGGTTCTAGGGCGTTCAGGAGTTGATCTAGAATCTCTGTCGTCTCCAACTCGCGTATCGCGCTCTCTATGGACGCTGCCGCTTCGGAAATTGCATCGGCACCAATCGTGGCTGCTGTACCCTTTAGAGTGTGAGCAAATCGCTCGGCCTCCAGCCTGTCGCTTTTCGCGAGTGCTGTTCGAATCGAATCGATTGCTCCCTCTTGGCCAACTACAAACTTGCCAAGCAGATCACGGTAGAGACGAACCTTCCCACTAGCCCGCGACAATCCGCACGCGCTGTCAAGGCCAGCCAAGCCGGAAGGAACCCCATCTGGCAGTTTAGCGTCTGTCGAGGCAGGTAAAATGCTCGGGTAGCAAGAGCCATCACTAGCATCGTCAGAACTCCCAGAATCACTCTTGACCCATCTGTTCAAAGTACTTTCCAGAATGGCTGGGTCGATTGGCTTAGCCAAGTAGTCATCCATCCCAGCCGCACTGCAGGCGTCGCGATCGGCCTGAAGCACGTTAGCCGTCATAGCTATTATTGGGGTAGTCATGCCACGTGCACGAAGCTGTCTCGATGCTTCCAGCCCATCCATTACAGGCATCTGCATGTCCATAAGAATTATATCGTAAGCACCAACCTGGCCTTTCTCTAGGGCGATCTTGCCATTGCCAGCAACATCAACCGTGAAGCCAAGATCCGTGAGCAGTTCAGATGCCACTTGTTGATTGAGGTCGTTATCTTCTACAAGGAGCACTTGGCCTCTACGCTGTAACGGAGCGTCAGACCCAATTCTGTCCGACGAGCTGAATCTTCGCATTACTTCTCCAGCTCGTATCTCGGTGGGACTTTTTAAACCCGGATCATCACCAAGCACTCTCACTACTGCGTCAAATACAACTGACGAAGTTACCGGCTTAATTAGAATCTCCTCTATCCCCACCGATGCAGCACCGCTTAGTCCTTCTTCACGACCGTAGGCAGTCACCATGACAAGACGAGGTGCTGGTGACAAATCCAACTCACTTAGTTTCCGGGCCACCTCGATTCCATCCATTTCGGGCATCATCCAATCTAAGAAGACAACTTCAAAAGGAGTTCCAGCCTTGGCACTTTGGGAAATCAACTCGATAGCATCACGACCTGAGGCGGCGGTGCTCACTTGAAATGTCAAGGAAGTCAGCATGTCACTTAGCACTATCCGTGCATTTTCATTGTCGTCGACTACAAGCATGCGTCTACCCCGTAAATCAGGGTGCGGCAATACAGGAGCCTTCTGAACGCCCTTTGTAAGTTTGGCAGTAAACCAGAAGGTAGAGCCTTCACCAATAACGCTGTCCACACCTACGTCACCTCCCATCAGGTTCGCAAGCTTTTTGGAAATGGCTAATCCCAGGCCGGTGCCCCCGTACTTGCGAGTCGTCGATGAGTCTGCTTGCTGGAACTCCTGAAACATTTTTTGTTTCTGCTCCGATGTCAACCCTATGCCAGTATCACTCACCTCAAAACGAAGTACTACGCTATCTCCGACTTCCTCAACTAGGTGAACTGTCACGTCAATCTCACCAATCTCGGTAAACTTAACCGCGTTGTTCGCATAGTTGGTAAGTATCTGACTGAGTCTAAGAGGATCTCCGATGAGATTGATTGGCACACCAGCATCTAGCTTGCATACCAACTCAAGGCCCTTGGCCTGAACTTTCTCTGCGATTAGGTTTACTACGGTTTGCAATACCCATTCCAAGTCGAGATCGGTGCTCTCGATGGTAAGCTTGCCAGCTTCCACCTTAGAGAAATCTAAAATATCGTTGATGATCCCTAGCAAATGCTGGCCGGACTGCTGAATCTTTTCGATATAGTCACGCTGGCGCGAATTAAGATCTGTCTTCATAACTAGATGCGACATACCTATGATGGCATTCATCGGTGTGCGAATCTCGTGACTCATGTTTGCGAGAAACTCACCTTTAGTCTGCGATGCCTTCTCAGCGGTCTCCCATGCTGCGGCTAACTCTTGTTCAAAGCCCCTGCGCTCGGTAAGATCGTGAATCATCTCTACGCCACCGATAATTGTCCCGTCGGCGTCACGCAGCGGACAGGCTCTGGCTTGTACGTATAGCGTTCGACCCTTTACTAAGACCTCGACCTCTCCGCTCAACACATCTCCCTCCCGACGCACTCCTTCATAACGTTGGGCAACCTCATCCTCTGACAAATGAATCAGATCTACAATGCCGGGACGCCTCTCCCCATAGAAAATAAGACCATATTCGTAGTTGCCTTTGCCGATTACATCACAGGCACTCACACCAGTCATTGCCTCCGCAGCACGATTCCATGCGGTTACCACTCCATTGATATCGACGACAAATGTAGCGTCAGGAAGACTGTCGAGAATGGACGCTAGTTGGCGTTGAGATTGTCTAATCTCTTTTTCTGCACGGTCACGATCTGTAACGTCGATCATCCATACGAGGACGCCGGGTACACCTTCGTACTCGGTCGGAAGAAAATCGACTGCGATATCACGGATGTCTCCGTTCGGAGCGTACATCTGCATCTCGTCATGGATCTGAACGTTTGTTTGAGCAAGTTGACTCGCGATTAGGTCGCGCTTGTCTGGGTCTGCGTAGATGACAGAAGAGGACTCGCCGACTTTAACTCTAACCATCTCGGCAAGGCGTGGGTTGACGTATCTAACGATTCCATCGGTCGATATTCCGATACCTACGGGCGCGCTGTCAAGGATGAACTGCAGTCGTTCTTTCTCTGCACCCAGTTGAACTAGTGTCTCCTGGAACTCTAATTTGGGCGCGTCAGTAGTTCCGATGTCGTCATTTGGCAATTACAACGCGCTCCTTCCATCCCGACACCTGCCAAAACTACTTTGACTCAATCGCGCTTACAACCGCGGTTGAAAAATAACGGGGATAACATACACGTCTTAGCGCGACTTTCTAAAGAAAACCAGGGTCCAAAGTCCCCTTTCCATTGGTTAGCTTGGCTTGCGTGCCCCTCCCAGCAAAAACTAGTCGCCAGTTCGCTCGTGGATAAATTTGGTCAGCTTCGCTTGAGCGCCCTTCCCAAGAGTATTTTCCGATAACGAGCGTTCTCATCTGGATACGCCTCTACCACTTCGCTTGCGCGAGTCCCACTTCCCCGATTGTATGTCTTGTATACTTCGCACGGGAGGCAGCCTTGTGCTTTCTGTGCAAAAGTTCCTTGTACTACGCCGCGACAGAGAGTCCCCGCTAGCATCCAACAACTATGTCCAAGTTGCTCTTTCGAAGCCACACACTCCCCTAATTCGGGCACATTAGCCCCACCAGCTTCTCTACCGCAGTTCATGATCTCCCAGCAATTTGGTACAGATGTCATTGAAGTGGCTCCCTTCAGTCTAGCCAATGCCTAGTTTGCAACAATTCTAGAATAATTGCAAGTTAGGTATTGGTGGGTTAAAGAATTGCTTTAATGAAATATACATATTGTATCACGATAGGCAGTACCTGTCGCTAGCTAATTGTAAGCTTGGGCCTTCCATGTCGAGACAGTTCTCGCCTTGACGTTAAGGGTCTGCGCCTGTGCCAAAGCCGAATCGTCAATCGAAGGTCCAGCTACACAAGCCAATGTTTCGTTCTGCGTAGCTTTGTGTTCTAAAGCCAACTACGATATCCGCCAAGTCCTTTACAATAGCCCTCAACTCCCACTTCAGACTGGACGGCCTTCATTTGAACCTGAAGCTCCTTTGTGGCGATCTGTATGTCTTTGACGTTAGCCTGCAGGTCTTTAGCGTATTCATAACCAATTATATCTTAGCTCAAGGCTGAGATAGGGAGAATCCCTTTGCTTAACCTCCGCTATACTCGTAATAACTTTGCTGAATAAGACGTCGACTCAAAACAAATGGTCCTTCCAATCAACGATCTCTCCCATACTGCTAGTTGTTGGATCAACCTCTCTTGCACTGTGCGGGTTCACCAAATTTCACCTTACTCAGCACATTGCCTCTGAAACAGCTCAACCCTTCTTATTGGTTGGAGGTCTAATTATACTGGGCAAGTGTTCGGATAGCTCAGGCTTATTTCGCGGTCTAGCAAATCTCCTGCCCAAACTACTCCAGCGCAAAAAGACCTCGATAGCTGGACATGACATCTCAGACGGGCTGCAAGCCACCTCGGATGTTCAAATAGAAATCCGCTTTATAGTAGTGCTGAGTATTTGCTTGAGCTGTGCTATTACAAGTGCACTGTTGAACCTCGATACTGCAGTGATTTTTCTTACGCCAATTTTGTTCTACAGTGCCAAAAAGTTCGTGCTACCTTCTCGCTACTTGCTGGTTACTACTATCTTGATGTCCAACTGTGGATCACTACTTCTGTCAGGTTCAAATCTGACTAATTTGATGATTTTACGCAAGAATGGGCTTTCTGGGCATGCTCTATTCGAAAACATGCTAATGCCTTGGTTGGCATGTATCGTCATAGTTTCCTTTATCTTATATCTCTTTATGAGAGACTGTAATGGGTACGCTGACACCTCTGTTTCAATATGCCATACACAAAAGACAAGCTACGTAGGTCAAGTACTATGCATGGTCTCAGTTGTAGGAGCAATCATAATTATGCTCACATTCAATGCTCCTGGGATTGCAGTGTTGGTAATCGCATTACTTCTAAGTGCGATCTTTGTATACAAACAATTTGAAACAGTTAGCTCACTACTGCGATCAGTGAACATCCAGGTGATGCTAGGGCTCTTCGGGCTCGCTACTAGCTTCAGATTGGTCGGTACTATTACCCACACGGCAATTGCTTCCTATATCAATCACAGCCAGTGGGAAAGCATTCTGGTTGGAACAGGAATGTCAATAGCAATAAATAATCTTCCAGCCGCTGGATTCCTTGCGGCCCACCATTCAACTCATCCCTACGCTCTATTAGTTGGTCTAGATGTGGGGCCTAACTTATTCTTGACCGGATCGTTATCTTGGCTGTTATGGCTACAATCAATCAGGGACCTGCAAAGCACTGGTGTGATTCGATTGTCGATAAAACTAGGCTTTCTTACTGGACTAACCTGCATTCTCGTATCCCTTGGATTGCTTGAGTGCAGGAACTTTATTTGATCAGCAATCCAAAGCCCGTCATCAAGTAATTCTCTCCAAATACACTATGGGTAGTTAGCTCACTACTAAGTTAGTAATATGACGTTTCTTGAAAAGTTTAAAAGGCCAAAAATAGCACTTCCAGCTCTAGGTGTTGTCGTCGTGCTAATCGGTGCTTTACTTGCTTTATTTTTGCATAGTGGGAGTCCAAGGCAAGTAACTAAGCAATCTGACCCAACGCCTGCTCAGCCATCAACAACGATTCCTAATCCTAACTGCCCGTTGACTGGGGCCCCGGCAGGTACCCCTCAAGTACCTCAGCGTCCTGCATTGGCGGTAAAGGTGGACAACTATCCCGCAGCTCGGCCCCAGAGTGGACTAAATAGCGCCGATATTGTTTTTGAAGAACCGGTCGAGGGAGGAATTACGAGATTAGTAGCTGTTTATCAGTGTCAACAACCAAGTTTAGTTGGGCCGGTTCGTTCGGCCAGGGAACCAGATGTTGCAATTATTGACTTATTGAGCAAACCAATTTTTGTGCATGTTGGAGGCATCCCCCCAATTGAAGCAATGGTCAAAAACACCAACTCTTACGATGAAGATCTGTTTTATGATGGCTCGCTTGTCATAAATCCGCCTGGCCGTCAAGCTCCATACGATAGTTATATTTCGCCCAAGCAAGTATGGAGTAAATATTCATATGATACTACTCCCCCAAATCCCCTATTTAGCTACTCAACTACGTCGAGCAACGGTACCCCTATCTCTCGCGCATATATTCCTTTCTCTCCAACGAATGACAACACTTGGGTTTGGAACCCTTTTGCAAGTCTTTGGGATCTCTCGATTGGCAACACGGTTGCAAGTGATAATAATGGCACCCAAATTTCGACCAACAATGTTTTGATTCTAACAGTCCAAACCTTCCAAGGACCATGGGTAGAAAACTCTCTTGGGGCCCATGAAGTTGAGGTAAATGCAACTAGCGGCGGTCCAATGCAACTGCTCAGAAATGGTGTTGATATTCAAGGAAACTGGAGTCGGCCACAGTACTCAGATCCCATCTCGTTAACCGATAGTGCGGGGAATGCCATCTCACTTTCTCCGGGTCGTACGTGGATTGAACTAGTTCCTTCTCAAGTTACCCCATCAATCACGCAGGCCAATACGACAATGCAACCTTAGAGGATAACTTATCTCTTCTTTTTTGTCTTTTTCACAACCGCGGTAGAAGTAGTCGTAGTTATCTCTTTGGAAACAACTGTATGCAACGACCATTGCTGAGCGTTCCAGAACAGTGTTGAATTCGACGCATTGGCTAATACCCCATTTAGATTCGTCGTATTGGCTACAATTTCGAGATCTTCATATAGAGGTAGAGAGACCATGTCAGACCAAAGCTGCTTGTCAATAAGGTTGTAATCCTCTGTAGCATCAAAAAGATCGGGATTATCAATAGCCTTTTGAAATAGTTGATCAACCTCTAAATTATCGTAGCCAAAGTAGTTACTGGGCTTTGTCGAATAGATTGCCTCAAACTTGGCAGCAAAAGGAGAGGCTTGCTGTGTCACTTCGGCGAGTTGCCAATTACCGCTCAATAAATCCTGATCAATGGTACTAGTAGGTAGATTTTCAACTTGAATCTGAATTCCGGCTGCCTTCATCTGGGACACAAAGGTTTCGCCTACCGCCTGCTTGATAGGATCCGATTCGTTAATAAGTAGGGATAAAGTAAGAATTGGCCCTGTCGAAGTCGTTTGATGCCACATACCATCGGATCCGAGGATAAAACCTGATTGGGTTAGAAGTTTAGCAGCTTGGTTGGGATGAGTTGTATCGTAGTAACTTCCGTTAGGCTGATACTGGCTATATTGGCTTGGTACATATATATGGTTATCATCCTCTTGGGGCATTGGTTCAGATAGGGCCATTTGGCCCGGGCCAGCTGCGATCAATGCATTGCGATCCGTGTAATCTGCGAGTGCTTCACGGACAGCTAGCTTCGACAGTATTGGATCTGCTTGATTAAAGTCCAGTTCCTCAAAGCGTAGCGTTGGAGATACCTGGACTGGCATAGCCACGTTAGAAAGCCCCTCCAACTGCTGCAAGACATTCACTTGCGCAGGTGTTTCGATAAGTTGAATTTGATTTGCTGCCATTTGATTCGCAAAATTACTTGGAGACTGATCTAATACCATATTGATGGTTGCTATTGGCGGTACTGCGCCCCAGTACTTAGGATTTCGCACCAGTGTTAATCTCTGCGATGAAGCGGATGCAATCTCATAAGGTCCTCCTGAGACCTCAATATTTGTATTGAAACTCGTAAACCCACTGTTCCAGCCGTATTTTTCGGCGATATGCGCAGGTACTAATGGATCGAAAAGTGACTCCCAGTCAGAGAATGGTTGTTTGAATACAACTGTTACACGTTTGCCTGAGTCGGAACTAGTAACAGAGTTTATGTCTGAGTACCCTAAAGTTGACTTCGCTATAAATGGTGCTCCTCCAACGTCGTTGAAGGCGGGATCCCCACTTTGGGCATGCCAATTATATATAAAATCAGATGCTGTGATTGGAACACCATCAGACCATATTGCTTTGGGATTAATCTGATACACAATCGTTTCAGGACTGACAGAAGTTAGTTCGGCGCTCGATACAAATGAGTAATTAATCGTCGGTTGAAATTGCGGAGTTATTATGAAAGGCGATGGCCATACTTGCGCCATAGCCTGTTGTGTCGCCAAGTTGTCACCCTGTGGCGTCAAAGGATTAAAGTTGCTAGGAAGCGAAGCGCAAGCAAAACTAATCTCAGTTGCTTGAGTGGCTGCGTTCAAAGTCAAAGAAGAGTGCTGGGGAGAGTGAGAGCTAGAACATCCGCTAAGTGCTAAGCAGATAACTAGTAGTACTAAAGTAGATAAGCCTGCCTTGGCTTGCCTGCGTATTACTGCCAGCGAATTGCCATCGTAACTGTAGTAAACGCAAATACCAACGCTACTAATATTGTCCAACGGTCTAAATTGCGTTCAGCCAGACTTGATCCTGACGCAATCCCACTTGCAGCACCTCCAAACATATCTGACACCCCGCCACCTCTACCGGCATGAAGAAGAATTAGCAGTATCAACAGAAGACCTACCACAATTTGGATTATTACTATAAGATCGGTGAGCATTGGTTCCTCAGACGGTAAATGGTTTTACAGCTTCAAATAATAACGTGACATTCCGCCGAGCGCCAGACACGTAATTGCGCATAGCTTACCGAACGCTGCTAACTATTTCCACGAAGGAATCGGGATCTAAACTTGCTCCCCCAACCAGAAAGCCTCCAACGCTTTCATGGCTAAGTAAATCTGTTGCATTATTCGTATTGACAGACCCGCCATAAAGTACCTTCAAATTAAATTCTTTGGTTGCGCCCACAGCCCTTGTCGTAGCTTCCTTGATCAACTCACAAGCTTCCACGGCCTGATCCAGACTTGCGCTTATCCCAGTCCCAATTGCCCATATTGGCTCATAGGCAATGATCAGATTTGACAGTAGCTCCTTGGGGGCGGCCTCAACTATTGATATTACTTGCTTTGTAACAAACTCCTTGTAGCTGCCATCGTTGCGTTCCTGGCTTGACTCGCCGACGCAGATAATCGGAATCATATTATTTGCAACCACCGACTTTGCTTTCAATAGCACCAGCTGATCATCTTCGCCAAAAAGAGTTCGTCTCTCCGAATGCCCAACGATCACCAGAGAAACATTCAATTTAGACAACATCGTCGCGCTAACTTCTCCGGTAAATGCGCCTTGCGGCTCATAAAAACAATTTTGAGCACCAAGTAACACACTTGAACCTTCCGATTCAAGTACCGTCTGAACTGAGCGTAGTGCAATAAAACTTGGATGGATAGATACACTACGATTAGAAAGCTCCCCTTTTTCTAGAAGTCTCAAACAAATCTTACGCGTCACTTGGATCGCCTCTAAGTGATTGTGGTTCATCTTCCAGTTGCCTGCGATCAGGCGATGAGATGGCAAGAAAAACTGTTCTTTATCTATCACAGTCTCTCACCACTACTTAGAAGCGCATCCAGACCAGGCAATCTTTTATCTTCCAGAAACTTCAATGATGCACCGCCGCCGCTCGATAGATGATCAATCTCTTCGTCTAGCCCTAACGCCCGGATTGCCCTAGCACTATCTCCTCCCCCGATTACGGTGAATCCTTTACTCTTAGCGATACTCCGTGCAATAGATTCAGTACCACTTGCAAACCGTTTATCCTCGAAAACCCCCATTGGCCCGTTCCAGAAAACAGTCATGGCATCGGATATTTCACCTTCATAAAGTTCTTCGGTTTGTGGCCCAATATCGAGACCTCGCCATCCATTAGATATTGAACCTTCGAAAATTTCCACTTCTCCACTCCCAGTGGGAAGCGACCCACCAGCCTCTTGGCCAAGCTCACCTCCCGGTGAAAGGGCCCTACTATCGCAAGGGAATATGATTCTCTTACCCGAATTAAGCACTTTCTTGCAAAAATCGACATGTTGTGAATCCAATATTGAATCTCCGATTTCGATCCCCATTGCTGCAAGAAAAGTAAAACTCATTCCGCCACCTACTAGCACTGTATCCACCCGATCAATCAGACTTTCTAATAGGCCGATCTTATCTGACACTTTTGATCCTCCCAGCACAAGTACGAATGGTCTCTCGGGTGAATCTACAACTCGCGAAAGCATCTCTACCTCGCGAATCACTAATCGCCCGGCGGCGCTAGGTAAGTAATTTGGTGGGCCAACGATTGAAGCGTGGGATCGATGGCAGACCCCAAAGGCATCGTTGACAAAATAATCACACCCTTTGACAATTCGTTCAACTGTTATTGGGTCATTGGCCTCTTCGCCAGGATCAAAACGAAGATTCTCTAGAACGTCAATTTCGGGAAATATCTTGAGAAGATAATCCTTGACGGGCGTAATGGAATATTTTGAATCAATAACTCCCTTGGGTCTTCCTAAATGAGTACACACTCTTATCCGAGCCCCTTGGCTTATCAACCAACGTATTGTAGGTAATGCTTTTTGAATTCTAAAATCGTCGGCAATCTCAACTGCTCCTGAATTGTCATGGCAGTAATGAAGTGGAACATTTAAATCTGCCCTAAGCAAGACAAGCCTTCCATCTAGTTCACCTAAGTCCTCTAAGATCTTGAGCCCAAGCGGCCCAGCTCCTGTCGTTACTTGTGAAGGACCCACTTTACTTTGCAGAACCGATTATCCTAGTAAGGTCAACTAGTCTATTCGAATAACCCCATTCGTTGTCGTACCATCCCATCACCTTAACAAGGCTCGCACCGGAACCTGCGGGAATTACCATCGTCAGTGGAGCATCAAAGGTACAAGATTGTGATGTTCCTACGATATCTGAAGAGACCAACGGTCCTTCTGAGTAGACTAATATTCTCTCCAGTGGACCTTGCGAAGCAGCTTGCTTGAATGCTGTATTAATTTGGTGCTTATCGACATCAGCTTCGACGATGCAAGTAAAATCGGTTATTGAGCCACACGGGACCGGCACTCTCAATGAAGTACCATCAAGTTTACCCTGCATTGCCTGCATTACGAGTCCGGTTGCTCGAGCTGCGCCAGTCGATGAAGGAACAATATTGATTCCGGCAGCACGAGCCCTTCTTAGATCTTTGTGCGTTAGATCCAATAAGTTTTGATCGTTGGTATATGCATGTACGGTAGTCATCAGTCCAGATCTAACCGTGAATGCATCATCTAAAACTTTAACCATAGGCACAAAGCAATTGGTAGTACAAGAAGCGTTTGAAACAATAAAGTCTTTATCAGGATCAAAACTCCCATCATTTACACCCACTACGTAAGTCGCATCAACATTTGTTGCTGGGGCGGAAATTATTACTCTCTTTGCACCAGCATTTATGTGCATCCTAGCGTCTTTGCCATCGGTGAATCGCCCAGTTGCCTCGATTACAACATCTACTCCTAGCTCACCCCAAGGTAGTGCTTCAGGATCAGTCTCCGAAATTACTCGCGCGGTAAAATCTCCTATAACGAGACAATCATCGTGAATTTCAACTGGTACCGAAAGCCGACCTTGGGTCGAGTCAAAAGCTAGCAATTGAGCATTCACTTCCAGGGGTGCCAAATCATTGATCACAACCAATTCAATGGCTTCACTCTCCATTTGAGAAGCACCTTTGCCTGGTCCATTACCTGTTCCATTGTTTGCAAACACTGCTTCATTGTTTGCAAGCAAGGCGCGGGTGAAAGTTCTCCCAATACGTCCAAATCCATTGATCGCGACTCTTATAGACATTACTTGTTCATCATAACCACAACCGGCCAGCATCTTGGAGTTCTATTGAGACGGCGACCAGGTACTTTCCATATTTTTTTGCACAATTTCTGTTGCCGTCTGCTCAAATCGCCTCATTTGGTAGTTTTCCACAGTCCAATCTGGGTAGACACACCTAACTAATCTCTTCAAGGCAACGTGCAAGAAGTTTTGAGTCATGGACTCGGCCGTCCTGAGAGAGAACAGCGTTTTCGTAAGGAACCGAAATTTCGCCACCAATCTCAATGTTACTTGAATCGATCAGTACAAAATCGACATATATCTCGTGGCGCTCAAGTGCAACGAGGTGATCGCGTACGGTATAGCCCTTTGTCTCCGGAACTTGCTCTTTCAAGTTGCAGATATATATTTTCTTTCCTTTAGCTCTGGCAAGCGCTTGTCTTATCGAAGTTGGACAAAGTGCCGCCAATACGCTGGTGTAGAGAGAACCCGGTCCGATAAGTATTTGATCTGCATCCTGGATTGCATCAATGGAGACCTGAGGAACTGTCACTTGGTTCTGCTCAAGCCTTACATTAGTAATACCTTCAGTCTTATTAATTTGAGATTGCCCCTTGACTACAAGTCCTTCCAACACGGTGTTATTTTCACCAACTGTTATTGAACTACCAACGAGAGTAACCATTCCATCAGTAGCCGGAAGAATACGCCCACTGATATGGAACACTCTTGCTAGCTCATCTAAGGCCGGTACAATTCCGCCCATTGTTGAAGTCAATCCTACCAAGATAAGATTGCCAAGTGCGTGATTATTTTCAAATCTAAATTCCATCGCATTTGCAAGACCGAGATTCTCATTTGCAAGCGCTAATAAACACTTACGTAGATCTCCTGGCGGTGGTATTCCAAGTGATGACCGAAGCTCGCCTGATGACCCCCCATCGTCGGCCAATGACACTAAAGCTGTAATTGAACTCGCATAGCATTTTGCTGCGCTAAGCGTTGCGGCCAACCCATGGCCACCTCCTATTGCCAAAACATCGGTCATTACAGTTTATCGTCATAAGCAACTTTGCTCATTTGCTTATGTCTCGATGATGGACGTAAGGCACGTAACCTAGCGCCTTGATCTCCTTAGCAAGCTCCTCAACAATTGCAACTGAACGATGCCTTCCGCCTGTACAGCCTATTGCAACCGTAAAGTAGGATTTACCTTCTGCTGAATAAAGTGGTAGCAAAAATTGAAATAGTCCTTTCAGGCGATCGAGAAGTTCTTGACATTGAGGGTTGTCGATTACAAAGGCTCTAACTTGCTTATCCAGTCCGGTCAGTTCCCTTAGAGAGTCAACCCAATGAGGGTTGGGAAGAAATCGCACATCCAAAACCGTGTCAGCATCTACTGGCGCTCCGTTCTTAAATCCGAAAGACATGACTTGAACTTGCATAGCGCTGGAATGACCATCATTTCTAAATACGTCTGCTAAGCGCGATTTTAGCTGGTGAATATTTAGATCACTGGTATCTACAACGATATCGGCCACATCTCGAATGCTCTGAAGCAATCTTCTCTCTGTTGCAATTGCTTCAGAAATTGATTCCGCACTTATGGGATGGCGTCGCCTAGTACCTTCGAACCTCCTTACGAGAACCTCTTCAGAAGCATCAAGAAATAGAACTGTCACCCGATTCTGTTTTGACTTCAGCTCCTCTAAGGCTGGCAAAAGCTCATCTTCGTACTTCTCTCCGCCAGCTCGCCCCAGAACCAATGCTACTTTATCTGTCTCTGAACCAGAGGAAATTACGAGTTCCGAGACCTTGTTGAGAAGTGATGATGGCATGTTATCAATTACAAACCATCCTGCATCCTCAAACGCATCTGCCGCAGTAGAGCGGCCTGCACCGGAAAGACCTGCAATAATTAGGAAATCACTCATGGCGAACCTGATGGGAGTAGTATTGGATCATCGAACGTGAAGAGTTTAGTTGCACTACACCGTATGCTACACCGCCCAATGAGACTAAACCCACCAAGACTTTCGGAGTAAGTGGACCGATACTTTCATTTAGTACAAATACGCCTAATAGTATGCTTACGATTGGATCCACAATGGTCAGAGCTGACTGCGACGCGCTAATGGGTCCGCTGTAAAAGGAATTTTGCGCAAGGTAAAGACCCGCTAGCCCGAACACTATTAGGGCATATGGCGACCAACTTCTATAGAACTGGGCAGCATTTTTGTGCCAAATAACAGTAAACACTTTGATTGAAAGCGCGCTATATCCAAAGCATATTGCCCCAGCCCCGCCATAAAGGGCCGATTTGATCGCTGGAGCAATGTCTAGTCTAAAGGCCAAGAAGCTAATCCCTGCTATGAGGATAACTCCTGCAATTATCGCAATAGATATATTCGTGACGGCCGGTAACTTGTTTGATTGAGTTGGCGATACACCCCAGAGAAATAAACCTAGGCCGCAAGCAATAGCACTTGAGCTAATCCAATCCCTAGCAGAAAATCTTACCCGGTAGATCAAAGCAATTACTATTAGCAAGAAAACCATTTCCATTGCGAGGATAGGTTGAACTTGAGATACTGGGCCGAAATTAAGCGCCAGTGCCTGAAACACAAAAGCACCGATCATCGCCGCCATTCCAGCGAGCCAAATGGGTTTGCGCACGAGATGCATAAAAAGGCTGGGCTTCAGCGCAAGATCTGCTGGCGCAGATGTTGTACCGGCTCGCTGAAGGATGGTAGTAGTTGAATTTAGTAAAGCACAGATCAGTGCGAAACTAATCGCCAAGTTAGACTTCCACCTCACCCATAACTGATTCCGGATGTAATTTCCTAAAGAGATTCTCAGCAATTTTATCGCTAAGCCAACTTATTTCCTTCAACTCAGAGATAGTCATTGATCTTAGGCCTTTGACTCCTCCAACCTCTTTCAAAAGCCTTTCTTTACGCTTATCCCCAAGGCCATCAATTCCATCTAATAGACTTGTCACCATTCGTTTTCCGCGTAAGCTCCGGTGATAAGTAATTGCAAATCGATGCGCCTCGTCTCTTATACTCTGAAGTAGATATATAGAACCGGAAATTCTATCAAGTGCTAACGGGCTTTCACTGTGCGGCACGAAGACTTCTTCATTCCTCTTCGCAAGAGAGCATAACGTCACAGTTCCAGCTAGACCTAACTCTTTGACTACATCAACGGCGACATTCAACTGCCCCTTACCTCCGTCGACGACAATCAAGTTGGGAACCTTTGCGAAGCTTTCCGAACTTCTTTCTCGGTCACTATCAACTAGATAGCCGAGTCGCCGCATCAAAACTTCTCGCATTGCGCCATAATCATCGTTGCCGAGAACCGATCTTACTCGGAAGTGACGATACTCCTTCTTGTCCGGTAATCCATCCACCATGACAACCATCGAACCTACGTAATCAGTCCCCTGGATATGGCTCATGTCATAACATTCAATTCTATAGGGTGCCTCTTTCATCTCCAATGCGCTCCTTAGCCCTTCGAGGGCAAGTGTGCGTGACTTGTGATTGCGTGTATGTTCAAGTACGGATCGCTCCAGTTCTTTCTTTGCATTTAGTGTAGCCATATCAAGCAGCCGTTTTCGATAACCTCTGGCCGCCCGTCGAATTGACACTAGCGAGCCACGTGACTTGGAGAACATTGCTTTGTACATTTCTACCTCTCTTGGAAGCTCCGGAAGTATAATTTCTTTTGGAACCTCATAGACGCTCTTTTCATAGAGAACATTTAGGGTCGTTGCCATCAATTCATCCAAAGGAGCATCGGCTTGTATCTCTAGCACAAACCCCCATCGTCCAATAACAAAGCCATTTCGGACATGAAATATTTCAACCCTGCCTTCAATTTCATTTTGGTAGAATCCGCAGATATCACAATCGATCAACCTGTCTCCAGCAATATCCTGTTTTGAAACTACTTGCTGAGCTGCTTGAATTGAATCTCGAATTTCTGCCGCCTTTTCGAAATCCAGTTCACTCGCAGCTCTCTCCATTTTGGTGACAAGATCATCTATAACTGCCTTGTTTCTCCCTTGCAGAAATTGAATCATCCCACCCACCAATTCATAATAGTCGTCCCGTGATATAGCATCTATGCACGGTCCGGAACACTTGTGGATATGATACAACAGACATGGTTTCTGTAGCTTTTCATGCCTTCTAAATTTTGTATCATTACATGATCTAATAGGAAATGTCTTTAGTAGCAATTCCAAGGTTTCTCGAATCGCACCCGCGCTAGTATAGGGTCCGAAATACTTTGTTCCCTTGCGGTGCGCTCCTCTGGTAATTAGAGGTCTTGGCCATCTATCTTGCATCGACAGACTGAGATATGGGTAACTCTTGTCATCCCTTAGGGCAATATTGAACTTTGGACGATTATGCTTGATGAGACTGTACTCAAGGAGAACAGCCTCAGAGTCGTTGGAAACCTGCACCCATTCCAAACTGACAGCTTCACGCATTAATTGGGCTGTTTTTGGAGACAGGGATCGTTCATCTTGAAAGTAGCTACGCACTCGCGAGCGCAGGGAACTGGCTTTGCCTACGTAGATTATTCGACCTTGTTCATTTCGGAATTGATAGGACCCCGGTTCTTCCGGGATTAAAGTAAAATCAATTGCCTGGTTGAGATCTGAATCCTTATCAATTTTCATAGAAATAACCTGCTACAACAGTAAGCTCTGCCATGTCTTACAACTAATTTTCACATGATTTTGCCCATGAGGTGATTTTCGAAGATATACTTTTACTTGTAACGTCGTCCTGGAATACGACATATTGACAAAATAGGTTTTGTGACCGACAACCCCGAGGATGGGCGACCAGGCTGTCCCCTCCGGTCAGAAAGCAGAGCCGTTATCCCCACAGGGGGTTAATAAGAATGATAAGACTGCAACGGCCCTTGGCCGAGCAATACAAGCAAGAGACTGAAGAGAATCTTCAGATAAGGATTAGACGTGCCCGGGAGGCTTTGGGCAAGCAGGTACTAATCCTTGGGCATCACTACCAAAGAGATGAAGTCATCCAGTGGGCTGATGCAACAGGAGATTCCTTTGGGTTATCGAGATTTGCCTCAAACCATCAGGATTCAAAATATATTGTTTTTTGTGGCGTTCACTTCATGGCAGAGTCAGCTGACATCCTGACTTCGGAGAGTCAAACAGTTATTTTGCCAGACCTGAACGCTGGCTGCTCAATGGCTGATATGGCTGATATCGATGACGTTCAAGGTTCCTGGGATATTCTTGCTCAAACCGTTGATATAGAAGGTGTTGTGCCAATCACCTATATGAATTCCTCTGCCGATCTCAAAGCATTTGTCGGCCGTAACGGTGGGCTTGTTTGTACGTCCTCAAATGCTAAAGCGGCAGTTAGTTGGGCACTGTCACAAGCTGGCAGTTCGAGCGATAGGGCAAGAGTTTTATTCTTCCCCGATCAACATCTCGGCAGGAATACTGCTTTTCAACTTGGATTTGGCGCTTCGGAGATGGAGGTATGGGACCCAAACTTAGAAAATGGTGGTTTGCAAGAACGTCAAATGAAAGATGCAACCTTCTTACTATGGAAAGGCCATTGCTCGGTTCACCAGAGGTTCTCCGTAGCCCATGTCAATGACTACCGCGCTAGAGTCCCTGGCGGTAAGGTTATTGTCCATCCTGAATGTGCACATGAAGTAGTAGAAGTCTCTGACGCCGTCGGCTCCACCGACTTCATAATCAACTATATTTCGCAGCAATCTCCCGGCACGAACGTGGCAATTGGCACTGAGATACACTTAGTGAATCGTCTCGCAAAGCAAAATTCACATCTGTCCATTGAATCTCTAGATCCATTAGTTTGCCCCTGCTCAACAATGTTTAGAATCGACTCGGCTCATCTATGTTGGGTACTGGAGAATCTGCTCGAAGGTAACGTGGTCAACCAAATCAAAGTTGATAACGAAACCAAAGAGTGGGCAAAAGTAGCTTTGGATAGAATGCTCGCTACTTGCTAATCACTTGCGCTTTAGCTCTGAACTAGGCAGATTGGAAGACGTGGACTCAATGAAATCGCTTTCGGTAATAGGGCTACTTGCGTCACTACCTAAGTTGACCTTGAGTTCAGAAGCTTTAGACGTGATGGTAATTTCTTGGCTAAAAGGATCGACAATATCGAAGGGGCCATCTGCTGTATCGTCGAAAGATGCCATTCTATCTAGTTGCATCCACTCGTTCTCGCTATAGAGCGAAAGATCATCTGATAAGACTGTGAATCCCCCAGTTCCTGCAATTGTATCGGCTAACACTTGGCGTTGAATTCGGCTAAGTCTTGTCTTTACTGGCCTAAGCAATAAACAATCTGGATCGCTTCTAAATAAACGACCACCGAGGGGTGAACGTAGCAAAGTAGCTCTTATGGCATTAGACGCACTTGGTGCCGTATCGGGATATGGTGGCCACTTCAATAATGTTGGATTCCACCATGACCCCACATCTGGCGAAATTCTCATTCCATCTACTACTCCTACCGCCGGTCCAAAAGGACACCCGCAGCCCAGTAGATATGAACTCTCACCAATCCCTTCGCGAACTGCTTGCAATCCAGCACGTAGTCCCTGGGCCCGCGTCATCTTTCCGTCACCAACTCGTCTTCCTGGCATCGTTGCTGCATAGCAAAAATCAATCTTGTGGAAAGAAAAACCTCGTTCCCGAAGGGTGCTATAGGTGTTACGAAGATGGTCAAGCACGTCAGGCCGTGTAGTGTCTAATGCCCAAACCCAGCCCTTCCACTCAATTGGGTTGTAAAAAACCGGCAAAGGAGCTTGGAAATGGTTTGCCCTAACCACCCAATCTGGATGCTCTGCATAAATTTTTGACTTACGTGCTGCAAAAAACGGAGCAGTCCAAATTCCAGGTTCTACTCCGCTAGCCACAATTTCTTGTGCTAGATCCCAGGGTGTCGAGCCAGGTTTCGACCACTTTGGCTTGGTTTGCGTCCAGTCACCCATCGCTGCGGCATAGCCGTCGTCTAACAAAATCATGGCGAGTCCATGCTTGGAGCCAATCTCTAGATTACTTCTAAGATCGCTTGGAGAGATCTTCCAGAAGTATTGATACCATGTGCACCAACCAGGGTGCTTAGCTGGTACCGGGTTTGCCTTATCAAGCCGGGCCCCCGCCTGGTGACCCCAATGGTCAGCTAGTTCAGAGTAAAGCTTGCCAGGATCACCCTCAGATATCCAAAGAGGATCTAGGGTGCGCTCCCCATGTGGTTGAAGAATAATCCCATCCATAAGTGCCCATGCCCAGATACCTTCATTTAAACTTGCTGAATTTGATTCTTTTATCGTATCCGGATACGCATGTATAGTTGAAAGGTGCTCTTTGGCGTCCAAGAAACATGCGGCCGCACCGTATCCTCTATTTGTGCGATTAACAGGCGAGACTTTGCTTTGTGAGTACGTGGAGTCTGTAGCTTTGGAAGTTGGATTCACATTTGATTCCCAAATCAAGTATTGATCTCCTGCGACAACTTTGCCTGCGAACTTCGGATCTGCATGATAACAACCTCTAGCCATAAGTGGCGTTATCCTTCGACTAGGTTTGACATCACCTGGTCGTGTTCGCCTGATTTGAGACCAAGATTGATAACCAGTCTCCAGAACCACATCAGCACTTGACGAAAGTTGGAATCCTATTCTCGCAATCGGGTAACCATCTTGCGTGGGATTTTGTATTTTCGTGTTGAAAACTTCTCCGCTTCCCAGACGGTTCCCTATAATCTCAACCTCTAGTGGGCCAACTTTGTGGCACCCAATTGGCCAGCTATATCCATTTGTCCGTATCGGGTCCGCGAAGTAACGAGTTCCCGATACTAACTCAATACAAATTGCTTCTATATTCATTATTCCCCCCGGGAGTAATCGCCATCAATAGCGTCCAGCAAGTACTTGCTTTAGATAAACCCCAGTATAGCTGCTGGAAACTTCGGCCACTTGCTCTGGCGTACCATAAACTACAAGTTCACCCCCTTTAGATCCACCTTCCGGACCTAAGTCGATGATCCAATCAGCGGTCTTGATAACTTCAAGATTGTGTTCGATCACAATGACAGTATTTCCCGTTTCAACCAGGCGATGGAGAACATGCAAGAGCTTGTTTACATCATCAAAATGCAACCCGGTAGTCGGTTCGTCGAGTATGTAGAGTGTTTTGCCACTAGCTCGCTTTGAAAGCTCAGAGGCTAACTTTATTCGTTGCGCTTCTCCCCCTGACAAGGTTGGTGCTGGTTGTCCCAACCTGACATAGCCCAAGCCAACATCGACTAAGGTCTCCAGGTGCCGAGCAATGGGTGGCTGATTTCTAAAAAACTCCAGCGCATCCTCAATCGAAAGGCCCAGTACGTCTGCAATATTCTTAGACTTGAATTCAACTTCTAACGTATCTCTGTTATATCTTGACCCATTACATGCTTCACATGGGATATAAACATCAGGTAAAAAATGCATCTCAATCCGTAGAGTTCCGTCTCCTTCGCATGCTTGGCAACGTCCGATCCCTACATTGAAGGAAAATCTGCCCGGTGCATATCCGCGAACCCGTGCCTCATTAGTTTGGCTAAACAGTTTGCGAATATGATCAAAGACACCTACGTAGGTAGCAGGGTTTGATCTTGGAGTCCGGCCAATAGGAGATTGATCGATAGCAATTACTTTATCAATATCAGAAATTCCCGCCAGGCTATCATGGAGACCCGACAACCTATTAGCGCCGTTTATCTTCACCAACAACTCATGGAGCAATATATCGTTTACCAATGTAGACTTTCCCGATCCTGATACTCCAGTCACACAAGTAAAGAGTCCGACTGGAAAATCGACATCAAGCTTCTTCAAGTTGTGCTCCCGTGCGCCCCTAACTTGAATAAAGCCTCTGGTAGGTTCTCTGCGCTTTTTTGGGCTAGCTATAGACATCCTTCTACTTAGATACTTACCAGTTATTGAATCCTTGGATTTTAGTAGGCCAGGTAATTTCCCACTGTAAACAACTTGACCTCCATGTTCTCCAGCACCAGGTCCAATGTCTACAATATAGTCTGCAGCTCTAATCGTGTCTTCGTCATGCTCGACTACAATTACAGAGTTTCCTAAGTCCCTAAGCCGCTCCAGTGTATCTATCAGCTTTCTATTATCACGCTGATGCAGACCTATTGACGGTTCGTCCAAGACATACAGCACCCCAACTAAACCACTTCCTATCTGAGACGCAAGCCTTATCCTTTGCGCCTCACCTCCCGCCAGGCTAGAAGCAGATCTCGAAAGAGAAAGATATCCTAGTCCAACATCGTCAAGGAACTCCAAGCGGGCAGAAATCTCTCGTAACAACCGTTCGGCTATTGCAGCCTGACGCTCGCTCATGGAAAGACCGTTGATCGTTTCAAGACAGAGTTCAATTGACATAGAACAAATATCAAAAATTGAAATTCCGTCAATAGTTACCGCTAGAGACTCGGGCTTCAAGCGCGATCCATTACACTTGCGGCAGGGAACCTCTCGCATGAATGACTCCATATACCCTCTTACGAAGTCAGAGCCGGCCTCGCTGTGACGCTTACTAAGATAGCCAACTATCCCTTCAAAGACCGACGAATAAGTACGGGTTCGACCATACCTATTACGATATGAAACTTTCACTGCCTTCTTTCCAGAGCCATAAAGTAAGATTTCCTTATGTGATTTGCGAAGTTTGGACCAAGCAATATTCTTGGGGATATTGAACTCATCTATCACAGCCTCTATCAGTTTTGAGTAATAATCGTTACGGCCGCGTCTGAACTGGTCAATTACCCCCTGCGCTATGGAAAGTTCAGGATTGCGGATTACAAGTTCGGTATCCACTTCGTAAGCAACTCCCAAACCAGAACAAGCTTCGCATGCTCCATATGGTGAATTGAAAGAGAAGTTCCTAGGCTCTAGTTCAGAAAAACTTATCCCACACTTCATGCACGCCATATTCTGGCTGAATGTCAGTATGTCATCGGAATTAGATACCGCCTCATCGGCTACTAGATGTATCTCTGCCATTCCACTTGCCAGCTGCAGCGCAGTTTCTAGGGATTCGGTCAGGCGCCGTTGTATTGAAGGCTTCGCTATAAGTCGATCTATGACAACAGCTATGTTGTGGGTCTCGTATCTTGCAAGTTGAGCGCCGTCGCCTAAAAGAATCTCAGACAGATCATAACCTTGACCGTCAATTCGAAAACGTTGGTACCCTTGCTTCCCAAGATCCGAAATAAGAGAGCTGTACTCACCTTTACGACCACGAACAAGCGGCGCAAGTACCTCAAAACGAGTTCCCTCCTCTAATCTCATTACGGAGTCGACTATGTCTTGCGGGGTTTGCCTACCGACAATCTGCCCACATTTAGGACAGTGCGGTACCCCAACTCGCGAAAAGAGAACTCGAAAATAGTCATATATTTCAGTGACCGTTCCAACCGTAGAGCGGGGATTTCTTGATGCAGATTTCTGATCAATTGAAATTGCCGGAGAAAGTCCTTCAATAAAATCAACGTCTGGCTTTTCCATCTGCCCCAGAAATTGACGCGCATAAGACGAAAGCGACTCAACATAACGTCTCTGGCCTTCTGCATAAATGGTATCAAATGCCAAGGATGACTTTCCTGATCCAGACAGTCCAGTGAATACTACAAGCGCGTTACGAGGTATCTCTAATGAGATATTCTTCAAGTTATGCTCACGCGCCCCCCGGATAAGTATCTTATTAGCATCGTTTACCATTAGCTATTGCTCACAAGTGTATTCAATTTCTGAATCTCATCACGTAACTTAGCGGCCTCTTCAAATCTCAACTCTCTTGCACAGACAACCATCTCGTCTTCGAGCCCACGAATTGTCGCCATTATATCGGCTTGGTCCAAATCATCCGGAAATTCAACCAATAGTTCATTTTCTGTATTTGCTCTTGCTTGCCCCCGACGTTGCTTTGCCTTCGAAGTTGGACTAGGTGCAAGTCGGTCGGTAAAATCCCTAACTTCCTTCACTATTGACTTCGGCGTTATAGAATGCTCAATATTATATGATTCTTGAAGTTTGCGTCTTCTAAGAGTCTCTGAAATAGCCCTTTTCATTGAATCGGTTATTACGTCTGCATACATAATTACCCTCCCATCGAGATTTCTAGCTGCACGACCGATGGTTTGAATTAGGGAAGTCTCGCTCCTAAGAAATCCTTCTTTGTCAGCATCCAATATTGCAACGAGTGAGACTTCGGGCAGATCCAACCCTTCTCTAAGCAAATTGATGCCCACCAGCACATCAAAAGCCCCAGTCCGTAGATCTCTGAGTATCTCAATACGCTCCAAAGTATCTATATCAGAGTGCAGATACTTTACTCGCACGGAAGATTCGGCGAGATACTCTGCAAGATCTTCAGACATCTTCTTGGTCAATGTCGTTACAAGAACCCGGCCGCCATTCTCAATTTCATTTTGAATTTTTTCAATAAGATCGTCAATCTGCCCTTTGGTCTGCCTTACCTCTACTACAGGATCAATCAGACCAGTTGGTCGAACAATTTGCTCTACTATTGCACTTGACTCTGTAAGTTCAAATTTCCCAGGCGTTGCTGACATAAAGATACACTGGCCTATCGATCCCAAAAACTCCTCAAATTGTAGAGGGCGGTTATCTAAAGCCGAAGGGAGTCTGAAGCCAAAGTCAACCAGGGTTTGCTTACGGGAGCGATCACCCTTGTACTGCCCAATAATTTGAGGAATTGCTTGATGGCTCTCGTCGACAATAACCAAGAAATCCTCTGGAAAGAAATCCAATAGGGTATGTGGTGGTTCCCCTGGCTTTCTTCCATCTATATGGCGGCTATAGTTTTCAATACCATTGCAGTAGCCAATCTCCCCCATCATTTCGATATCATGACGTGTGCGCATTCCTAACCGTTGCGCTTCAACCAGTTTATTTTGGGAGTGCAACTCTTCTAAACGTAGGTTGAGCTCCGATTCTATGGAACCAATAGCGGATTTCATTCTATTCTCCCCCGCTACGTAATGGGTTGCAGGGAAAAGAATTGTACTCTCGACCACGGACACTACTTCACGAGTAACTGGATCAATATTTGATATTTGTTCTACACAATCTCCAAAAAGCTCTACCTTAGTTATCAGCTCTTCGTTTGCTTGGTGGACTAGTAAAGTATCTCCACGTATTTGGAAAGACCCCCGTTCGATTACTGTATCATTCCTTGAGTACTGTATATCGATAAGTGATTTCGCAAGCTGGCGAAGATCGACATTTTCACCTTGCCGAATGATTACAATTGAAGACAGATACTCTTGCGGAGATCCCAAGGCATAAATGCAAGATACAGATGCTACAACAATCGTATCTCTATGTGCTAACAAATTTGCAGTTGCCGAATGTCGCATACGATCAATCTCTTCATTGATTGAAGAATCTTTCTCTATATAGGTATCAGATACTGGCATATATGCTTCTGGTTGATAATAGTCATAATAGGATACGAAATACTCGACATGGTTATAGGGAAATAGTTCGGAGAACTCAGAAGCTAGCTGGGCGGCCAGAGATTTATTGGGAGCAATAATCAGTGCGGGACGTTGTAGCTGTTCAATTGTCCAAGCAATCGTCGCGGTTTTACCACTTCCAGTTATCCCTAGCAGAGTCTGGAATCGATTGCCTGCATTGACACCAGCAACTAACTTTTGAATTGCCTGAGGCTGATCTCCTGTTGGCACGTACGAGGCGACAACTTGAAAAGGCTTGAAAGATCGCTCAATATTTACCACGGTGGGCAAGGTTCGATCACAGCGTTGACTCTAACTTTCATGAGCCTTTTGAAAATGCTTGGCTCTTCAACCAAGCCCAGCACTTGTCTACTTCAAGCTTCAAGTGCTCCTCATCACTACTGTTATCAATCACGTAGTCGCTCAATGCTAACCTATCGTCTCTAGAGATTTGGGCAGCCATCCTAGCTCGTACATCAAGAACATCCATTTTGCGCGAGTTCACCAATCGGGAAAAACGCGTTTCTTCATCGGCATCTACAACGATGACGCTATCAAGAAGGTATTTCTGCTTGGTCGAACTAGTCAGTAAGGGAATCTCCAGTATAACAATTTGACTTCTCTGAGACGTTGTCTCAAGTTCACCGATCTTGGCTAGTTCTTGTGCCATTAGATTCCCAACGGCCGGATGAGTTATCTCATTCAGGTCAGATAAGGCTTGGGAGTCATTGAATGCAATTTGAGCCATTTTTTGACGATCCAGAGACCCATCTGCGGAAAATACACTGGCCCCGAAGCGAGACAAAATCTCCTTGCAGGCCTGCGTCCCTGGCTCAACAGCCTTACGAGCAAGAACATCACAATCAATACAATTTGCTCCTAGGGAGCTAAAGATCGAAGACACAAGAGATTTTCCTGATCCTATCCCCCCAGTTAGTCCACTAATGTACATAAATCTGCCTTAATCCTGTTTACGTTGCC
>JAKAVM010000087.1 GCA_021827485.1 Actinomycetes bacterium
TCAAGGTCGATCCCAGATATAGTTCCTTAGAATGTCGGAAATGTAGCCACATAGCAAAGGAGAATCGCGAGAGCCAAGCGGTTTTCAAGTGTGTAATGTGTGGCCACGAAAATAATGCCGACATAAATGCAGGACAAGTAATACTGGCCCGAGGACTAAGAGTCCTTGCGTCTACCCCAGGGCCTGGGGCATGCCGACCGCCGGTCGGTGCTCGTCTAAGTCCACCTTATGTGGCAGCGAGAACTTCTAAAGTGGAGGCAGCGTAAGTTGTCGCCACTAAAGGGAATCCCACGACTTTAGTCGTTGGGAGGAGGTCAACTCGTTCGAGGGAAGATCGACTTGTTCGGTATCGATTCCCTGGTAAATATGATCACGGCAGCCGGGTTGCACCTAGATATTCGAGTTCGCAAGGCCAGCTAACTGAAGTTACTGGGCAGGCTAGAAGATACAGCGGGCTAGTCCAGACCTTCAAACATGAACGTATTCAAATAATAACTCTTAGTATGCGATATGAGCTGCCAACTCGCTCGCTTATATAAAGTCGCGCTAAAATTGGAACTCAAAGTCAACTCCCAAAGTCGAAAGTACACTCATGAATTCGTTCTTTACCGGACTTGGAAAGCAAGTCGTCAGGTTCCGCTGGCCTATTCTAATAATCTGGATAGTCGGCACAATTGCCGTCGCTACTCAGTTTCCTTCGATTGGCAGCCAAGTAAATAACAACAATAGTGCCTTTTTGCCTGCCAGTTCTCCAAGTCTCAAAGCTCAAAACCTTGCAATTCCCATACATGGTAAAGAGAACTTTTCAAATCAGGTTTATGTTGCGGCTGTAAGCCAATCTGGCCCACTTAATGCTTCGGATCAAACTACAATTTCAGCCTTTGAGTCTAAAGCAGAGCGAACAAAATACGTCGTGAAGGTTTTTGAAGCCGCGACATCGCCTAATGGCAAGGCAGCACTGATAAACATACTGGCCTCAATCGACAATTTCGGACCCACTCAGGCAACCACGCTTATTAATTCATTGAACAAAGATGCACTATCTGTTCATGCACACTCTGGCCTGAAACTCTATGTCACAGGCCCTCTTGCTATCGATGTTGCCAACAATGCGAAGTCCCAAACTTCGGCAGGCAGCCTACAAACTCTATCAATGCTTTTCATTATCGCCCTTTTACTTTTTATCTTTCGATCACTGCTGGCTCCATTTGTCACGTTATTTGCCCCAGTAGTTGTACTCCTTCTGGCGGGTGGAATAATTGGTGAACTAGGCAACCATGGGCTCAATGTCTCACAGTTCACACAGCTTCTGATGATTGTTTTATTGCTAGGTGCGGGAACTGACTACGGACTATTTTTGGTATTTCGAGTTAGAGAAGAGATGTGGTCTGGAAGTAACCCTAAGGAAGCGGTAGCACACGCTCTTTCTCGGGTAGGCGAGTCAATAAGCGCCTCGGCTGGAACTGTAATCTTTGCACTTCTTACTCTTCTTTTCGCTTCTTTTGGCATCTACAAAGACCTCGGAATCCCGCTAGCCATTGCCGTTGCGCTAATGCTCTTGGCAGGACTTACTTTGCTGCCAGCCATACTGGCAATACTGGGCAGAGCAGTTTTTTGGCCTTCTAAAGTTCGAGTTGGCGATCACCGCAAGAGCGTCTGGGGTCGTACTGCATCACAACTGGTCAAAAAGCCTGCCGTTACTCTAACAATCGGTCTGGTGGCCTTCGCCGCACTTGCAAGTTTCGTGAGCGCCTATAAGTCTGCGGGATTTGGGGGTGCCGTTACCGCACCCAAAGGTACCGCCGCCCAACTTGGAAGCCAGGAGCTGGCTTCGAGTTTCCCTCATTCGGCTTCACAACCGACCGATATTTTGTTCAGATTTTCAACACCAATTTGGGGGCATCCTACTTTAGTCAACCAAATAGATCGACAACTTCGGGCCTCAAAGCTATTTACTGGAATTCAAGGCCCCCTAGATCCTACTGGTGTTGTTCTGTCGCCCGGTGCGCTGACGGCTCTTCACTTAGCATTAGGGACGGCAAAGAAACTCCCCCCAATAGAACCTCTTGGATTGCTAGGGAAAATCCCACCTCACCAGTATAATATATATCGTGCTACGTCACAATATATATCGCCTGAAGGGACTACGCTGGACTTTCAAGTGGGTCTGAAGGCAGGAGACCCTGCGAATACTCCTGCAATGGAGGAAGTACCTACAATTCGCTCTTTGACTTCTTCGATTGCAAAGGATGTTGGCGCTAACGCTGACGGAGTAGCAGGGGAAGGCCCTGGTCTATATGACGTAAGCAGTGTATCGAGCCACGACTTGACTCATATTATTCCGATAGCAGCTTTGGCGATTACACTATTGCTAGCGATCGTGTTACGAAGTTTGATAGCTCCTCTCTATCTGATAATTAGTGTAATTATTTCATACCTTGCAGCATTAGGTGTTTCAGTTCTCATATTTATAGAGTGGCGAGGGGACTCTGGGTTAACGTTTTTACTGCCGTTTTTGATGTTCATATTCTTGCTGGCATTAGGCGAAGACTACAACATCTTGGTCATGACTCGAATACGTGAGGAGTTCCATGACCTGCCATTGCGCCAAGCAGTAATAAAAGCAGTTAGTACGACAGGCCCTACGATTACCTCTGCTGGCCTGGTACTTGCGGGGAGCTTTGCAATCCTGGCGATTTCAGCTGGCAATGGACCGAGTTCTAGCCAAGTACAGGCTATCGGGTTAGGGCTGGCCATTGGCATATTGATGGACACATTCGTCGTGCGTACCGTTCTAGTCCCATCAGTGGTCTCACTTTTGGGGAGATGGAATTGGTGGCCGTCCAAGCTAAGTCACGAGTCCCATACAAGCAATCTTGAGAACATTGAGTCCGAGGGGTTACAAGATCCTTTCAAGGAAAGTAGGGTGGCTGAAACTAATATAATATCGTCCAGCGATATTTGAATCCAAGACCCCGGAGCGTAGATTTCAATCTTTACTAGTCTTTACTAGTCTTTTCTAGTCGCGACGAGCCTATTGGCGAAGGCTGGTGTTGGGCAGTCTCTAAGTGGCCCATCTCGCTTAAATGGTGTTGGGCAGTGTCTAAGTGGCCCATCTCGCTTAAATGGTGTTGGGCATCGTCGGAGCGGCCCATCTCGCTTAAATGGCGATTACCCCAAGCCTAGGATCCAACCGAAGAAGGTCATCGGAGTCACTAGTGAGTATAAACCCACTCATACGTGCCCACTCACCGTCGAGCTTCCCGATCTAAATTTCTGATTTCATCTTCTGTAAGCGGACCGCCGGTTTCGGCAAGCATCTCATCAATCAGGCCAGTTAGATCCTCCAACTTCTTCTTCTCTTCTAGCGCTCCAGCAATGTAAGAGCTTACACTTCTAGCGGTTCCAGACTTCACTGCAGAACGGGCATGTAAAACAAGTTCCTCGGGAAGACTCACGGCTATTTTTCTTATTGCCACGCCTCTTATCATAGTATTTAACTTCCTAGATTCTAAGCAGACCGAGAAGTGTATAATAGGTCCTAGCTGGTTGCTAGAATTTCAATATTGAACATTTCTGAAACACTGATTGTAGGTTCAGGGGAGAGGATATTGGTCGCTAAAGCGGAGGTGATAATCCAGAAACTTGACGGGGTGGTCAATTATTCTCCCGCGGAAGAATAGACGGTAAGCTTGACGGGGTGGTCAATTATTCTCCCGCGGAAGAATAAACGAACTTTTGCCCGAGACCTTGCGGCCAACCTGAAGATCAGGTACGTACGGTAACTGCCGGTTGACCTCCTCCCAACAACTAAAGTCGTGGGATTCCCTCTGTGGCGACAACTTACGCTGCCTCCACTTCAGAAGTTCTCGCTGCCACTTTAGGTGGACTTAGACGAGCAACATCGGTTGTTTCTCCGATGCCATGCCCCAGGCCCTGGGGTATGCGCGGAGCCAAAGCTCCGGGCGGTACTGCTAATTGTTGGTGGCTTGGTTCTCGCCACCAGTAAGAATCAACTATACAACTGGGGTACGACATCGTCAAGCGATCCTTGACCCACGACTAAAGTCGTCGGCTTGGCCGCCGATTTCGGTCAATTTTACTTGAAGTTCGGACAATATAGCGAGCACCGAGTCAATTTTACTTTAGGCTAATAGATTCAACTAGCAGATAACTCTTCGAGAAGTTCAATCCACCTAGTATTACTGTTGCCCGACTCACCAGACTTGCCCGACTCGCCAGACTCACCAGACTCGCCAGACTCGCCAGATTCTTCTAGGCGCGTTGAGTCAACTAGTTGAGTGGTTACATCTTGTGATGCAAATGCCAAATCAGACAGGAGGGTAACCACGTTATCCTTTACCTCAACAAAACCACTCTTTACGGCAAATACCTCCTGCGTTCCGTCAGCCGCAATGACTCTGACCTTGCAGGTATCCAGGGCTCCAATAAATGGAATATGATTAGCCAAAAACGCGATCTCACCCACTTGAGTTCGACAAGCAACCATCTCGGCCTCGCCGGTAAAAAGTACCTTAGTAGGTGAAATAATTCTTGCTTGCAATGTAATGGCCATCTAAATTATTGGGCTTCGATCTCTTTAGCCTTAGCTAGAACGCTTTCTACTCCGCCAACATTCAAGAACGCCTGCTCTGGGACATTGTCTAAGTCACCCTTTACCAACGCTTCAAATGACTCGACTGTTTCATCTACCGAACAATATATCCCCTTGAGACCAGTAAATACTTCTCCAACAAAGAACGGCTGAGACAAGAATCTCTGAATCTTCCTTGCCCTATTCACCGTTACTCTATCTTCTTCAGAAAGTTCATCAAGCCCAAGGATAGCAATGATGTCTTGCAATTCTTTTGCTCGCTGCAGGACCTCTTGCACCCTTCTAGCAACATTGTAATGTCGCTCACCTACCACTTCAGGGCTGAGAATTGTAGACGTTGAGGCCAGGGGATCAACCGCGGGGTAAATACCTAGCGAAGCGATCTGACGTGATAGTTCGGTAGTGGCATCCAAGTGAGTGAATGTAGTGAAAGGAGCTGGATCCGTATAGTCGTCGGCCGGAACGTATACGGCCTGTAACGATGTAATAGAGCGTCCCTTAGTAGAAGTAATGCGCTCTTGAAGCTGTCCCATCTCGTCAGCCAAGGTTGGTTGATAACCTACAGCTGCTGGCATTCGGCGAAGCAAAGTTGACACCTCCGAACCGGCCTGGACAAATCGGAAAATATTATCAATAAACAGAAGAACATCTTGTCCCTGGACATCTCTAAAATACTCTGCCATTGTCAGCGCTGAAAGAGCGACCCTTAGTCGAACCCCAGGGGGCTCGTCCATCTGACCATAAACCAGAGCTGCTTTATTTATAACTCCAGATTCTTGCATTTCAATCCACAGATCGGTTCCCTCTCGGGTGCGCTCACCTACACCGGCAAATACTGAAACTCCACCGTGTTGTGTTGCAACTCGATTGATCATCTCCATAATTAGAACTGTTTTACCAACGCCAGCACCACCGAACAGGCCGATCTTCCCACCTTGTACATATGGCTCGAGGAGATCAATGACTTTAATCCCTGTCTCAAACATTTTCGCACTAGGTTCAAGCTCGTCAAAGGGAGGCGATTCCCGATGGATATCCCAATAATCTACGATGTCGTCAACTTTGTCGACATCCAAGGGATCACCGGTTACGTTGAATACGTGTCCTAGTACACCGTTGCCAACAGGTACAGAAATACCTCGACCTCTGTTTCTTACTTCGGTCCCTCTACGTAACCCGTCAGTAGCTTTCAAGCAGATGCAACGTACTCGTCCCTCGCCAATCTGCTGGGCTACTTCGGCAATTACCGTTACTTTCTCGTCATCTCGCTCAAGATCGAACTCGACGGAATGGTTAATCTCTGGAAGTGAATTGGGCGGAAACTCAACGTCGATTACTGGTCCCGTGATTGCCACGACGCGACCTGATGGTAGGGTCTTAGTTTCTTGCTCTACTGTCGTACTCATTTGTCCAAATTCTCCTGATCTATTTTTCTTTCAACTTTATATTTAGTCCCAATAATTACTTGAACTTCACTAGCTCAATCTTCACTATCATCCAACGATATAGCTATCCAAGTGCCTCTGCCCCACCAATAATCTCCATGATCTCGGTCGTGATTGAATCTTGACGAGCTCTATTCATCTGGCGAGTCAGGTTCTTAGCAAATTCATCTGCATTGTCAGTTGCTGCTTTCATGGCTCGCTGGCGCGAGGCATGTTCTGATGCCGAAGCATCAAGAAGTGAACCAAATATTCTAGTTTCAAGAACTCTAGGCACCAGGTTGTCAATCAGAATGTCTGAATCGGGCTCAAATTCATAGTCAATATACATAAGCGGACTTGCCGCAGACAGCCCGCCTCCAGCACCAGCACCAGTACCAGCCGATGTCCCGCCTCCAGCACCATCCAACTCAGGTCCATTAGCGCTATCGGCTGTTGGTCCTTGAAGCAAGCCATCTGCAACGACTGGATAGATCTGCTCAGTCACAACTTTCTGAGTCCCAAGCGAAATAAACTGAGTATAGACTATCTGAACAAGATTTATCTCTGGCTGAAGCATAAGTTCGCTAACTTGTTTACCGACCAAGCTTGCATCGGTAAACTTAGGCTGATCTGTCATTCCAAGAAAGGACTTATCAATCTCATAACCCCGATAGCGAAAATAACCTTGGGCTTTCTTACCAATTGCAACAACCTTACAGACCCGTCCGGCCTCCTGGTGGTCTTTGATGAGGCGCTCGGCGGTCCGCAGTATATTGGAGTTATACGCTCCACATAAACCACGGTCTGCAGATACCACGACTACCGCAACACCTTCTATACTCTCTGATTCCGAGAATATAGCATGGCGCCGAGCTTCGTAATTTCTAGCTAGGCCAACTAGAAGCTCGCTCATCGCATTCACGTAAGGACGAGCGGCGGCGATAGCATGTTGCGCTTTAGCAATTCGTGAAGCTGCAATCAGCTCCATTGCCCGAGTTATCTTACGGGTCGAATTTACTGACTTTATGCGCCTGCGAAGTGCGCGCTCCTGTCCGGCACCCACTAGCTATGCTCCAGGGGGTTCGAATACACATAGTTCACTTGAATAACTAGCCTTCTATTGCTTTGAATCTGTCTAGGAAGGTCTGAACGGCTTTTTCCAAGTCATTTTTGTCGCCAAGTTTGCCCTCTTTGCGTATCGTGTCCATCAGATCTGCATGTTCAGCCTTCATGTAAACCAAAAGATCATCCCCAAACTGTTTTACGTCTCTTATTGGGATTTCATCCACGTATCCGTTGGTACCGGCATAGATTATTATGATCTGCTCATCGACCGACAGAGGTGAGTTCAAAGGCTGCTTTAACAGCTCGGTTAGTCTATATCCGCGATCTAACTGCTGCTGTGAGGCCTTATCAAGCTCTGACCCAAAGGTCGCAAAAGCTTCGAGGTCTCTGAACTGAGCCAAGTCAATCTTTAGAGTACCAGAAACTTCTTTCATAGCCTTGACCTGAGCTGCACCTCCAACTCGGGAAACCGATATTCCAACGTTTACCGCCGGACGAATACCTGAGTTGAAAAGGTCGCTGTCTAAATAGATCTGTCCATCGGTAATCGATATAACGTTGGTTGGAATATATGCAGATACGTCTCCAGCCTTAGTTTCGATAATTGGCAGAGCGGTAAGAGAACCGCCACCCCGAGCATCTGATAGTTTAGCGGCTCGCTCCAACAAACGGCTGTGTAGATAGAAAACGTCGCCTGGATAAGCTTCTCTACCTGGAGGTCTACGTAGTAGCAGAGAAACCTGCCTATAGGCTTCAGCCTGCTTGGAAAGATCATCATAAACAATCAGGCAATGTTCGCCAGTTTCCATCCAATGCTGGCCCATAGCACACCCAGCATAAGGTGCTAGATACTTGAGTGGCGCCGGATCAGATGCTGGAGCTATCACGACCACGGTGTAGTCCAGGGCACCGTATCGCTCCAGAGTCGCCACAGTCTGAGAAATGGTTGAGCCTTTCTGTCCTATTGCAACATATATACACTTGACTCCTTGACCAGCCTGATTGATGATGGTATCAATGGCAATCTGGGTCTTACCTGTCTTTCTATCGCCAATGATCAACTCTCGTTGGCCTCGCCCAATTGGAGTCATTGAGTCAATAGCTTTGATCCCGGTTTGAAGCGGCTCGGTTACCGGTTTGCGATCAACTATACCCGGAGCCTGTACTTCGAGTCGCCGTAATTCATTCGACACAATGGGACCTTTGCCATCGACAGGAAGACCTAGCGAGTTTACTACTCTACCCAAGAGGCCATCACCTACGGGTACAGACAAGATACGGTTTGTCGCGCGTACAATCTGACCCTCTTCCAGGCTATCGGCACTACCGAGAATAACAGCACCTATGCTGTCCTCCTCAAGATTTAGGGCAAGACCAGAAACCCCACCTTCGAATTCGAGAATTTCATTGACACCGACTTTCGCCAAGCCAGATACAAGGGCAATGCCATCTCCTACCTCGACGATGTGTCCAACTTGTTCAACGGTAACACCAGCCTCAAATCCACTGATGTGTTTTTTCAAGACATCTGAAATCTCTTTGGCGCTAATTGTCAGTTCAGGCATTTCTTACCTCGCATCTATAGTCTCCCTGAAGGTTTAATATCGATAATATACTGCTGCATTTCTTCAAATTTTCTCTTTAATGTTCCATCTATTACATAATCGCCAACCGATACTTGTGCCCCACCAATCACGCTCTCATCTAGCACGACCCTTAGCTCCACATCGTGGCCAACTGTCCTCGCGATTGCTGAACTAAAACGTTGTATCTGACTTGCGTCAGGAGGTTCACAACAACGTATCTCTCCAACTCTCCAGTTACGCTCCTGTGCCGCTTGAGCAACCAGCCAATCCAGTAGTAACACCAGGTTGCCGGGATTACCTGCCCGTAATGCATAGGTAACGATCCAATAAGTTGCCTTACTAACTTTCCCAGATATCAGATCAGATCCAACCTGCGCTCTTTGGCTTGCAGTAAGGTTCCAATCCGTAAGCGAGCGACGTAACTCACCATTGCCCTCAATTACTCTTGCAAGGCGAAAAATCTCATCTTCGACGTCATATATCTCATTCTCTGCACCCAGAGTTGCAAATACAGCCCGCGCAAATCCAGCCACTCGCTCACGAGTTGCGCTGCGTCCAACTGGAACTCCAATAAATTCATCTGAGAACTGATAAGCCTCAACGGACTGCTTCTTGCCGTAGGAGTCATTGACCTTATTTAAATAGCTCGTAATAAGCTCTAAGTTGGTGATAACCTCGGTCGGGTTGTCTTCGCTTATTATAAAGCTGACCAATTTTACTACCAGAGAATCTAACTTCCCGGTTAAAAGTTCTTGAATAATTGATTTACGAACTGATACCGAAAGGGATGTATCAGCCAATGCCCAAGCAAGCTCATCAGCGCTATAGAGAATCCTGGAAAGACTATTGAGCTCTTGGGTGAGCAAGTCGACCTTTCTCGAACCAAGCGCCAGTTGAGCAACTGCTGTTGCATATCCTCTAATGGCTTCATTCATAGTAGTAAAATCTCTATGCCTTCGACTCTGTCGCCATAATAGTTTGTTCAATCAGCTCTTTATGCTTTTCGGAGTTGAGTTCAGATCCAACTATCTTGCGGGCTATTTCAATAGCTAATTCCCCGGCTTGGAGCTGCAAGTCACGAATAGCTTGCTGGCGAGATGCTTGCAGATCTGCCTGGGCTTTACCGACTATTCGGTCATACTCGTCTTGGGCTTTCTTGCGAGCGTCAGCGACAATCTCGTCAGCCATCTTTGATGCTTGGTCGAGTGCGGCTCTGCCATCTTCGTGCGCTTTCGTGATTGCCTTGTCGTATGAAGACTTAGCCTCAACCATCAAAACCTTAGATTCGTCAATGACTTTAAGTGACTCGGCTATGTTACTCTGTCGTTCAACGATCACTTTATCGATGAGTGGCAGTATATACTTGCCGACTATCCCCAAGAGAACAACAAACGCCACCAGCTCAACAAAAAACGTTGCGTTGGGTATTAGGAAATTGCTTGTAGCAATCAACATTATTTTATTCCTCTTACTTTAGATATGTAGATCATCAAGATGAACTCATGAAATCAATAACCTGGGACTCGTAAACCCTTCGATGTCCCTAAGCAGTCTTTCCAAGCACGAATACAAAAAGAGCCGCAAAAACGAGATTGATAAAGTACATCGCCTCGCATAGACCTACCGTCAAGAACATTGTGGTATATAAGCGGCTTTGGAGTTCCGGCTGACGCGCAACACCAGCAATAGTCTGGCCACCGGCCAAACCATCGCCAATTGCGGCACCAATAGCGCCACCTCCAAGAGCCAAACCTGCTCCGATAAACGCCCCGGCATACTGAGCCGAGTTCACTGTGGTTGCTGTTGCCACTTTTTAATTTCCTTCCTTTTTTAGGTTTTTATAAACAATTACAATTTTTCCTGAGGAGCCAACTTTGCCCTGCTCCTCGCCCATACGACCTTTTCTCATATGATTTTTCCGAATTTCCGTAAGCCTAATGAGCTCCTTCCTCGGCCATCGCGGCTTGGTAGTAAAGGATCGTCAACAACGAAAAAATGAATGCTTGAATGGGCGCCACGAAACCAGCATCAAAAAGCTTCCAAACTATATCAGGTGCCCACAACACATAGGGTGCCAAATGGGACAAGAGAGTAAGCATTAGCGCCCCCGAAAAAATATTGCCAAAAAGTCGCAAAGCTAAGGTAAGAGGCTTTACTAGTTCCTCGATCATATTTATTGGAATGAGAAATTTGAAAGGCTGTGCATAGTGGCGCAAATAACCTCGGAGCCCCTTGGTTCGTATAGAAGCAATATGGACTCCGATTATCACGAAGATTGCCATCGCATAGTCCAAGTTCACGTCGCCGGTAGGGCTGGGGAAGAGTCCCGGTTCGTGCCCACCAGGAAGTGCGTCTAGCCAATTGGCAAAAAGTATAAAAGTAAACAAAGTCATAGCTAGCGGAACAACTTTCGCTCCTTGCTCACCTATCGAAGTCCTCACCTGATTCTGAATTGACTCCACTATGAACTCATATGCAACTTGTAGTTTGCCGGGAACACCTGCAGTCAGCTTGGTACGAAGATAAAATCCGATCCCGACCACCAAAATTCCTGCCATTGCAGTACCCCAGATAACATCTAGGTCAAGGGTGACACCAGCGATCTTCGCAGTTACGTGCGCATTAGGGTTGATGTTTAGAGAACCAATTATGGCTGGGACCCCAGCGAATTTAGCGGATATGCCAGTCAACATCTAGCTAGGTGCTCCTCCGTGTCCCATATTTTCTCTCCGCGCACGAGCAAGTGAGACAATCATATTTCCTAACATTATAGCGTAAAAGACTCCTACTCCAAAAACCATTCCTAATCCAACATTTCGTACTGCGATAAGAAACATCAGTGCGACAGCAGTAATTATCCCAAGACGTCCCATTCTTCCCATCGCAAATCGCTTGCGTCCTGCCTTGTAGTCATCGGGCTCAATGCGAGTAAGTGAACCTTCAAGAGCTCGCAGATTCCAAACTCCGGTAGCCAACCCGACACAGATCCCAATGGCATATTCGACAAACCCAAATGGTGATAGGGCTGCTAGCGCCAGTACGCCAAATGCAATTGACAAACGCAAGGTCATCTTATGAATGCGTACTAATTCATCGACGGATACGGGGGCTCCCCCGAATATCCCCGCGCTAAATTCTGATTCGCTTTCTTCGCCCATCAATTTTCTCTTTGTATATGTCAACTAACGAAAGTTGAACTTACTATTTTTCTTGCGACCTACGAAACTCCTTGTAGGCCCCAAGAAAAGCCAGGGTCATTCCTATGGCCAGTCCCACGAATGTGAAAGCAGGCTCCGAATTGAGCTTCGTGTCAAGTAGGTATCCAAGACCGACGCCCAGCCCGATGCAAACTGCACAATACACACCCAGAGAGAGCAAGCCCAATAAGTCTGATGACTCTTTAGACATAGGGGATACTTCCACTAACTTGGGCCCTTAGGCAAAACGTGTGACATTGCGATATACAGCTAATTTCCATAACTTACCACATAGCCATCCAACTTGCCCATTTTTAGCCCTAACTAGGTTCTATACTCCTTGGCAAAAAGAGCCAATTCTTCCAAACACCAGCCCTCTTACGCCCATCGACCAGCACTTATCCACGGGCCTCATTCGCAATTGGACTCATGGGTATTGTGCTGAAATTTGGATAGGAACTAGTCCGCCGCAATTCCGACGATTGGCGACTGCAGGTTGATCTGGCTCACCGACCCAACCGAGCCGTAGAAGAAAGCACTTCCAAACGCGTAAACACCACCGTTCGAAGAAGCAAGCCAGTAACCTTTGCCATTACTTGCGGACGTAATTCCAACTATAGATCCTGAATGCGGAGTCAGTGCTAATGAACCGTAAAAAAGAGCGTCGCCAATGGCAAAAACTCCCCCATCAGAAGCTACTATCCATGCTCCCGCTCCGTCAGGTGTAGAAGCGGCACCCACCACAGACGATGTGCCGTTCGGTAAATAATATTGCTGTCCGAAAAAGTAAGGGCTGATTGAAGAGTCGCCCATTTCAGTTATTAGTGCATCGTTACTAATGGTCCAATAGCCCAAACCATCTGGGGAAGATTGAATACCAACCACGCTTGAATATGACCCAACCACTGGAGAGGGGTTGTCAACCCACAAAAGGTTTGCATTGCCAAATTCGAACACGCTGCCATCTGACCCGACCAGCGCGTAACCTTTCCCGTTCGGTGTAGGAGCAATTCCTGTTATTGGAGTACCAAGTCCAGTACCGGATAACGACCCATAAAAATTCGCATCGCCGAAGGCAAATACTCCGCCATCTGATGAAACTAGCCAGTAACCTTCTCCATCAGGCGTAGAAGCGATAGCTACGATAGGCGATACAAGGTTGGCTGCGCTTAGTGAGCCATAGAAAGCCGCCCCGCCAAAAGCGTACACCGCGCCATTAGCGCTAACCAGCCAGTATCCATTGGACCTTGCGTGTACGGTGCTAGTACCTCCTCCATTGCTAGTAGCGATGATCGTTTCGCCGGGAGCAGGCAGCTGATATTGGTTATTCTGCGCCGTGGCACCTACAGCCCAACAGTGCAGAGTATCGGAACACGAGATGGAAGTCAAGTAGCTAGAGAGCGTGCCTAATAACTCTATAGCCCATGTCCCATTAGCATTAGTGATTATTGCCCCAGAAGGGAATTCTTGAGAACCATTGATAATCCAACACCCACCACTTGAAACACACGATATCGAAGAGTTCTGGCTGAACCCTGGTATCGCCGACATATTCCACGTCAAACCTCCGTCAGTGGTATACAGAACTTCGTTGGAGTCCTCGATCGGCGTACTAGGGCTATTTTCATTCCCACCGACTGCCCAGCATCGATTCGATGAGATACAAGAGATGGCCGTCAAGCTTGTGAGATAGTCAGCAGAAGACGGCATTGATTGTGCAGACCAAGTAGTGCCACCATTTGTGGTAGAGACGATAGCAGGAATACTGTTCCGAGAGGATGTGCCGACTGCCCAACAATCCAAAGCTCCTACGCAAGATACCGACGATAGAGATGCGACACTTGCTTGGGCTGGGATCTCCTGGGGGGTCCAATAAGCCCCCCCATCAGTGGTTGCGATAACGGTAGGTATGCCGTACTCGGTGTCTGAACCAACCACCCAGCAGTCATTCGTTGAAGAACACGAGATAGCGACCGGATTCAAGTTTGTTTGAATCACCTCAATTGACCATTGAGTGCCGCCGTCAACCGTCGCGATAACTGCGCCCGAAGAATAATCGGCCGTAAGCCCAACTGCCCAACAGCTCGACACACTAGGACAAGAGATCGAGGTTATGGAAGCGATGCCCTGAGGTAGTGTCTGGCCAAGCCACGTCGTTCCTCCATCGGTTGTGGCAAGAATTGACCCTTGACCCACAGCCCAGCAATTCTGAGACGTTGGGCAAGACACTGAAGAGAGCGCCGAAGTGCCGACGGGTAATTGCTGGTAGTACCAGATTGTACTATCACTCGTCGACAATGTAAATGCATTTTCTTGATAAGCCAGGTCGTACGTGGGTGGAGGTGTTCCCAGCGCTCGGCAACTGGTCGGCCCAGTGCACGCAATGGAAACCAAGGGACCCGTGGCGGGAGGTAGATCTAGGGCAACCCAAGTTGAACCGCCGTTACTTGTGGCTAGAATTATTCCAGTCGGCCTGGATCCATTAGATGAGCCACTGTAAAAAGTTCCGGCAGCATAGCAATTCTGAGAAGTTGGGCACGAAATATCGGAAATCTGCGCTGGAGGAATTGCCTGACTAGTCCATGTCTCTCCACCATTAGTTGTCGCAAAGATAGGGGTACCAGCTAGGTAATATTCAAAATTTCTCAAGGTTACCCAACACTCCTGCGAAGTGGAACATGAAATCATAGCTTGGCCTCCCGATGATGCCCCATTCGTTCTGCTGAGTCCCGGAATCTACCCGACGGTCCAAGTTGCTCCGCCATCGTGGGTGTCCATTGTTGCAACATTGTTAACCTGGTCCCTTCCACTAATCCAGCAATCCGTAGCATCTGGGCAGCTTATTGAGTCGATGAAAGTCATATTATTCGGTACGCTGACTTCTGCCCAACTTAATCCGTTGTTCATTGTCGATAGTAGAGCTGGAACACCAGCTAAAGATCTGCCAATAGCCCAACAATCGTTTAACGCTGGACATGCAATATCGTAGAGGGAAGTCACGTTCGGAGCTAGAGTCAGCGACTCCCAAGTCGCACCCCCATCTGTTGTACCTAGCGCCGCTCCAGCATTATAGTAGGTTCCCACCGCGATACAACGTGAAGGAGACGAGCAAGCAATTGATTGTAAAACTGTATGCAACTGCGGGATCGTCGAGACGACCCAGTTTTGCCCAGCAGCGTTGTGAGTATAGGCAATTATTCCTGGACCGATAGCGTAACAGTCGGCCGTGTCGGGACAGGCAAGCGAGGAAAAGCCTCCGAATGTTTGCACCGCCGATTGCTGCTTGGACCAACCCGAACTTGATCCAGCAAGAGTACCTGCCGAAGGAATCGGCGCCTTGAAAGAGAAGCGAACCGATCCATACTTGAGTTTAGTAGGTCCGCCGGTAGAAGTAGTTCTGTCAAAACCTACGCTAACCAGTGCCAGCGCGATACTCAAAGAAACGACACCTAATCGACCGCGCTTTGCTCCCTCAGACATACTCGACTCCTCCTCAACAAAGTATATCTCCATAAAAAGGAATGTGCTTCAAAAAAATAAAACTAGAGAGACTCGATGAGGTATCCAATATCGAATAGGCTTCCCTCCCAACACCAGACCCCCTGTGCCCTCCCACCTGGACTTATCCACGGGCCTCAAAACACAACTAGCCCAAAACTAATTACTCCTTTTCGGAAATGCTCACGGTTTCTTCGACGTCTTCGCTAGAGTCGTGGCGAAGTCCCGGGTGAAAAAGTGTGTAGAGCAATATTCCTAATGCGGCAACTAGAAATGGGACAAAAGCATTCCCTTGGTGAAAATATACAGGATACAAAACAAACGCTGAGAGGATTGCCGTCCATACCCATAGTATAACTACAGATCTTCTTGGCCCATGACCTAGGCGTACCAATCTGTGGTGCAAGTGATCTCGATCAGCAACCGCAACGCTAGAGCGCTTTGCCGTTCTTCTTACTATGGCAAAGATAGTATCGACAATGGGTACACCAAGTATAAAAAATGGAATGAACAATGGCGCAAAGAAGAAGTAGGTCTCACCAGGAACCTCTGAGGTTCTTCCCCCGACTACCATGGTTGAAGCTGCCATCAATAGTCCGAGCATTAGTGCTCCGGCATCGCCCATCATTATCTTGGCGGGATTGAAATTGTGGGGGAGAAAACCAAGACAGATACCACATGCGATAACCGCTATCAGTAGCCCGATGTTGTTCTTCGACAGTGAACCCAACTCGATAAGTTTGTTTGAGTATAGGAAGAATGATCCAGCCCCAATTGCAACAATTCCGGCCGCCAACCCGTCGAGTCCGTCGATAAAATTTATTGCATTAGCAATTACAACCACCCATAGAGCTGTGAGTAGGGGTAGCCATTGAGGAGACAACACCACCACTCCAGCAAAAGGTATCTTGAAGTAAAACATTGTGACACCCATAAAATAAAGTACGCTAGAGGCCAAGACTTGACCTGCAATCTTGGCTGGTGCCGAGACTGGCCTTACATCATCTATCATGCCAACCCCAAACATTACGGCTGCCGCAACTATCACCCCTTGAGGCTCAGTGGAACGAGCAAATAAACCGTGTAAACCCGGCAGTATGGAAGCGACTACCATTGCTCCAACAAACCCAACCAACATACCAGCACCGCCGCCAAGGGCCGTCGGGAATCTATGAATTTTCCTCTCGTTAGGATAGTCTACAATATCGAGCCGGTATGCGAGCTTACGCACAGGGAACATGACCATATAGGTCACTGAAACTGAAACTATAAAAACGATAAGATAATCGGCCATTAGAACGCCCCGGAGAAACTGACCGCTTTAGTCGTCAGGGAAGTCACTCACAAACTATCGATGCCAAAAGCCCCGAACTTAGCTAATTCACCGGAGTAAGGCTGGAACATCCGAGCAAGATCTGAAACGAGCTTGCCCAATTTCTCAAGTTCGTCAGCTCGCCCGCGTTCTTTGAGGGCACGCACTATAATGTCGGCGACTTGAGTCATCTCATCTTTACCCATTCCACAAGTGGTTTCGGCGGCAGTTCCCAGACGTAATCCACTAGTGACGAAGGCAGAGCGTTCATCACCGGGTATCTGATTTCGGTTGCAAACTATACCAATTGCTTCAAGAGTTTCTTGGGCCTGCTTACCTGTCAACTCCGAATCAAAATCTCGTAAATCGACTAATAGTAGATGGTTGTCAGTACCACCTGACACCAGTCTCAGTCCTCTCTCGGCAAGCGCCAATCCAAGGCTGCGGGCATTTTCGACTACACTTTGTGCATAGCTAGCAAACTCTGGCGCTGATGCTTCTCGAAATGCCGCTGCCTTGGCCGCAATTATGTGTTCTAGTGGTCCTCCTTGCAGTCCTGGAAAGATAGCCTTGTCGACGGCTTGGGCGTACTCTTGCTTGGCCAAAATTACCCCACTTCTTGGGCCCCTGAGAGTCTTGTGGGTAGTGAACGTAACAACATCAGCTATTCCTACTGGGCTTGGATGGACACCACCAGCTATCAAACCAGCGACATGAGCAGCATCGAACATAAAAAGAGCGCCGACTTCATCTGCAATCTCTCGAAAAGGCTTAGGGTCGATAATTCTTGGATAAGCAGTCGCTCCAGCAACTATTAGTTTAGGTCGCTCAGCCTTTGCAATCGCCCTAAGCTCATCAAAATCAATTCGCTCAGCCCCTTCGGTTGATTTACCGGCATCTCTAACCCCGTATGCCACGAAACGATACATCTTGCTTGAAGCGTTAACCGGAGACCCGTGGGTTAGATGTCCGCCCTGGTCGAGGCGCATTGCCATGACAGTATCTCCCGGCTCAAGCAAGGCCAGATAGGCCCCCATGTTTGCATTTGCGCCAGAGTGAGGTTGTACGTTTGCATGTTGAGCACCGAATAGACTTCGTGCTCGTTCTTGAGCTAGTACTTCAACCTGATCTACAACTTGATTACCCCCATAATATCGTTTCGAGGGATAACCTTCCGAATATTTGTTAGTTAGTACCGAGCTGGCCAACGCCAAGACGGTTGGCGAAGCAAAATTTTCAGAAGCAATGAATTGGAGTGAGGTATTTTGACGCGCAACTTCCTTTGAGATTATTGAGAATAGTTCACTGTCGTTAGAATCTGGCCATCTGCTCAATTACTCGTTTCCTTCCCGCAATTTGTCTAAATTGTTCAGTTTTTCAATCCGTTTGATATGTCGCCCACCTTCAAAACTTGACTCTAGGAACGCGTCTATAGCTTGGCGAGACACCTCAAATGTGATCATTCTTTCACCAAAACACACTACATTGGCATTATTGTGCGCTTTAGCAAGCCTGGCTGAGGTTACATCATGGACTACAGCAGCCCGAATACCACAAACTTTGTTTGCGGCAATAGAGATTCCTATTCCTGTTCCACACACGCAGATCCCTAGTTCAGCTTCGCCAGCAGCCACTACGCTGCCAACTTTTTCTCCATAATCAGGATAGTCCACCGAGTCTGTTGTATAAGTTCCCAGGTCCTGGACTTGATGACCCTTATCGGCCAGGTACTTACCTAACTGGCCTTTGAGCTCCAATCCTGCATGGTCTGATCCTACGGCTATTATCACTACTCCAGTTTAGGTTGTTGTCGCCAAGTATGCCTAAGTGCTGCATTTGGATCAGTCCGGCTAGTATTCCAGCGCGCCTAAGCGCTGCATTTGGATTAGTCCGGCTAGTATTGTACGATGTGAATGTCTTATTGATTCACCAGTCAGTAAAGGAAGTAGTCCCAAATGGACCCACGTACCCCCGTAATTGTTGGAGTAGCTCAGAATAAACGCCACCCTAGCGCCAGTGATGATCTGGAAAACCTAAGCGAACCAGCTGAGATCATGGCCGAGTGCGCTGCCCTGGCCATACAAGACTGCGGATCGGAGGAAATTCTCAAATCACTGACCTCTATCCGGGCTTTGGGTATTTTGTCTTGGGGTTATCTGAACCCAGGTGCAATTGTTGCTAGCAAACTAGGTATTGATCTAAAAGAATCAATCCTTACTACTACTGGTGGCAATGGTCCCCAGATGCTTGTCAATGATGCGGCAACTAAGATCCAACAAGGAGAGCTTGATTGTGCTTTGATCGTCGGCGCCGAAGCTGTCTACACCCGCCTTCTCCAGTCCAAGGCAAATCCACCAGTCCATGGCAAGTGGATCCGCAGAGACCAAGAGACTGCTCCTCCTGCAACTCTGGTTGGTGATGAACGTCAAGGTAGTGGTCCTGCAGAGATGTCCAAGGGCTTAGTAGTGCCCATCCAGATTTATCCCATTTTTGAAAATGCTATACGGGCTCGCAAAGGGTTGTCGATTGAAGAGCATCGTAAGATGATATCTAAACTCTGGTCGGACTTTTCGAAGGTTGCGTCGAATAATCCGTATGCGTGGTCACAGTCCTATAGAACGCCTGAGGAGATTTCTACAGTTTCACCCGATAACCGGATGGTGTGTTTCCCATACACTAAACTTCTAAATGCAAATATCCAGACTGACCAAGGTGCAGCAATTATCATCTGCTCCCTTGAAACTGCGCAGAGGGCAGGTATTTCAAGTGATAAGTTTGTATTCCCGCTTTCCGGAGCACAAGCTAATGATCATTGGTTTATATCAAATCGAGATACTCTCAATAGTTCCCCAGCACTTGGTCTTGCCTCTAAGGAGGCTTTGAAGTTGGCCAATCTATCTATTGACGATTTAGCCTATTTAGATTTATATTCTTGCTTCCCGTCGGCCGTGCAGATAGCCGCCCTTGAACTAGGAGTTGCAATTGACGACCCAAGTCGACCCCTGACCGTAACCGGCGGGTTAGGATTCGCCGGAGGGCCTGGTAACAACTATGTGACTCATTCAATAGCTTCGATGGTGGAGACTCTACGATCTAACCCCGGCTCCAATGGCTTTGTAAATGCAGTTGGGTGGTATCTCACTAAGCATGCAGTCGGGATTTACTCCACAAATCCGCCCAAGGAGGCTTTCAAATACTCAAATGTCCAAGATCGTGTTGATCAGCTTTCCTCGCGTGAAGTAGTTGAAGATGCGAGTGGTCCGGCGCAATTGGAGTCGTACACTGTGATCTATGAGAGAAGCGGACAAGCCGAAAGGTTAGTTGCCTGCGCAATTTTGCCCGACGGAAGACGTACTTGGGTTTCTTCTTCTGATCCACAGATGATGGAGACAGCAATTACACAGGAGATTATTGGCCAGAAAGTTACCTTGCTTGATAAAGGAGACTTCGAACTTAGCTAGCTTGATGGGGCTTGCTGGGCCTGCTCGGCCTGGTTGGCCTGCTCGGCCTGGTTGGCCTGCTCGGCCTGGTTGGCCAAAATGCCAATGGACGTAATCCAGCACTTCCTGATAATGTAAAATTACCAGTAATAACTAAAGTGTTAGGCATTATTGGCCGATTATCTAGATTGGGTAATGGTGGTAGCTCTAATAGCACGCGTGGTCACAGAAAGAATTGGGTAGGTGAAATGCATTTAGGGAACCATTCAAGATTGATGCTGATCTTGCGACGGTGCGGCGCTGTATTTGTAGCAATGCTGCTGGGAATCTTATTCCTAATGCCGTTCTTTCCGGCGTCCGGAGCTACTTCCTTGGCTGTCACAGTTTCTTCAATCACTCCCTCGATCCCCGAAGCAACAGCAACATATACGCTTTCCATCACAACTTCAGCTACCGGCGCTCTTGCCGCTGGGAGCGCAACGATCTCCCTCCAGGCACCTTTTGGTACATTTTTCCCACCCGTGGCGTCAGACTACACTGTTGCTTCTACCGCAAGTCCGGTGCCGTGTTCAACAGTAGTCATCTCTAGTGGAGGTGAGTTAGCTACAATAACGACACCTGTTGCTGTTGGAAACTCCTCTCCGGCCACGATTGTTATCTCGGGAGTTACCAATCCAGCATCTTCAAGCGCCTACACACTAACTGGATGGTCGTCGTCTGACACGACACCGTCTACATCCAGCCCTTACTCCATTGGAACTTCAGTAGCCGGAGTTACAGGACCGGTCCTGAGTTCAAAGATTGACGCAGGAAGCGGGAGCTACCAAATAGGTTTTACTACCTCTGCCACTGGCGCACTTAGCAACGGCAGCCAGATCACACTTACCTTTCCAAGTGGAACCTCCGTGCCTACACCCTCCCCAGATTATCTTGTCAACGGTATCTCGGTTGTTTCAGCACCTGTAATCTCTGGCACATCGGCGACGATCACAATTCCGCCAATAGTGTCGATCCCAAATAGTACTTCGGTAACCGTGGTGGTCCTCAATGTAATAAATACCTCAGTTTCGGGAAGTTATACAATAGGCATAAGCACGTCGTCAGATATAATGCCAGTTCAGTCTCCTCCGTTCTTGATTGGTACTGCAGTTCTTTCGGCCACACTCAGTGCTTCAACAACCGCAGCTGGCGCAGCCAACGTAACTTGGACGGTGTCATTTACTTCAAGCTCTTCGGGGGCAGTCTCACCTGGAGGAACAATTACGGTTACAGCACCTCCTGGCACGATACTTGGAACTAGCGCGGTTGACTACTCGGTTAGCGCCACTGGATCCGCGGTTGCTTCAGCCATCAACGTTAGCGGGACAACGGTTATTATCTCCCTTCCCTCTGGCGTAACTATTGGCTCTAGCTCCACAGTAACGGTAGGACTTGGAGGCTTGACTAACCCCACTACTCCTAACCCAGGTGCGACTGCGTTCGTATCAACCTCCTCAGATACATCACCTACTGCCATGCCAGCACCTATCCAAAGCGCGGTGAGTTCTGTTGCAATTTATCCGTCTAATACCTTGGCATCGTCATTAGCCTATAGCGAGATTAGCAACTACGAAATCGACTTCATCCCCACATCTCCAGTTGGACCTGGTGGTACTGTAACAATTTGTGCGCAGACTAGTAGCTACACACTCCCATCCACCCCTGCGAGCTATTCAATGGGGCAGACGAGCGGTATTAGTCATGCTCCCGTTGCGACAGTTACAGCGGCCACGTGCCCAACCGGATATGCGGGGTACCAGATCACTGTGTCATCTGTGCTAAATGGCGGTCATGGTTTAGTACCAGCCTCCGATACCAGTATTGTAATTGCAGGTATCACTAATCCAGCATCGGGCAATTACTCTTTCTTTGTTCAAACTACTTCTGATCCGGGACTAGTCTTATCCAACTTCACTATTGCTCCACAACCGGCAAACTCGGTGCTTGGCACGTCCATATCGATGACCTCCACCGTGATTAGTAATGGCAACACGTTCACCGCTGCTTTCACTACACCGGCAGCTATACCCACCGGTGGAACAATCTCTGCAACTCTACCTAGCACAGCAACGATTCCAACAGCTATAGGCGACTATTCAATCAATGGAACCACCTGTTCGATAAGTGGGACTACCTGCTCGGGGGTATCAGTTTCCGGTTCCACTGTGACTTTAACTGTAGGCAGCACTCCTATCGGAGCTGCCACCACAGTTAGTGTCGTCCTGGGCATCGCCAGCACAATCACCAACCCCCATACCCCTGGCAACTACACTGCATCAATTTCTACCTCGATAGACACTGCTTCTGTATCCACTAATGGCTTTGTAATAGGCGTAACCACTACTACGGTAAGTTCTACTCCTCCTCAGATTGTTGGGGGTTCTATCAATCCACTGACCGCGGGCGCTTCTGCTTTTTACGAGATATATGCAACTGCGAGTCCAGCCGGAATGCTCTACGCACAAGCCAGTCCCGCTGAAACAATTACAATATCGAACAACGATACAAGTGCATCCAATCCATTCCCTGCTACGACAAGTGACTACCTAGTCAATGGTGTGGTGGTTTCAACCGCACCTGCCCCAGGCGGTGTGTCCGGCGATTGGACGGTAACTATATTCCTGCCAGCTGGGGTCAACGTTGCGCCTTCATGCCAATTTTTCGTAGATATCGCAGGAGTGGCTAATCCATCGACAGTTGGGAGCATTGACCTAGGTGTAGTCACTAGCGCCGACGCTGACAGTGGAGCAACCGCCGTAACAAGCCAGCCTTACTTTGGCTCTGCCACTGCTCCTACTCCAACAGCGGTAAGCTCGGTTAGTGTATCACCTTCGTATCCATTAGTCGCAGCGGTTGCTTCCTACACTGTTAGCTTTACCACCAGCTCAACGGGTTCAATGGGTATTGGAAGCGGTATGACCATCCAGGGCCCCGCCCTGTTCCCAAGTGCTGCTAGTGACTATCTTGTCAATGGGGTAGTGGTTTCTTCTGTCTCGCCTACAAGTGGAAACTCAGGCGTTAATATTATGGTTCCGACGTCCATAGGAACCTCTACTTCAGTTACCGTAACCATTAACAACGTTACCAATCCCCCCGTTCCAGGCAGTTATAGCTTGAGCGTCTATACATCTTCAGACAACATGCCAGTCGCATCATCGGCGTATGCTATTTCGACTGGGGTTGGTGGGGTCTTAGGACCCTTCCCTGATTCTGCGCAAGTTAGTTCGACATCCACTTATTCAATGGATTTCATTACAAGCCCGGCCGGAGCACTTTCACCCGGTTCTAGTACTGTGATGATTACAGCCGCTAGCGGAACTACTTTCCCATCGGTTGCTTCTGATTACAGCGTCAACGGCGTTACTGTCACGACTGTTGTTGCAAGTTCAAATACTGTCACAATAACGGTTCCAAGTGGTCCTGGCATCCCAGGAGGCGCCCCAGTTTCGATTTTGGTGGTTGGAGTAACAAACCCACCGAGCGCGGGATTTGGATTGGGCTGGTCGATCTCGACAAGTTCCGATACGGTGCCAATAGCTGGTCCACCTTATTCAATCGACACCGCGGTAACTGCGCAAACCGTAACGCTAGGATCTAACGTAGCTGGATACATTACCAACTATACGGTCTCATTCACCCCAACTACCTCACTTGTTGGCGGAGTAGGTACTGTAACCTTTGCATTTGCCCAAGGAACACTCCCTCCCACTCTGGCTAGTGACTATGTAATCAACGGAGTTGCGGCAGCTTCGATAAGCACTGTGGGTAATCCGGGAGAACCTATGGCTGTTACTGCAACCTTGGCTAATAGCGATAGCCTCCCATCGGCTACACCGGCCACCGCTGTCATATCTAGTGTAGGAAATCCACCCATTCCGAGTACCTATGGCTTAGAGGTGTGGACGTCTGGCGACCCATCACCATCGGCCGGAACTCCCTTTAGTTTCACTTCCCCACCGGCACCAACAGTCACAGCTATTACTCCTACCGGTGGTTCTACAGGTGGCGGCAGTACTGTATCAATCACCGGCACAGGTTTTACTGATAACTCGGTTGTTTATTTCGGCGAGTATCGCTCGACTCAAGTAACCGATATCACCTCCACTTCATTGACTGCTGTCTCGCCAGCCGAGCCTGCAGGAGCCTTCGATATTGAAGTGACTACTTTAGGCGGAACCAGCACGGCTTCATCGGCAGATCTCTTTACTGTAACTGCTCCTCCACCTCCTACAACTAGTGCTTATTCGCTAACCCTCACCCCATCTACCTCAACCCTAAACCCAGGTGCGCAAGTTACCTTTAGTGCGAGCCTAACTGAGACTTCAACGAATTCTTCAACCGGGGCAGTTACCACAACTCCTATATCAGGCACTTCAGTATCCTTTGACGTTTCATCGGGTCCCGATGCAGGCCTAACCTTTAGCGGCACAACTAACTCATCAGGTATTGCAACTTATGTCTTTACCAACAAAGGGGGTTCAGGTGTCGATACAGTTACGGCTGGCACAACCCCAACTGGTACAACTACACCAGTTGTTGCAAGTGCAACTGTAACCTTTACCGGACTTAGTTCTCTAACGCTTAGTCCGGCCAGCCAAGGTGCTGTTGTTGGGCAGAGTGTAAGCGTTTCTGGACTAGCCCTTGACCCAAGCGGGGCGCCTTTGGTCGGAGCATCAGTTATATTTAGTGTTTCCACCGGACCAGACCAGGGCATAAGTTCAACTCTTACAACCAACACTAAAGGAGTAGCTAACTTTACACTCGCATCCCCCAAGGCTGGAATCGATCAGATAAGTGCAACTCTTTCTAACTCGGCGACTCCTTCAACCCCTTCAAGCTCTTCGAGCGTTAGCTCAAACCAGGTAACAGTAACCTGGGCAGCTCCAATTTCAATAGTTACCCAAGGACCATCCTCAACTACTCCAGTGATCGTTGGCTCACCGGTGACTTTATCGGTCACCTTGACCTCACCAGCGTCAGCGCTTATAAAGACACATCTTTCAGAGGCTAAGTCCCTGGAGGTAGCCTATGACCTCTTCCATCTGTCTCCCCTTACAAATGTTGCTGATTCAGGTATTACGGTGAACTTCTCGGTTGTCTCAGGCCCTAATCACCCTAAATCGGGAACTGCCATAACTAATGCAGCCGGAACCGCTTCATGGAGTTATACAGATACTGGTGGACCTGGTACAGATAGCGTAACTGGCTCATTTGTCGACTCAGCCGGAATTGCCCACTCGACTTCATTTAGCGTTGTTTGGGTAGCTACAACCACAACTACTACCTCTACAACCTTGGCTACAACTACAACTTTGGCCCCAACGACGACTGTATCACCCACAACGCAACCGCCTTCCAGTGGCCCGCCTCCGCCTCCGCCTTCCAATAGCCCACCGCCACCGCCAGCACCTATTCTTTCGAGTAACTCTTCACCAACAACATCTCTGGCCCCAAGCTCGTCAACAACCTCACTTGCCCCAACTACCACAACAACTTTGGCCAAGAACCTTGTCAATAAGAGCCACCTATCCAAGGGCACCTCTACTAGCTCATCTATTCAAGCATTAGGTCTTCCCCAGCCGGTGTCTTCTATCTCCAATGGAAATCTGGTTCCACCTCAAGACGTGAAGGCACTTGTTGCCCAAGGCCAAAGAGGCCCAGCTATGCACTATACCCAAGGCTATGGACTAGGCAAAGATGGAGGTCCCCCAGGAGTTGTTCCACTGGCTAACTCAGTTCCAAGCCCCACTGAAGCATTCAAGCTCTTATCGGGAAAAACTGCAGGCCAGAATGCGGCAATAGCACTTTTGCTTATCTTATTAGTTGCACTTCCTGCAACGTTATTCAACTCAACACTCAAAGAGCACCACAAGACAATTGCATCCTCAAGGGGTCTACTACGTCGCTTTGTTGACAAGGTTGAGGGCTGGTTAGAAGGTCTTCACACAGGAGCCCTACTTGTGCTCTTTGCAATAGTTGGCTCGATTCTCTATGCGCTAGTAGATCCTACTTTTGGCTTCAATATCTCCTCGGCAGCTGAAATTGCAGGATATGTAGGTGCAATATTAGTAATTACCACTACCACCGAAATAGCAAGAGGTGTATACGTCCATAGAAGATTCAAAAAGATAGGAGACCTAAAAGCCTTCCCACTAGGGGTGGCAATAGCTATAGTGCTAGTTGTCTTTTCCAGACTTAGCCACTTTGAGCCGGGATATGTCTTTGGGGTCTTTGCAGCAATTGTATTTAGGATTGAACCAACCAACGAAGAGGATGGCAGGTCAGTTACCTGGGCCTCTCTATGGCTTATAGGGGTATCTGCCCTTTGTTGGATTGCATGGATACCAATCAAAAACTCTGTTATCTCAGGACATACCTCATTTGGGCTACTAGCCCTTGATTCACTGCTATCAACAGTGTGGGTATGTGGACTACAAAGTCTGCTCTTTGGTCTAATTCCGATGAAATACTTAGATGGCAATACAATCTATCACTGGTCCAAGGCTGCCTGGGCAGGGCTATATATCGTTGTAATGTTTATCTTTGTCCAGTTTGTGATGCACCCATCTGCAGCAGGATTTGGTGGAAACAAGAACGCCAATATGCTCTCAATGTTGTATCTATTTATTGGATTTACTGTCTTTGCCGGGGCTTTTTGGGCATACTTTAGGATCAAGCATGGCAAGTCTTCCGATGAAGAACTACACAGCGGACATGACGGCGGAGAAGCTGGCGGAGAAGCTGGCGGTGAAGGCAAAGATCTAGCGACGACCAGTTAGTAATGGCTGGACTGTT
>JAKAVM010000022.1 GCA_021827485.1 Actinomycetes bacterium
ATGGGACTCTTCTAGTTGAAGCAAGGGATATAAGATTATCTGGCCAAGATACTCAGCGAGGTACCTTTAGCCATCGTCACTCTGTCTTGATCGACTATCAGAATGGTTCGACTTTTTGCCCGCTCGCATCCTTGCAAGGATCAAGCGAAGTCTTACAATTGACTTCTTCGGATAATCGAATTGGAAAGTTCAATGTATATGACTCGCTTCTGTCTGAGTATGCCGCTCTTGGTTTTGAATACGGCTACAGCCTTGGAGACCCAAACGCTTTAGTCATTTGGGAGGCACAGTTCGGAGATTTCTCCAATGGAGCCCAGACGATAATTGACGAATTTATCGCATCTGCTTCCGAGAAATGGGATCTAAAGAGTGGAATTGTCTTGCTGCTTCCGCATGGCTACGAAGGCCAAGGGCCCGATCACTCTTCAGCAAGGCTTGAAAGATTCTTGCAGCTATGTGCCGAGGATAATATGCGGGTAGTTTATCCAACTTCTTCCGCACAGTTTTTCCATCTACTTAGATCGCATGCATTTATGCTCAATTCCCAGGCCACCCGACCTCTTATTGTTATGTCGCCAAAATCACTACTACGCTCCACCCAATCGCGCTCAACACTTGACAGTTTTGTTCACGGGTCTTTCCAGCCGGTCATAGACGACCCAAGATCACTTCAAAGTCCTGATTTTAACTCCTCTGTAACTTCAATTGCCCTTTGTAGCGGCAAAGTTGGAGTAGAGGCACTAAGTACGGCAACGTCGGGTAAGTTGGAAGTTGGCCAATCGGGATCTGCGCAAGGCGAAGTGCTTGACGCGATCAATCGTGTTGCGATCGTGCGGATTGAACAACTTTATCCGTGGCCACGTAAAGAAATTGAAGCAATTATTAACTCCTATCCTAATTTATGCGAAATCGTGTGGCTCCAAGAAGAGCCTGAGAACATGGGGGCTTGGAATTTTGTTCGTGACAAGATATCTTCACTTGTTGGTACTGATCTATCTACGAGGCATGTCACACGGCGGCCATCGGGTAGTCCCGCTACTGGAAGTTCACAGATACATCATTTAGAGTATGAGGATCTTATGCGAAGAGTGTTTTCAAACCCCATAGCGGTGTCCTGATGGATCCACGTCAAGTACTACGAGCTTTTTCAAACCCCATAGCGGTGTCCTGATGGATCCACGTCAAGTACTACCTCATCGGGAACCTTTTTTGCTGGTAGATCAAGTGCTGGAAGTTGTGCCCGCAAAGAGCGCAAGGGGCTTTTGGAAGCTAACCGGTGACGAATGGTTCTTCAAAGGTCACTTTCCGGGACGTCCGACACTTCCTGGCGTGCTAATGATTGAAGCCATTGCTCAATTGGGAGGGGTAGCTGTCTTGAGTGCTGAGCGCTATAAAGGGAAACTCGCTCTTTTTGGCGGAGTGGATAAGGCTCGTTTTAGGAGGCAAGTTCTACCAGGGGACGTATTGGACTTAGAAGTAGAGATGACCAGACTGTCAGCAAGCGCCGGGAAAGGTTCTGGTAGGGCCAGCGTAGAAGGCGTTCTTGCTTGTGAAGCTGATTTGCTCTTTGTGATAGTAGACAATTGAGTCAATCCTTGCCTAATTTCGTCAAGTAATCTGATGCGTCTTGTAACTTGGAATGTCAATTCTCTCAAAGCAAGGTTAGAGAGAGTTTCGGACTGGATTATTGAAGCACAACCGGACATACTTTGCCTCCAAGAAACAAAGATGAAGCAAGATGCCTTCCCAACAGATCATTTTGCCAATCTTGGCTATGAGAGTGTTCATTTTGGAACTGGGCAGTGGAATGGAGTTGCTATTCTAAGTCGAGTGGGTTTGGAAAACCCTATAAGAGGTTTTTCTGCACAAGAGTTAGCACAAGACGAAGAGGCGCGGATAGTAAGCGCTACGTGTGGAGGGATCCGTGTTGTATCAGTCTATGTTCCGAATGGACGAAGTCTTGATGATGATCATTACAAATATAAACTCGAATGGATGAACCGATTGCTGCACTCTATTTCTGGGCAGCATTCATCGAAGGATAAAATTGCTATATGTGGGGATTTCAATATAGCGCCAGACGATATAGATGTCTACGATCCAAAGGCACTTGTCGGGATGACTCATGTTTCTGAGCCGGAGCGCAATAGTCTCAAGCAACTAATGGAGTGGGGATTCAAGGACTCCTTTCGTAAGTTCTATAGCTCTGATCGTTTGTACTCGTGGTGGGATTACAGGGGCGGATCTTTCCATAAGGGAATTGGAATGCGAATAGATTTGATATTAGTTTCACTTGGACTTGCCGATAGTTGTCTGGGTTCGCTGATAGATCGTAATGCTCGTAAAGGCCAGCAGCCTTCTGATCACGCACCGGTGGTAGTCGAGTTGGATGAGTAGATCACGCACCGGTGGTAGTCGAGTTGGATGAGTAGATCACGCACCGGTGGTAGTCGAGTTGGCTGTGTAACCTCGGTTGAAACATGAAGAGTGCCAGTGCCTCCTTAGGTCTGGACTCTCAATTGGTACCACAACCATATGGCCGGTAGCTGGGAAGATCTCCTGATTACAACCAGGGCAAATATATGTTTTCCTCGCCATGTACGGCTGGACCTTACTTACGTTAGCCATTAGGCCCGTTAGCGGGTCCTGAAAGCTTTCCTGAGTTGGTCTTTTCATAGTAATTGAAGTCTAACTACTTGCGGCCTTGTAGGAGTTGGTCGAGACCGAATCAATAATAGGTGACATGGGAGTGATTTTCGAGCTATGGTATCGCAGTGGGACTTTTGGAAATTGAACGTAAAGATGGTGTGGTAACTCTAACCCTAAATAGGCCTGACAAGAAGAATGCCGCCAATATGGAGATGTGGAGGGCTTTACTGGATTCCTTCTTGGAGATTAGAGAGCGAACCGATGACCGAGTTGTAGTGATAACCGGGGCTGGGGGAGATTTCTGCTCTGGGGCAGACTTAGGCGATCTGGCTGGGAAGACTGAAGGCCATCAGTTGCATTGGATGCGCCATCTCGCAGATGTAGCTCTGGCGTTACATAGATTACCTAAGCCAACGATAGCAAAGGTGCGAGGAGTTGCCGCCGGTGCCGGATGCAATTTAGCGCTTAGCTGCGATTTGATTTTGGCAAGCAATGATGCCCGATTTACTCAGATCTTCCCAAAGCGGGGGCTTTCACTTGATTTTGGAGGTTCATGGTTGCTTCCGCGTCTCGTAGGAATGGCCAAGGCCAAAGAGTTAGCATTTTTTGGAGATATAATCTCGGGTGAAGATGCTTACAAGATGGGATTGATAAATAGAGCAGTGGACGGTTCCGAGCTTGATGGCTTGACGGACGAATGGGCGATAAAACTCACCAAGGGTCCTCCAATCGCGCTTTCAATCACTAAAACAGAGCTGAACAATAGCTTTGCAACCTCCATAGAGCAGGCGCTAGAGCTCGAAGCTGGGATGCAATCTCTTAATCTTCGTTCTAATGATATGGCTGAAGCAATGAGAGCATTTGCTGAGCGCCGAGAGCCGGATTTCCAAGGCTGGTAATAAGCCGCCGAGAGCCGGATTTCCGGCTGGTAATAAGCCGCCGAGAGCCGGATTTCCGGCTGGTAATGATCAAGGTCGAGTAACTAATTATTCAGCGTTTTGTGGCCTTTTTTCCTGGAGATCAATATCAAATACAAGTCCCCTAATAAAGTCCTGATGTGATGGAGTCAGATTTTCAAAAAAGATAACAATTTCTTTGCGGCTGCCCGCACCGGTACCAAGCTCTCTTGTCCTATATACATGGCCGTCGATAGCTATGGAGATTCGATCACCTCGGTGACGGTTTAGAGTACTAAACATAAGGTGGACCTTGTCGCCACTATGGATTGGATCGTTTGCATGTGCCACTACCCTTAGAGCAGCTTCACTTACGTCCATTGTAGTGGCTTTGACGATATCGCGACCAGAGTGAATAGATATTGGCCTTACGTGATTAGCCCTCACGAAACGTCGTCGTTCATGGTGCACAGGCATTGCTGTCAGGCGAACCCAGAAGTACTTAGAGTTTCGTTGCATCTTAGTTGCTACTGAAGACTTAGATTCATGCCAGCTGTCATGACCAGGCCAACCTATCAAAGCTGGCTCACCACGATCTGCAAGATGGGTGGGTCGTGCATCATCAGGAAGGGCTAAGAGCACTTGCCGTGTCTCTTCGTCGACCCTCACTAAATTGCAAGAAAGCGGGTTGCGCCAGCGAGGAATCTGAACCGAAATTGGAATGCGCGCCCCTTCGGGGAGACATTCGGGAGCAGGCTCAATCTTGGGTCTATTGGGAGCGTGTCTATGGTGGCTTCTTACCTTTAGTTTATCTGCTTTAGATTGCTTCTTTGTCTTGCGCGGGCCTATGGAACTTGGACTTTGACGCTGGCCAGTAGACTTAGTCTTGAGAGTTCGCTTTGGCTTGGATCGGAACATTATCTAGTCCTGTCGAAGAAAACCAGTAAAGCTCGGTGTGAAAGCGGGAAACCAGTAATGGCGGGCGTGAATGCGCGAGCTATACCAACACTTATTTTATTACGATTAATATTCCCAATTTGCCCCACAACTTTGACCATCGGCATAAAGTCAGCTTTTTTTGAGCCTTTCCCAAAATTTTTTCTACCGCATATCATTGATTCTCACTCTACGGGATAATTTTATGTATTCTGGCGCGTCTGCCGTAGCAGTCCTCACGCAGGGAGTTCTTGAATTTGCTCATCGTTCATCATGAAGATTGCGTCTGCCCGTTGGCGACCCTACTCGCAAAAGGGCCAAACATCTTGCGGTAGAAATCATTGCGGTAGAAATCATTTAATAGCAATGGCGTTTACCATGGAACCCAATCCTCGGACCAGAGGTTCTGGTGTCGCTTCAAGAAAGAACTCATAGGTTCTATCTTGGGCACAATCAAGGGCTAAAGCCTCAAGATCAAAGTTTTGCCCCTGAGTCAGTCCCATCTCAACTAGGTGGAGCATATGCACGGGGAGCATGAGATCTTCGCGCTCGCATGGATAGACTTCTAGTGCAATAGTGTCTGTGGCGACGGCGGCAATCTCGTTATCGTGAAACCACTCGGCAGTCTTCATTGAAAGTCCCGGAGAAGTGAAGATGTAGCCATCTTTATCCCCTTGATGCAAAAGGGAAATGTGGCCAGTTCTAACCAACACAATAT
>JAKAVM010000127.1 GCA_021827485.1 Actinomycetes bacterium
AATCTCAAGTCGAAGGATTCCATCTTCTAAGCTAGCTTTAGCATCGGCCAGCATGGCGTAGTCCATATAGTCTACTTTGGACTGGGCGATGAAGCGTTGGCGTTCAGGTCCTTCTATCGGGGGGATTCCCCGTTCCTTGACCGCCAAGGCCCGTTTGGCAAATCTTTCGATCATTGCTGATACGTCAAATATCTCAGACATCTACAAAAGTGGAGCATAGTCCAGAATCAATACTAGACTCTAGCTAAGCCTTGATTTTGTGGTTTGCTTAGCAGTGATATGTCAAGCTAAGCAACACACGTCCACGGGAGAGAAATAAGTTGAAAAAAGGTCGTCACCGCCGATTCGAAGAAGCTCGAAGCTTGAAACAAGCTGCCAACGAGCACCAGGAGCCCTGCGTTGAGTGCGGGGCCAAACCGGGAACTGAGCATTCAAGTTGGTGTTTGGCCGAAGCGGAGTTAGAGGAAGAGTAGATTCTTTTCGCACCCGTGGCCGTAAGCGCTAAGTCGTTTGAACTTGGCTTGCCCCCTCCTTAGTTTCAGCAAAAACAAACCCCCTCTGGGTTTCCAGAGGGGGTTGTGCTAAATGTTTTTAGCGTATCAAGTCGCTAGCAATTGTTTGTCGTCGCACCAGATGCTGGTTGTCCAGGAAATGCAGTGCTATTTGCACCAAGCCCAGCAAGCGTTGCTGGATCACCATTAGCTGCAGGTGGGGTCGGACTTGTCCCTGCTGCCGGGACCACGGGTGTTTGTCCTTTGGCAGATACTCCATAAGCCGTCGGATAGTTTTCAAACTCTACTGCACACCAATAGCTCCCATCCGTTGCCTGCGACATAATAAACATCCAGCTAGTAGAGGCAGAAGCAGTCCCACTTTGTTCAACGTAGACTACGTTAGGACCCCAAGTGGGCAGCGCACCGCCGTCAGTAATCGAAAATGCTGTATCGACTCCGGTAACTTGGGTTGACGTTAAACCGTTAGGGTCTGCCGGAGCCACATTGTAGTCACTAGAGTTGGCGTTGAGTGAAGCCAAGTCTGTGAGCATGTTTGCAACATTTTCTTGGGCCCCTCTTTCTTGGGCGGAGTTCTTAGCCCCTAAGAATGTCGGGATTGCTATTGCCATCAAGATTGCGATGATCAAGACAACGACCATCAACTCGATTAATGTAAAGCCTGATTCTCCTGCTTCCAGCCCTTGGGCTGCAAGCCAGGCTGCACGCCTTGCTCTTAATTTATTTATCATATAATTCCTCCTCCTCTTTCGAGGGTTAATTCAATGGATACATCCATGGTACTAGTCAAATTTCAAAATTCAATAGGCAATTTCCCGGCCAGTCCAGTCGCAATGAGTGTGCGTTATTTCTTCCTGCGCAGGGCAGGATGGGGCAAAAAAGTTACATCTCCAGCGCCACCAGGGATATTTCCCTCAGAATTACCTAAATCGTTACCCAAATGATCCTTGAGGGGGACTGATTTAGTCCCTGAGCTGCGATGCTCTAAATATGAGCAAAGCAGAGAAAAAGCAGTTTTACTTGTCATTTCCACAAGCTCATCCTTTAGGCGAAGATATGCCGGGTTTTTTGCTATAAAAGCCTCGGGGGCCTCGGTGCACCACCACCCAAATTCATGTCCACCGTCGCCCCAGTGCTTTCTATCCCACTGGGAAATAGTAGTAATAATATGGCCATCAGGGGCCTCTTGGTCTTCTCGCCTTATCGGCACCTGCCAGCAAACTTCAGGCTTCCAATCAAGCGGACGTTCTCCAGCCTCCAAGCCAGCACGATGAAATGCACATCCGGCGCCGCCAGGAAATTCGGGCCTATTTAGAAAAATACAAGCACCATCAATAACCTTAGTGACATCAGCGCCGGAATCGGGGTCCTTGGTAAATGGGCCTCCTTGAGATTTTGCGTACTTCTTGAACTGCCACTGGGAATCGGTGAGCTTGGCCATATTCTTCTTTACCTTGGCAAAGTCTTGGCTGTCGGACATATGGGCACCGTGTACGCAACAACCAAACTCTTTATCTGGCGCTAGGTCCTCTTCAATCCCAGGGCACCCACCTTTGTAGATGCACTGCCAGTTCGAGACAAGGAAGGTTACGTCGAATACCCAAGTTCTGTCTTCTTGTGGATCTTCAAAGCTGATCCACTCATGGGAGTTTGCTTTGACTAATTTCCTCTGAGTTTTAGTTTCATCCATAGCTAATGGCCGATAAGCATAACAAACTTCGTCCAAATAGATATAACTTTCAAAAAGCTCTAAGATATTACTATGGTACAACTGACAGAAAGTTCGACTAATCTCGCATCGTTAGCACAATCTCCTGAGGGCAACTCCAGCGAAATGATAGTTAGGGTCTCACCGGAGGCACTTGAGCTTGTTCGTCAAGCTCGCGATTTGGAAGATAGTTCTCAAGAGCTTGGATTGTGGGTCGAGATATCGGGAGTTGGAAACACTGGTTTTAGCTACGATATCTACTTTTCGGAAGTACAAGAGGCACAAGCCGAAGATTCCATCTACAAAGTTGATGATATTAGCGTTGTTGTACCAGCAAGTTCTATAAAGAATCTTAGAGGCGCTAGCTTGGAAGTTTCGTCAGAGTCTGGCGAGTCAGGTCTCATAATGATCAACCCAAACAAGCCATCAGCTCAAGGTCTAGTTGGTAGTTTTGATCCAACTAACACTCGCTTAGATTCCCAAGTTGCCCTTGAGATATTAGAAGTGCTTGATACGCAAGTAAATCCTTCTATTGCCTCCCATGGCGGCAGCGCCGAATTGGTTGCAATTGCGCCTGTCTCAGATGAGCTGACAAGTGCAGATGGCAATGATGGAGACAAGGAAGACCTTTCTCAAGTAATTGCTTATGTGAAGTTGGCAGGTGGATGCCAGGGGTGCGCAATGTCACGAGCAACATTGAGCCAAGGAATCGAAGTTGCTATCAAAGATTGTGTACCACAGGTCGTTGGAGTGGTTGATGTAACCGACCATGCTGGTGGGGCAAATCCGTATTTCTAAATTCTAGGAGTTTTTCGCGCCCGACCGCTAGAGCTTCGAGGGTTTTCGCGCTCTACCAGCCGACCAGCCAGCCAGGAGAATCTACGAGCCTTTGCGTGTCTGGGCAGCGAGCTTTGCAAGAATTGGAAGGATCTTGGGTGCAACCATCTCGCCTCCGGCAGGAGATATATGAGTCCCATCGGGGGCTCCATTTGAGTCGACAAGATTGCGCGTGGTTACAGCTCCAACTTGTGAGGTGTAGACCCCATTGGGATCTAACATCTTGTTGAGATCGATGACTGTTACCCAGTTGGGGTGCTTTTGCGCAACTTTATAAACTATCGCATTGAACTCATTTACCCGTGAGGGAAGCGTTTCAGGGTACTGAACGCCATTTGATGCATATCCAGGTGCCACATACGGCATTGTAAATAGTACGACCCGCGCTCCCTGCGAACCAGCGATGGCTACAGCGTCTTGAAGTTGGCTTGTAAGATAGGAATCGTACGCAGGCTGTCCAATATTCATCCATTGGCCATCATGGTATCTATTGACGATCTCCCAGCGCCCAACGAGGATTGCAACAACGTCAGGCTGGTGTGTGGCAACGTCAGTTTTCCAGATCTGCTTCCAGTCGGGACAATTTGGTGGGAAATCGGGATCAGGCGAAGGAGTGCCAGGAGTATAGTTATACTGCTGTCCAGCAAGTAGAATTGGGCCTCCGCTTGTAATACCACAACCTAAGTCGCCATCGTCCGTTATATTCAAGCCATACTCTTCTTGACCCCCAGAAATGCCTATTCCAAGCGTAAGGGCAAGTGAATCACCTTCAATTAAAATCTGTTCTGGACCAGATTTAGAGATATTTGGAGAACCTACAAGGAATGGATCTGATGACGATCCTTGTGAGCATCCCAATAGCAATGTTGGGAGCATTACAAGCAAAAATAATTGCCAGATACTTTGACGTCTGCGAAGATTTCTCAAATCCATCAAAACGCCCCGAGGGGACTGTGGCTTAAAGCCGTCAGGGCAATCGTGCTTTGGGGCGTAGCCCTGATATCTTGGTTGATTGTCTCACCCTCCTGGTAAGTTTTTGTCAACATGTCTAATCCTCGTTTTCGCCGTACATCTAGTGGGATTAGCTCACTTAGTCTACACCTGGTGTGGTGGGCCAAGTATCGCAAAGGACTGCTCGGTGGGAGAGTAGCGTGAGACGTTCCTACAAATTTCGCCTGCACCCCACCGCTAAACAGCATGTGTCCTTGGAAAAATGTCTTTATTTGCATTGCGAGCTTTACAATGCTGCACTGGCCGAACGCAGACAGGCTTATGAGACAATAGTAAAGAAGTCTCCACTCTATTACTCGCAAGAACGCCCTAAGGCTCCGGTTAGCTATAACACTCAGTCGGCTCAACTTAGAGATATTAGAAAACTTCGCCCTGATATTGCTATTTGGTCCTTTTCTTCCCAGCAAGCTACTTTGAGAAGGCTCAACAAGGCTTTTGAAGGTTTCTTTCGTCGTCTTAGAGCTGGTGAAAGTCCTGGTTATCCAAGGTTCAAGAGTTTGAGTAGATTCGACTCTATTGAGTGGCCTGTCCATGGGGATGGTTGCAAGTTTAGACAGGATGGTTCGAGAGTTTATCTTCAAGGTATTGGAGAGGTAAAAGTAACCCTTCACCGTAAAGTCCAAGGCAGAGTCAAGACAGTTTCGGTCAAACGAGAGGGACGTAGATGGTATTTGATTCTCTCTTGTGATGGAGTACCGATAAAGCCATTGGCCGAAACTGGCGACCAAGTTGGTATTGACGTAGGAATTGTAAGCTTTATTACTACCTCTGATAGTGAGCACATTGAAAACCCGAGGTGGCAACGGACTGGTGCTGAGAGGCTGGCCAAATCCCAGCAGGTTCTTAGCGCCAAGAAGCGTGGTTCTGCCAATCGTCGGGCTGCTAGAGAGACTGTTGCTCAAAGAAATCGCAAGATGGCCAACCAAAGACGGGACTTTCATCACAAGATTGCTTGCAAACTTGTTAGAGACTATGACGTTATCTGCGTTGAAGACTTGAAAGTAAAGAACATGGTGAGACGGGCCAAACCTGTTGTCAATCCTGAAAAAGCTGGAGACTTTCTCCCCAATGGGCAAGCTGCCAAAAGAGGGCTCAATAGATCTATATCCGATGCGGGCTGGGCACAGTTTCGCTCGATTCTCTGCGCCAAGCGCCAAGAGGCTGGACGTGTGATGGTGAGCGTAAACCCCCGGTACACTTCTTGTAGATGTGACTGCGGTCATATTGCAAAGGAGAACCGTGTCAGCCAAGCACTGTTTCGATGTCAAAGGTGTGGTTATAGCGCCAATGCTGACGAACATGCTGCCAAAACTATTCTCAGGGCTGGACTGGCCCTTCTGTCTGCACAAGCAGCTTGAAAAGAAGCTGGCGGCTTTAGTCGTCAGAGAAGTCACGCTAAAGACTCTAATCCAAACCTAGAAGGGGCAGGTTGGTGAAGAAGACTTATCTTGTACTAGCCGAGCCAAGTCTTTGCCACTCTTGGGTACATTCGGTTCCACAAATGGTGCTACCGGGGAGAGCTGATCGGACTTTTGGGCGGATTCATAGGCTTGAAACCCCATTTGGAACAGGGTGGGAAGAATTTGCGCAGCTACCAACTCTCCACCTTGGTAAGACACATGGACTCCATCTGGGCATCGAACTGCAACATTGTCAACACGAAAAGAAAATCTGTGGTTCTCAGACAGCATTGCGCCGACATTGATAACGGTGGCTATATGTGGGTACTCTTGTGCCACATTTCTAACAATTTTATTCCAAATATTTACCCGCTCAGGCTGGTTTTCGTCATAGGCAACTCCAGCCGGACTTTCTCCGTCGTTGTAGTATGGCGCGCTAAGAAGTGCAACCTTTGCCCCGTGGGCAGAAGCCAGCTGGACCGCACTGCGCAGCTGGTTGGTCAAGTATTGGTCATAGGATTTATCCCCTATGTGGGTCCAGTGTCCATCGTGAACTCGATCGACAACTTCCCAGCGGCCTAACTCAATTGCAACTACATCAGGGTGGTACTTGAGAATCTCTTGGTTCCAAAAAATAGGCCAGGTCTGTTTGGTTATGGGATTGCAAGGTGGCAATGTATCTTGATTCCCCTGGACCATAATCGGGTTACCTTGGGCAATTGAGCACCCGAGCTGGCCTTGGTTGATAATGTTTACGTGGTAGCGGCTCATCGGATTTGATAGTCCAATTCCGAGAGTTAGCGCTACTGAATCTCCGACGAGTAAAACCACGGCTGGGTGAGTGTTGGCTGATACAACTGGTTTTATAATTCGTTGGTTTGCGCCGACGGGCAGTGTGGTAGCTAAGAGCAAGACTACTAGGGTCACGAGAGCGCCAGCCGGAAACAGCAGCCGAGCTTGAATCTTGGTAGATATCTTACCGTTGAAACCTTTGCGAATTGGAGTTTCTATAAGGTGGAAGGAAACGACCGAGATGGCAAGCGTCGAAATTACCCTAATTGATAAGAGTTCCCAGCCACTGAGTTTTGTATTTGCTTCATTTAAAAAGATAAAAATTGGCCAATGATAAAGGTACAGCCCGTATGAGATTCGTCCAATGTATTTTATGGGAGGCAGTGAAAGTAGTCGTCCAACGATATGATGTGGATTTGCGACGATCTGGCCTATAAGTAGGGCAGATGTAATGGAGACAACTAAGAAGCCTCCTCGGTAGAGAAATGAAGTAGTAGAGGTTAGATAGTGAAAGGATAACAGGATCGCTAGCAACGACAATATACCGGGTAACATATTGCTACGAGATAGATTCGAATCTGATCGGAAGATTTTCTCAGGCTTGATTAGGGCAAGTACAACCCCAACAAGGATTACTTGACAGTGAGTGTCGGTTCCAAAATATATCCTAGAGGTATCTGTTCCCGGTTTATAGAGAATCGCCATCCAGATGGCAGAAAGTATTGCTCCAGTTGAGGCGAACGCTAATAAGAAATTCTTGTAATTTGTTCTTTGTCTACGCCGACACAGCGCAAGAGTTGCAAAGACTATTAGCGGCCAAATCAAATAAAACTGCTCTTCTACTGCCAATGACCAAGTGTGTAGCAGAGGTGATACGGGCCCGAAATGAGAAAAATAATGCTGATTGGAGATTATAAAATGCCAATTTGCAACGTAGAAAAGTGTGGCAAGCCCATCAGAACGTATAGAAGAGAGCTGACTGGGAGAATCTAGTAGTGCTGCGGCAAGTGAAACTGCAATAATAGTTACTGCTAAGGCGGGTAGTAGCCGACGTGCACGCCTGCCCCAAAAGGAGGAAAGCCGTATAGAACCGCTTGCCCCAGCTTCGGATAGCAAAAGGGTTGTTATTAGATAGCCCGAAATCACAAAAAAGACATCTACGCCCAGGAAACCCCCATTGACCCCGTCTACCCCAAAGTGGAACAAAATGACACCAACTACTGCTAGCGCTCGTAATCCGTCAAGGGCGGGGATGTATGCGAGGGTACCTCGGTGGGTTGAAGGCCTCTTGTCTAATTCTTTTGTAGCTTTCACGTTGGAAGGTCGGCCAAACGCGCTATACCGTTAAGCATGAATTCGCTATTGTACCCAGTATTGGGGTTGCTTGGCCTGTCAATCGGGAGCTTTCTCAACGTGGTGATTTGGCGTATTCCCCGTGGTGAGTCAGTATCTCGTCCGAGGTCATACTGTCCTAACTGTAAGGCTCAAATAAGAAGCTTCGATAACTTTCCGGTTCTGTCTTGGCTCTTGCTTGGAGGCAAGTGTAGAAAGTGCAAAACCCAAATCTCGATTAGGTATCCGCTGGTGGAAATCGGTTGCGCTGGGCTTTTTCTTCTTGCGGGTTTGCATTTTAGACAAGGTTACTTCGAACTAGCGATAGCGTGTACGATGTCGGCCACGCTTTTGGCAGTTTCTGTAATTGATATTGAACATTACATAATTCCTAACAAAATTGTCCTGTTCGCAACTCTAGTGGTTGTGGGCACAGTTGTTGGGCACTGTATCTTTATCAGTAGATGGATAGATTTGCGTAACTGCCTAGTTGGCGGAGGAATTAGTTTCCTTTTGTTCGCCTTAATCCATTTTGGATTTCCATCCGGTATGGGCTTTGGAGATGTGAAGCTTGCCTTACTAATTGGTCTGTCGTTAGCAGCTATTCGTCTTGCGTTTTTCCCGATCGGGCTCTTTTTGGCTTTTTTAGCCGGGTCAATCTTTGGGCTTGGATCAATGGCGATTGGCAAAGCAACCAGAAAGAGTAAGATTCCATTCGGACCGTTTCTATCGATTGGCGCACTTGCGACCTTGTATGTAGGACCAGAATTGGCCAAAATATGGCTCGGTCGCTAGATCATCAGGTTGAATAATTTGGCTCGGCCACCCTAGATCGCCAGGAGAAGTGAGGACGGGAAAGAATCGGTCGCTAGATTACTTGGATTGCATAAAGGTAGGTGCTGTGGTCTTTTTGTGGGGAAACTGTGGACAATAAAATAATCTTGTTTCACATGTTCAACTTGTTGTTTGTCTAGGCCAAGCTGGTCTAGTGTCGAAGGATTGAGTGGAGTTTGTCGGTAATTAATTACCGGCTGCAATAAAAGTTGCATTAAGAGTTGCAATAAGAGTTTGGGCATTTTTTGGGCCGCTAGACGGCCGGAAATTAGGAGTAATAGAACTGGTGACATCGCCAAAGCGATTGATGAGAGTAGGTGAAGTGGCAGATGTGATGCGCGTCTCTACGATGACCGTCTATCGTCTAATAAACTCAGGAGAGTTGGTGGCGACCCGGATTGGTCGTAGCTGGAGGGTTTGGGAGTCAGACGTCAACACATACTTAGAGCAAAGATGTCAGCGGTAATGCTCACGAATCTATCACATCGTATTATGATGCTTATTCCTAAGTTTGCTCGCGTGGATGACTTATCGATGTGCATTGGACTCGGGAAAGTAGCTCAAGTCTAATGGCTGGATTCGTAGGTTTAGACATTGGCACGATGGCGGTTAGGGCTGCCGAAGTGTCTTTCAAGGGGAATGTACCAACTCTAGAGCTTTTCGGACAGGTTGCACTCCCGTATGGAGCCGTGCGCAATGGCGAAGTCGTCGATGTTGGTGCGGTAGGTGAAGCCATACAGCGTCTGTGGTCTCAGACTGGTTTCAAGACAAAGAAAGTTGTTGTAGGGGTTTCCAACCAGAGGGTATTCGTGCGTCAAGCCGAACTCTCTGCGATGACCGAAGAGGAAATTCGGTCAAGTTTGCAGTTTGAAGCACAAGAGTTCATTCCTATTCCCATTGAAGATGTCGAACTAGATTTTAGGGTAATCGAAAATATAGTCGGTGCTGACGGCGAGCCTCGCGTCCGCATTCTCTTGGCGGCAGCTCAGAAAGATATGATTGCCAATCTCATTGGTGCAGTTGAACTTGCAGGATTACGAGTTTCAAAGATTGACCTCATTCCCTTTGCTCTGGTGCGCGCCTTGGCACCACTATCGTATGGGCAACACGGTGAAGGCTCTAGCTATGCTGAAGCGATTATCTCTATCGGAGCTGGGATTACCAATGTTGTAGTACATGAACAAGGGGTACCTCGCTTTGTTCGTGTCGTTTCAATGGGGGGCAGTTCAGTTACTGAAGCAATAGCTGAGGGACTGGGGGTTGACTTAGATACCGCCGAGGAGCTGAAACGCTATTCGTATATGCGCCCATCAGATCCACAATCAGCCAAGGTAGCTGAGATAGTTTCAGCACAAATCAGGCCGCTTCTTCAAGAAATCCAAGGATCGATACAGTTCTATACATCGCAAGCCGATGCTGCTCCTCTTGCGAGAATATTGGTCGCTGGTGGTGGGAGCCTTACGCCTGGTCTCTTTGATTCGCTAACAGCTCAAAGTGAATCACCCGTTCAACCAGCCTTGATACTTGGGGCAATTCAGCTGGGGCGCACTGGACTTTCCGAACAGGATCTGACCCGATCAGAGCCAGTCATGGCTCCTGCTCTTGGGCTGGCATTGGCTCCTCACGATCCAGGTGCAATATCACTCGTACCACGAGATTTTGCTCCAAGAGCAAATCAAGGTGCTCAACTTGTGGCGGTTGCTGCGATACTTCTAGTGATTCTGGCGTTATTTCTATATATCTGGCACTCGAAAGATGCCCAGATAAGTAAGCTCAAACATGACAACGCGGCCCTGTCTTCCGAAAACGCTAAGATTAGCGCTAGTCTACCTGAGCTTAAGACTGAGCAAGAGTTAGCAAGTCAAAATAGTCAACAAGAGACAATGATAAAGCAAATTCTCTCAAATGACATAGATTGGGTGAACTTACTTGGAGGCATAGCTCAAGTGATGCCACAGAGTACGTGGATCAATACCCTAACGATACAACAAACTGCTACGGCATCCTCAGGTGCCGCGAGCGCGCCCTCATCTAGTACTGGAGCAAATTCGTCAGCAAGCCTTGCGACCGTAACGATCCAGGTGCTTGGATTTGACATAGAGTCCGCCGCTCAGTGGATGGAAGCATTTAGCTCCTACCCATCGATTTCGGGAATGTGGTTGGGTTCCATAAAGCTCAATGCAATTCCCGATCAATGGACAAATCCTAATCCAACTACAAGTAATTCAACTTCCTCAAGTAACACCTCAAGTAGTCCGGCTAGTGCAACTCAGAGCACTGGGATAGGCGTACCTAATCCCAACGGGGATCCGTCCAATACTCTGTGCATCATTCCTGGGCACTGCTATGCGGAATTCACCTCAACTGCCGGTATTACAAGTGCTGCTGTGTCGACAAGAGTCGGTTGCTATTTGAATGGATTCAGTAGCGCAACCTGTCCGTTTTCGGGGAATATAGAGGGTCAGGGTTGAAGATAGACCGCAAGGCACTAATAATTTTAGCAGTAGGCTTCGTTGTTATACTTCTCTTTTGGTATATTGCGCTGTGGAAACCAACCAACTCTAAAATATCGACCTTGGAAGCAACTCACCAAGGATTAGTCACAGCGAATCAAGGCCTTGTTATTCAGCGCAATGAAATAACAAGCGGTACTGGTAAGTTGACGCGATCAATCGCCCAGTCTGGAGTATTGTCGACCGCGATACCTTCGCAGGTAAACTTGCCAGGAATCATAAACGATATTGACGGTGCAATGGAGACCTCGGGGATTTCTCTATCGACATTTACTCCTACGCTTTCGAGCGCCAGTACTGGAACCGCCTCTACTGCTGCGACGGGGGCTAAGTCAGTGTCAATTACGCTAAGTATTTTTGGGAGATACTTTCAAATTGTCAGTTTTATTGACCAGATGGAGCAGTTGCCGAGGATTTATACAATTAGCAATATTTCAATGACTACTTCCACCTTGCTTGAATCGCAAGGCCCTGACTCATTATTTACGCCGAATCTAACAGTGAATTTGACAATGGCTACGTATTATTCGGGCACGGCAGAAATAGTTGTTACTCAACCATCTAGTGGCACTGGTACTGGCCCCACATCTGGTGGGGCGGGCACAACTAGTGGGTCGGTTCCTGGGACAACAGCTCCTCTGGGATCTTCGGGCACTAGCGCAGGCACTGGTGCTGGTGCGGGATCTGGTGGTACAGGTCAAATTTCAACACCGCAATCGACTCCGCAGAACAACTTCACGCCGGGTGCATCTCCAACTTCTACTGCGGTAGGAGGTTAAGCATTGTCAGTTGCCGAGCAGGATCTTAGTACTCAATCGCCGTCGGGTGACTCGGATGCATACTCAATTGATACGGGAAATCTCGAATCTGGAGGAGGGCTTGAAGGTGTAAAGACGGGCCCAGCGAGGAAAAATAAGCTAATAGTTGTTATGCTTGCAGTGGTTCTAGCAGCTGTATTGGTTTTTGGATATTTGAAATTGACAGGCTCGAAGGGAACATCAGGTAAATCGAGTCAAAAGACATCGACGTTGACACATCCGACGGGTAATACAGTGGCTGGTCAGACTCAGAACTCATCTGGTAGTTTCGGCTCGGGTTCTGCCGGGTCTGAATCAGCTAGTGGTGGCAGTCAGTCTAGTTCACTTCCCGTAGTGCCTTATCAAGTCTATACCTCGCGCGATCCTTTCTCCCCTGTGGCATTACCTGTACTTTCGGGTGATGGACCTCTATTCGGTCAAACTCTCGCCTTGACTCCCACCACCCAACCATCCACTGGCACGAGTCAAGTCACTTCAACCACTTCTGGCTCGTCAAGTTCGTCTACGACTTCCACCACATCCGCTGCTGCTCCACAAGGCCCTCCGCCTTCAACTACGCACACTATTGAATTGATTTCGATATTCACGTCCGACGGCCAACCAACAGCTAATGTTACAGTTGATAGCCAAGGGTACCAAGTCTACGATGGCGAGGTTTTTGATGGGAATTTTACAGTTGTTACGCTTAGCGTTGCGACCGGTTGCGGAACGTTTTTATATGCAGACTACGAATTTCAGCTGTGCGAAGGTCAACAGGCTCAAGTTTAGAATGGATTTATCATGACTAGAAAGAATCTTCTTTTCAAAAGTTCTTCAGTGTTGTCTAGTTCACTTGCTGCGTTGTTATGCGCGACTTCACTTAGTATTGCAACAACTATATTTGCAACCACTGGATCTGCTAGCGCCTTACCTAATGGATCAGCTAAGTTATCCTCTGCCTCAAGCTTACTGCAATCAGCGACATATCCTGAGACTGTAGGCAATTCTCAACTGGGAAGTCTGGTGTCTACCAGTTCGTCGGTTAGCCGACCAATGACAAGTTTACTGAATGCTAATTCCTCTCTTCACCCGATTGGTAGTTTGACTATGGCACAACCAGCTAATGGCCATAGCGACCTTCGTGGAGCGAAATCATCCAGCGGACAAGCTAGGCAGACCAATCCAAAGCTAGTTGCCCCGACCCTCTGTCCCGTTATAAATGGAACACAAGTGCTAGCCACGCCAGTCGTAACGTCGGTAAGTCCAACAACGGGCCCTTCGACTGGTGGCACTCAGGTAACTATCACTGGATTGAATTTAGGAGGATACTGTGAATCAGTTGCCCCTAACGGCGTTAACTCTACTACGGTAACACAAGGGGGAACTACAACAACTACCACAACTGTAACTTCTAATGTGACAACTTATCAGTTTACAGCTTACGGCGTAACCTTTACCTCGAACTCCTCGACCAATCCGATTGTACTAGGCTCACCGGAAATTCTAAGCGATGACGGCATTCAAATCGTTGCTCTGACACCTCCTGGGCCAATTTGCAATTTGATCTCTGCAACCACTGTCGCCGCCGACATCCAAGTAACTCAGCAGACCACAACTTACACCTCGATTTGGATTGTAACCACTCCCCCCGGAGGTAGCCTCCCTGGAGGCAGCTTCCCCTCTCAACCTAATCCAATGACTTGCGTAGCAGCAGAAGGGTTAACTCCGCCGCCGAGCACATGTACATCTACATCTACTTCTACTTCGGCTGCTCCAACTAACGATGTTTCAACTTCGCCGAATCCAGTTATCTTTACCTATATCAACCAAGGACCTCAAGTGCTAAATTGTGGGCAGAACACTATCCCGTACGATATTGCCAATGGCAATGCCGTAACTAAGCAGATGGCGGCTGAACTTACTGCTGATACTAATGTTGAAAGAACGTCGCGCGGACTCAACCAATTGACAACTAACCAATACCTGGCTCAAATTGCTGATTCTTGGGCAAACGAGCAGGCCGAGGGGCTAGTCACATGTGGAGGGGGCGGAACTACGGCGTCTGTAACTTGTTCAGATGCATGCATCCTTCAGGAAGTGGCTGCATCTGGGTTTACCTCCGGGTCTTCATCGCTTTGGGCTGCCGAGAACGGAGGTGCATTTTCTGGTCCGGTCAGCACAGGCCAGCTAAACGGCGTCCTTGTAACTACGACGAGTCCAGAAGCGGTTGGAGTTCTGAAATCCCTTGGTAATCAGCCCAATTGTGTCACCAGTAGTAGTGGGTCGGGAGGGGGTGCTGGTGGAGGCACTGGGTCTGGGACCGGTCCGACGATCGCGGCAACAAGTACGTCTCAAAATATGCTTAGTACTACTTTCAGTCAAATGGGTGTTGGAGTTGCGTGCAACGGTTCGAGTCAGGGGAGTTGCTTCGTGGCGGAAGTTTTTGCGGGCCCCGGTCCCTTGCAGCCAGCGGTTGCGCCCGGGGCCGCCGATATATCCAGTGGAGGAACACAAGCTGAAGACGTACTGCCATCAACTCCCACCCAGGCAAAGGATAGCATATCTGAGCTACCCGGAAATCAGTACGTCATAAGTGGGACATGGCAGCCACCTCCGGCTGCGGGTTTCGACCCGGTGAATGCTTATCTTATTGGAATAACTGATCTGAGCACAGGAATAATTTGCACTGCCATCATGGGATCAAATGTGTTGGCATTTAGCTATTCCGGATGTATTATGTCTGGGAACTTTGTGCCATTTTCCACAGATTCTTATTCGGTTTCGGTTAGTGCGGTCAATGATCTTTGTCAAACGTCGTGCTTCCCCGCCGCGCTTTATCCACCTGCTCCACCGCCCGGTACGGGAAGTACTTGCGATGCATTTGGTGATGTGTTCTATCCGAGCTGTGTGCCTGGGGATGCAACGCCAACCGGCCCTAACCAGCTAGCAAGCCCATATATAATTTCAGTCTCTGGACAATCTGGTAATAATGGAAATCCGCAACCAACTATTGGGCCGGGTGACTCCTATAGGTTAGTTGCCGCGGACGGAGGTGTGTTCAGTTTCGGGCAAGATAATTTCTATGGATCTATGGGCGGGCAAGTTATTTCAGGCTCGATGGTGGCAATTGCTGCAACGCCAGACGGAGGAGGATATTGGACGTGTTCTTCGGGAGGAGGCGTATATGCATTTGGCGATGCTAATTTCTATGGGTCTACAGGAGGAATGACTCTGGCCTCACCGATTATCGCGTTCGCCTCAACGCCAGACGGCGGAGGCTATTGGATGGCGGGCGCTGATGGAGGTGTCTTTGCGTTCGGCGATGCTCAGTTCCTCGGTTCTTTAGCGGGCAAGCGGCTAAACGGGCCTGTCGAAAGTTTTGCGGTTACCCCTGACGGGAAAGGCTACTGGATGGTTACCTCTCAAGGAACGGTTTACGCTTTCGGTGATGCATCGTTGTTTGGTTCGATTCCGGCCGGTAGTCCTCATACGACAATAGTTGGAATTGCCCGAACTCTTGATGGCCGGGGTTATTGGCTTGCTTCTAGTGATGGTTCAGTTTACGCATTTGGTGATGCGATATTTTATGGAAATGCAGTTGGATCGTCAGGAAGTAGCGCAATTATAGGGATATTCGCAACGCAAACCGGGAAAGGTTATTGGCTGCTTACCCAATCGGGCGGATTGGTGACTTTTGGTGATGCGACCTTTTCAGGGTCTGTCCAAAACTTAGATTTAGCGGCGCCTGTTGTTTCAATGGAAGTCGGCTAAAGCACCTCAAGGTGTATGCAAAGAAGTCGTTTAGCGACTAGATTTGTATAATGATGAGGTTTTTAACAGCGGGTGAGTCTCATGGTCAAGCTCTGGTAGTTATCGTTGAGGGATTCCCAGCTGGTATAGAGATTCGTCTTGATGAAATTGAGAAAGAGCTGGCTCGTAGGCGAATTGGATTTGGCAGAGGACCTCGCATGAGGATCGAGCGAGATGAAGTCCAGATCCTCTCTGGTGTTCGGCACCTAAATACCCTGGGCTCTCCAATTGCAATTGAAATCGCTAACTCGGAGTGGCCGAAATGGGAGCAAGAGATGTCTCCCGGTCCGGGATTTCCCTCCAAGAAACTAACCGCCCCTCGCCCCGGGCATGCTGATCTTTCTGGAATGCTCAAATATGGACTCGATGATGCCCGAGATGTCTTGGAACGTGCTTCAGCTCGCGAGACCGCTGCCCGAGTGGCCGCAGGGACGCTTGCTAAGAAATTGCTCAGCCTTTTTGGAATCCAAATTATAAGTCACGTTATTGTCTTGGGGGATGTGTCTGTCGCCGATTTGCAAGATCAGCGAACGCTTCCACTTCCATCAGATCTTGAGGCGATAGATGCGTCGGAAGTGAGGTGTTTCTACCCTGAATATCGCGAAAGTATGATTCTCCAGATCAAAGCAGCATCCAAACAAGGTGATTCGCTCGGCGGTGCCTGTCAGGTGATTGCCTATGGAGTACCAGTAGGACTTGGAAGCTATGTTCATTGGGATAGAAGGCTAGACGGAAAGATTGCGCAGGCTCTTATGAGCATACAAGCGATTAAGGCAGTTTCAATTGGTTCCGGAGTTGAGGTTGCCAGTCGTCTCGGCTCCCAAGCCCATGATCCCATTAGTATCAAGGCTAAACAAGATCGCACCACGATGCAGGGAAACTCTCACGTGGGGAGAAACATTCTAGGGCCTAGCGCGGATAGAGATTTAGATACGCTGGATGCTAGCTATAAATCAGGGGGGTTTGTGCGAGCGTCGAACCTGGCTGGTGGAATTGAAGGGGGAATATCAACTGGAGATCCTATTCTTGCAACGCTATGGATGAAGCCATTGGCAACGCTAAATCGTCCAGTCCTGGCAACTGTCGATTTGGAGACCAAGCAAGAAGCCCTTTCATTCAAAGAACGAACTGATGTGACGGCAGTTCCAGCAATGGGAGTAGTTGCTGAATCAATGATGGCCCTTACTATTTGCGAGGAGATGATCTCTAAGTTTGGAGGAGATTCTCTTGTAGAGATGAAGCGAAATTATGACTCGTACCTGAAGGCGATACAGTTGTGAGTATTGGTTCGGGTGGCGCAATGCAGGGAGTTCCTAGACCAGGCAGTCCACAAGGCTCTCAAGAAGTTCAAGGCGGGCAGCCTAGCTCCAAGGCTGCCAAGGTTTTCCTAGTAGGAATGCCAGGCACGGGTAAATCATCAGTAGCGCCACTACTGGCACCTCGCCTGGGATGGGGGTATGTAGATAGCGATGCCCAAATTGAGAAGGTTTCTGGTCTGAGCATTCCTGGATTTTTTGCCAGGCATGGAGAGCAAGCATTTAGGGTCCAGGAGGCGCGATGTATCAAATGGGTGTCGGGACTTAGCGATCCGCTCATTGTTGCTGTTGGAGGTGGTGCAGTACTGGATTTAGAAAATCGAATCTTGATGAAAGAAAATGGAATTATTATCTGGTTTCGGGCAGCACTGGACACCTTAGTTGCGCGGCTTTCTTCTCAGGTGGCAACTCGGCCCCTTATTGGCGAGGGTGATATTCGTTCGAATCTCAAGAACCTAGAGGCTGTTCGCGCCCCTTTGTACCAAGAAATTGCCACCTTGACAATTGATGTTGATGACGGAGATATAGATAAAGTAACTGATCGAGTATTGCGGGCGCTTGGACGAGTTGGTAAGTGGCAAGGCGCTAGTGGAAGATAGCACTGCTAGCACTCATAATACTGCTAGCACTCATAATACTGCTAGCGCGGGCAAAGGTGATGTGGCTATTGCGGCTAGGTGTAAAGAAATCGAAGTTGCCAGCCCATCTAGGAAATATTCAGTATACGTTGGTAATCGCTGTGTTGATAAAATCTCTGGGATAATCCCCGAAGACGCACGCCAGGTGGTTGTTGTAACCCAGCGCGAGATCGAAATTGAACTGGATCTAGGACGTGAGTATTCGACAGTATTTGTATCACAAGGCGAGGAAGCTAAATCCGTGAAAAGCTTGGAGCGGGTTTGTAAGAGCTTTGTTGAATGTGGATTGACTCGCCGAGGCGTGGTTATTGCGTTAGGTGGGGGGGTTGTAACTGATCTTGCTGGATTTGCTGCTTCGATTTATCATCGCGGAGTACCATGTATAAATGTATCAACTTCCCTACTAGGTCAAGTCGATGCAGCAATTGGAGGTAAGACTGGCATCAATCTTGAAGAAGGGAAGAATCTAATAGGTACCTTTTCTCAACCACTAGGCGTAATATGTGATATATCGCACCTCGAATCATTGCCACAGTTAGAGATGCTTAGTGGCTATGGTGAAATTGCAAAGTACGCCCTACTCGGTTTGGGTAACCTTGAAAAATACTCCCTTGAAGAACAAGTTGCTAAGTGCGTGTACTTGAAGGCTTCAATTGTGAGCGAGGATGAGCTAGAACAAACTGGAAAGCGCGCAGTTCTAAATTACGGGCACACTCTTGGACATGCAATCGAAGCTTGTTCGTTGCTTGGTTCAAGTCAGACAGACATGGAAAATCAACCCATTCGTCACGGAGTTGCAGTTGGTATTGGGCTAATTTTTGCAGGAAAGTTGGCTCATAGGCTGGGTCGAATTGACGATGCGAGGCTCGCCAGGCACTATGAAGTAGTGCGGAACTATGGCCTTATGGAATCTATTCCGAAGGAAATCGAGCCCGATGAGCTGGTCCAGTTCATGGCTAACGATAAGAAGTCCATGTTTGCCAAAGGTGATGGACTGAATTTCGTACTTGATGGGGAAAAAGGAGTTGAGTTGGTTACGGGAATTGATACCAAATTAGTTCGAGGGCTTCTTGAAGAGATGTACTCCAGATGAAGGAGGTGTCTGGGCGTTTACCGAAACTAGTTGCCGAAATGGAAAGCAAAGAAGTTGATGCAATGTTGATAACCAATTTGACTAACATTCGCTATTTGACTGGCTTTAGTGGGTCGGCAGCAGATCTTGCTATTTTACGCAAAGATGACAATTGGTATGGGTTAATAACTACAGATGGGAGATACGCGCTTCAAATTGAGAAAGAGCTAACTGCCTGTGGAGTCAGTATCGATATTGAAATCGGAGGAGTAGCCAAGCAAAGTAGCGACATATTGAAGTTTGTATCGTGCGCTAATAAAATTGCAGTAGAATCTGAGCACATCTCTCTGCAGCGATATACAAAGCTTTCTGCGAGTGAAGAAATCTCCACTTGTGAATTGGTACCAGTTGCAGGCCTTGTGGAATCGGTGAGGATTGTCAAAGACCAAGGTGAAATCCAGAGAATCGGTCGAGCCAGCTCAATAGCCGATCAAGCTTTTGGGAAGGTATGCGACCTCCTGGTGAAGGAGCTATCAAGTTCAAATAAGCTATCCGAGGCAGATGTTGCTATTGAACTTGATTACCAAATGAGACTGCTAGGAGCTTCAGAATCTGCATTTGAGACCATTGTAGCGGGTGGTACTAATGCTGCCATGCCGCACCATCGTGCCGATGGGTCAATCCTGACACCGGGAAGTACTATCGTGTTTGATTTTGGAGCAACTTATGACGGCTATAGGTCCGACATGACTAGGACTATTTGTGTTGGAGAGTTCTCCGAGCCGATTCTAGAGAAAATGTGGAAGGTTGTTGCCGAAAGCCAAAGTGCCGGACTGCTCCACGTGAAGGCGGGAGCGACCGGAAAGGAAATTGATCAGGCCTGCAGGGAGGTTATAGAAAATGCTGGCTGGGGAGATAAATTCACCCATTCGACGGGACACGGAGTAGGGCTGGACATACACGAACCCCCATGGATCTCAGCCCTTCATGAAGTTCCGGTGGCTGAAAATATGATTCTCACAGTCGAACCAGGTGTATATATCGAAGAACTAGGCGGAGTTAGAATTGAAGACACGGTTGTTGTGGCGAGCGATGGATATAAGTTCCTAACCAACTATCCCAAAGTGTCAAACCTCCAATAGTTCTATCGAAGCTCCAACGAATATCGCAGCGTTTCATTGGTGGTACATCCAATAAACTACTAGCATACTCTAAATGTCTCCGATGGTTTCCACGAATGATCTGAAAAATGGAATGACGCTAGAGATCGATGGTGTCCTTTTTTCAGTGGTTGAGTTTCAGCATGTTAAACCCGGTAAAGGGGGGGCATTTGTTCGATCAAAGATTCGCAATTTGAAAACTGGGGCGGTTCTCGATAGGACCTGGAGGGCTGATGAGAAAATCGAACAAGCTATTGTTGAGAAGAAAGATATGCAATACCTTTACAGAAATGGCAATCAGTACGTATTTATGGATTCTTCCTCCTATGATCAGATTGAAGTTGATGCAAGTTCGCTTGGTAGTGCCGTTAACTACTTAGTCGAAGGTTCAAACGTGCAACTCGTAATGCATGTCAATGATGTAGTTTCTGTCGAATTGCCAGCATCTGTTGAATTAGTAATCACTGAATCAGAGCCTGGCGTTCAAGGAGACCGAGTATCCGGTGCGAGGAAGCCCGCTACGCTTGAAACGGGGTTGACTGTTCAGGTTCCTCTTTTTGTCAATCAAGGCGACAAGGTAAAAATCGACACTCGGACCGGCGAATATATTACCCGAGCCTAGTTGTCCACTACTTGAAGTTGTTTTGCACGGATTTGCGATTCAATGAAAGACGACGACCTTGGCGATCCACTAGACGACCCACTTGAGGATCCGCAAGACGACCCACTCGGCGATGAGGATTTTACGCACCAAGCAATCTCATTGCCGATTCCTGAGCTTGACGATCAAGATGTCGAGGTTATCCTAGACTCTATCGAGCTAGCTGCGCCGAATGTAGATCCAGGAGCAATTGGTTCATATCGGGAATCGAGAGTTAGAGCCTTGTCGCGACTTTATGAGATCTCTATAAAAAATACCGTGGTTGCGGATCGCTTTGATGATTCATTGGCAAATTTGTTGGTCGATGGGGTATTGGCTAACTTAGAGCAAATCAATCTACTGATTGAACAGGCAAATATTGACTGGGGACTTGAGCGAATGCCTGTGATTGATCAAGTTATTGCCAAGATTGCGGTTTTTGAGCTGCTAAAAAGACGTGAAACTTCAGTAGCTGTCATTCTGGACGAGGCCATTGACCTAGCAAATCGATTTTCCACTGAGTCATCCGCTCGATTTATAAATGGGATTCTGGCGTCGATTGCAAGTACGGTACGTGCACCGTAAGTTCTCGCAGGCCAGATTCGTCAAGGAAGCCCCTGATGAAAACCCCGGGAAATATAGCAGGAGCCTCCGTTGAGCAAGTCTGCAGGAGACCAGATACCTCAAGGAAACCCCCGGAAAGCGTTGCTGTAAGTCTCGAAGTTGTGTTATATTCTAAACAACCGTTAATCGAGCACTGAGAGGCTAGAACGGAAAGGTGTTATTTGATGACTTCAACTTACGGTTTACATGTGCCCTCGGATGAGGGCATTTTCGCGCTAAAGGCTCAGGTAATGTCAGAACCCGACATTGAGCGGGCGTTGAAGCGTATTGCTTATGAAGTTATAGAGCGCAACAAAGGCAGCCAAGGATTGGTTGTTGTTGGGTTAGCCACTGGTGGCGTGAAAGTCGCAGAGAAACTATGTGGGACCCTGGGAGAGATATCTTCACCAAAACCGGATTTTGGCCAACTGGGGATCGCCCCATATAGAGATGATGTCCACTTGCGGCCTATACCCATAGAAGAAGTGACCAGTATCCAAGTCGACATTGATTCAAGGACCGTGCTTTTGGTTGATGATGTGATATCTACTGGTCGAACAGTAAGAGCAGCTTTAGCAGCGTTGAATGATTTTGGCAGACCGACTTCGGTTCAACTAGCTGTGCTCATTGACAGGGGACATCGAGAGCTGCCAATAAAGCCAGACTATGTTGGAAAGAATTTACCTACTTCACGTGAAGAGTATGTCGAAGTTACAGATGCGGGAGTCGCAATCTTGGAGAAAGTTCTGGCGTGAATCTCACTTCGATTGACGATCTTACTCCAAGTCTATTTCAAGAAATAATATCTCTCAGTGATAGATTCATAGAAGTATCGTCAAGACCAATTCCGAAAGTACCTGTTTTACGCGGCAAGACTTTGGCCACAGTTTTCTATGAGAATTCAACGAGAACCCGCTTGTCCTTTGAAGCAGCGGCAAAAAGGCTTTCCTGCGATACCCTGACCTTCAATCTGACGACATCCTCCACTTCCAAGGGAGAATCTCTACAAGACACGATACAAACGCTCGATGCGATGGGTATTGACTTTCTTGTAATTAGGCACCCACTGGCTGGAGTTGCCAGATTAGCTTCGGGATGGACAAATGCCTCTGTTATTAACGCTGGTGACGGGTGCGATGAACATCCGACGCAAGCTCTCATTGATTGTATTACTTTGATACAGATATCAAATCAGCTATCAGATTATGATCCAGATTGCCAAGGTTCCGATTGGCCATATTTAAAAAATCTCCATATTGGAATTGTCGGCGATATCGTTCATTCAAGGGTTGCTAGGTCAAATGTCAGAGCATTTACTCGTCTTGGGGCAAAGGTTACCTTGGTGGGGCCACCTACGCTCCTTCCGAGTGACGCTTCGAGCTGGCCTGTTGATATAACCTATGATTTAGACGAAGTTATATCGCAGTTCGATGTTGTGTATGCTCTCAGGTTTCAAAAAGAACGCATCGTTCAATCACTTATTCCATCACTGGATGAATATATTAGGTATTGGGGCATTAGTAGCGATCGGCTCGATGCAATGAAACCACACTGTAAGATAATGCACCCAGGACCTATCAATCGAGGTGTTGAACTCTCTTCGCAGGCAGCTGATTGCGAAAAGTCAGTAATTCTAAGACAAGTCAATAATTCAGTTCCCGTACGGATGGCAGTACTAGCGGCTCTGTCAGGAGTATATGTCCATGATGACTAAATGGTTGGGCATAAAGGGCGGAAAAACTTTAGTAGGCAAACCTGGTGGTGATAGTAAGACAGCAGTGACTCAAGATATCTTGATAGACAACGGGGTAATTGTTGAGGTTGGGGAGGTGATTGCATTTCCGCCAGGAGCCGAGGTCCTTGACGTGCAAGGGTGCTTTGTGTTGCCGGGATTTGTTGATTTGCACTGTCATATGCGCGAGCCTGGCGATGAGGAGTCTGAAACTATTCACAGCGCAAGTATTGCTGGTGCGAATGGTGGCTTTTGTTGCGTTGTCGCCATGCCTAATACTACCCCTGCTATTGATGGACCCGATATGGTTGAGCTCATTCGCTCCAAATCGACAAGCGCCTTGATTGATGTAGAGGTCGCTGGAGCAATCTCCAAAGCTCGGGAGGGCAAGGCGCTCTCTGAAATGAATGAGATGGCAAGGTTGGGAGTAAAGATTTTTACTGACGATGGCTGTGGCGTCCAGGATTCACGCTTGATGCTAAGTGCGATGCAGTACTCCTTGACGAGTAATTCGATCCTGGCACAACACTGTGAAGATAGCTACTTAGCCTCAGGAGGACACCTGCATGACGGGGATGTCTCGTCAGTGCTTGGTGTGCAAGGCATACCTAATGAGGGCGAAGAAGCAATGGCATATCGAGATATTTTATTAGCGAAGAAAACTGGTGCTCGACTCCATCTGATGCATATGTCTACGCAACGTGTCCTTGAAATAGTTCAACAGGCGCGTGACTGGGGTGTAGACATCACTTGTGAGGTTACTCCTCATCACCTAAGTTTGACGCATGAGAGTGTAAAATCACTTAATCCTAATTTGAAGGTGAACCCACCCTTACGCACAGCCAATGATTGCCACTCGCTTATTGAAGGATTGATCAAAGGTCAGATTGATGCAATCGCAACTGATCATGCACCGCATCATCCTGACAAGAAAGACGTGCCATTTGAGGAAGCCTCTTTTGGGATGCTTGGTCTTGAAACTGCATTTAGCGTTGTATTTACCCTCCTAACGCAAGATAAATTTCCAGCTTCACCTGAGTTGATAAAGCCATCGTCAATTGACACGATCCAAGCGCTTGCTATCATACAAAGGGCAATGTCGGAAACTCCTTCGAAAATTGCAGGAGTAGAGAAACGCCATGGTGGACCAATCGAGCCAGGAAGAGTTGCAAACCTGGCGATTATTGATCCATCTCGGTGCTGGACGGTGGCAGCTAATAAACTTGCATCCAAGTCTAGAAATACTCCATTTGATGGTATCGAGTTGGTTGGTAAAGTAGTTCATACCATTGCCAAAGGAAAACTGGTTGTTAGCGACGGAGGGTCACTATGAATAGCGAAGGACTATTGGTTCTGTCCGACGGAGGGTCACTATGAATAGCGAAGGACTATTGGTTCTGTCCGACGGAGGGTCACTATGAATAGTGAAGGACTATTGGTTCTGTCCGATGGCGAATGTTTTAGAGGGGAGTTATGCGGGGCGGCTCTAGCCGACGGCTACATGACGGGCGAATTAGTTTTCAATACTTCGATGAGTGGGTATCAAGAGATCATAACTGATCCGTCTTATGCAGGACAGATCATTTGTTTCACCTATACCCATATAGGTAATTACGGAATAAGTCCTCAAGATGATGAGTCGAGAGGACCTTTTTGTCGTGGTATTGTGGTGAGAGACTTGGCTAGGAGGCCTAGTTCGTGGCGCGCGTCGCAAACGATTAGTAGTTTTATGGAAGGTAGAGGGCTAAGTGGGATTAGCGCTGTCGACACTAGGCGTCTTACCCGCCATGTTCGATATCACGGTGCTATTCCAGCAGCTTTTGGGCTACTTAGTGAGTCTGAGCTATTAGAAAAGGCGTGCCAGGAAGAAGGGACTGATCACAAAGATCTTGCAAGTGAAGTTAGTTGCGAGACTAGCTACAGTGTTGAAGGTGGGAAGTTCAATGTCGTAGCCTATGACTTTGGAATCAAGACGTCAATACTCAACCAATTAGCTAAGATATCTAGTGTGACGATAGTTCCTGCTAATACATCGGCACAAGATGTTCTAGACCTGAAGCCTAATGGTGTTTTTCTATCTAACGGGCCTGGTGATCCGGCTGCAGTTAAGTTGGCAGTTGACAACGTGAGGTCATTGCTCGGACGAGTACCCATTTTTGGAATTTGCCTTGGACACCAGATCCTTGCTTTGGCCCAAGGCGCCAAGACATACAAACTGCCTTTCGGCCACCACGGCGCAAACCACCCGGTTCGTAATCTTAGAACTTGTCGGGTTGAGATAACTAGCCAGAATCACAACTATGCAGTTGATCCCGACTTACCAGCTGATCTCGAGGTTACCCACCTAAATCTTAATGATGACGTGATAGAAGGGCTGAAGAGCAAAAATAAGCCTGCCTTCGGAATACAGTATCATCCAGAAGCCGGCCCAGGGCCCCATGATGCTAGGTATCTATTTGATGAGTTTGCTTCTATGATGGATCAAGCGGTGTTAGAGGCAAGACGTTGATGGATCAAGCGGTACTAGGGGGCAAGTCATTGATGGGTCAAGTGATAGTTAGGGCTGATACTTAGATGCCTGCTCGGCAAGATATCTCAAGAATCCTGGTTATCGGTTCGGGACCTATCGTCATAGGACAAGCATGCGAATTTGACTATTCTGGCACCCAAGCCTGCAGAGTACTCAAAGAAGAGGGATACGTTGTAGTCCTGGTAAATCCTAATCCGGCTACGATAATGACGGATCCAGATTTTGCAGACGCCACATATTTAGAGCCTCTTGAGACTGACATACTTGCCGCAATTATTGTAAAGGAGCGGCCAGATGCGATCTTGCCAACCCTGGGAGGACAGACCGCACTCAATGCTGCCATGGGTTTAGCACAAGCGGGTATCCTTGAGCGCTTTGGCGTCGAAATGATTGGAGCTAACGCTCTTGCAATTCAAACTGCGGAGAATCGTGAACTTTTCAAAGCGGCCATGGTTGAGATTGGACTTGCAGTCGTAGACTCTGGTTTTGCTAGCAACCTGGAGAAAGCATTAGAGATAGCCGATGAAGTTGGATATCCGGTTATCGTAAGGCCATCATTTATTCTGGGCGGGGCTGGAACGGGAGTTGCTCACAACAAGTCCGAGATGGTTACAGTAGCTAAAAACGGAATATCTGCAAGTCCGATTGGCGAGATACTTATAGAAAGTTCAATAGTCGGTTGGAAAGAGTACGAGCTTGAAGTTATGCGAGACGTCAAAGATAACTGTGTAGTTATCTGCTCTATTGAAAACGTTGATCCCATGGGCGTACACACGGGAGATTCCATAACTGTTGCTCCGGCCCAAACTTTATCTGATGTTGAATATCAACAAATGAGAAACGCAGCTTTTCAGTGCATTCGGAGAATTGGCGTAGAAACTGGTGGATCGAATATTCAGTTTGCTATCAATCCCTCAAATGGGGAGATGGTTGTCATCGAGATGAATCCACGAGTTTCACGCTCAAGTGCTCTTGCCTCTAAAGCAACTGGATTTCCAATCGCAGATC
>JAKAVM010000029.1 GCA_021827485.1 Actinomycetes bacterium
TTCCGATCTTCTTCAGATAGCGAAGTGCTGCTTTGACAGCAGGGTGCTGTATACTATCAATATCCGATACTATTTCAGTTAATCTATAAGCTATTCGGTACCTATAGTCAAGATAATCTGAAGTAGGTTGACAGAAAATATACCCGTATTTATTAAAGGTTGTAGAAACCACAGCCCCGTTATTTCCCTCAAACCATTCTGGGAAATCAGTGCCGCCACCGAAGAAAGAAATTCTAAATGGTGTTCTAGAAATAATCATAAGCTTATCCTGAAAGCTACATTGAACATAGGCAGCCTTCAAGCTCGGAGAGTAAATTATCCCACGGTTTTGTTTCATGTAGGAGCCAATTCAAATTTCGGTCTCGCTTCGAGCGTGCCGATCGAACGAGTTCACGAACTTTACTATCATCGCTAATTATCGGAACAATCGTCTCCATAATCTTTTCAAATCGCTTCATAGGCCCGGTGCCTTCAAATGAGTCATTGATAGTATCGTATCCTTCGTCGAAGCTATCTTCCCAGGTTTCAACACCAATTGATTGCAGATATCCAAGCGTGCCAACCGTTCCGATAACAACGAATGGACCTTGGCCCGTCAGAGTTTTGAATATTTTCTCTGTCGCAAAAGGCACCCCAAGATAGTTAGTCTCGGTAACTATTTGGAGGCCGGATCCGCAGGCAAGCTCTGGTGGAAGAATAGAAACAGCGTGGGAGTTCTGTGCTATGAAATTCCCAAAGTTCATATTATCCCAATTCAAGTCGATTATTCGGGGAAGTGACTCAATCAGTTCAATGAGATCGCTTGGTACAGGCTCAATCTCTAGAGCAGACAAGGCCTTAGAATCCAACTGCGGAAATGAAACAAGGCCTCTGTCTAGCAAGCCACTACGATAGAGAAACTCCAATAACCACCATCGGTGTATGCGAAAATTCCGATTCAAGGATCCGAAATTCCAGCAAATATCCTCTGAATTACCACTTTGGCCTAATCGGCACCCACCAAATTGCCGAGCCTCTAAAGCAACAACTGCCTGCGAAAAGCCCTGCGAAAAGCCCTGCGAAAAGCCCTGCGAAAAGCCCTGCACACAATTTAGGACAGAACCTATAGCAGGTTCGTCTCCAAAGCGTTGCCCCCGCACCAACACAATGTGGGAACTTCGTGAATTGTCATAGAGTTCTCTAACTTCCAGTCCAACTCCATAAGACGCTATTTCAGCTATCCGAAGTAGAAAGGATTCTTCTTGGATATTGCGCTGCACTTTCCAATTTTCCAACTCAATGGTTGCATCACGATTACCCGTAACAAACCAAATTTGATCCTTGGCTAAATTCAGATTCACAGACAACCTTTGAAGCTTGTCAAAAATTGATTGGCCAGCAACATCGAATGCAAAGTGAACCCTAGCTTCATGCGCAAAGGACACTAATATTATGGCACGCCGATCATCAAGAGCTTGTTGAACATTCTTTGGGGGAACTACTAATAACTCGTCTTGCGAGTTTGCACACCATTCATTGACATTCCAATGAAGCTCTACGGGATATATAAAGCATCCTTTAGTATCTAAGTCTTGATTTGCACCGACCATCTTTATCTTATCTTGTCCCAATACACAGCACCGTGCCAACCAGTAACTATAAATGGGTCGTCTCTGATTCTCAACTGACATACGAAAAGAATAAGAATTGCCACGCCGATAGAACTCGTCAAAGCAAAAGCTAATCATTGGTCAGCAGTGAACTGCTTGGCCGGCTAAATGCCACTCCAAGAAGTCTGGCGTCGCTCGATAGCGAGTAAACAAAGGCCAAGAGGTGGGCTACTGCCATGTAAAGCTCTCTAGGGATAATGTCATCAATTTCACAAGCCTTATTTATTGCTCGTGCCAACGGAGGATCTTCAACCACTGGCACCCCGACTCTGAAGGCTTCCTCCTTGATAGCTCGTGCCATCTCCCCTTCGCCCTTTGCAACAACTTGTGGTGCCATGAATGTAGCCCTATCGTATTTCAGAGCAACTGCAACGTGTGTAGGGTTTGTGATAACTACATCAGCCTTTGCTACAGCAGCCATTATCCTCATTCGCGATAAACGAATTTGCTGGCGCCTTATTCGCCGCCTGATACCCGGGTCACCTTCAGTTTGACGCATCTCATCTCGAAATTCCTGGCGCGTCATTCGTAACGACTGATTTACCCTGCGCCTCTGAACAGCATAATCAGCAATTGAAAAGACTAACCCGAGTAATGCAATATCTCGTATAATGCCTATAATAGTTTGTCCCATATAAGCTAACAGTGGTGCCAGAGATGCAGGTTGACTGCCAATTACAGTGTGAGCAACACTATCAATCGTCTTGTACGCAACAAAAGCAATCACAACAATCTTCCCAAATGTCTTCACTCCCAGCCAAAGCCCACTTGAGGAAAATATTCGCTTGATCCCCTCTTTGGGGCTAAGACGTGACAACTTGGGCCGGGCTGCTTTTGTTGCAAAGACAAATCCCACCTGACTTACATTCACAAAAAGCGCAATTGCCATAAAGACAGCTCCGATAATAAGCGCTGCTTCAATAAAGACTCGCAACCCGTTATCTAAGTCTGCTAAAGCAGCACCCTGGTCAGGATGTCCCATCACAGAGACTGATTGGCCCATGACACCCAAGATATTGGTTTCCATATAGTGGAGGATCGGCCCCAACATCAAGGTTGAAGCAAAGAGTGCTACCCATCCAGCAAGATCTTGACTCTTGGCAATCTTGCCTTCTTTACGTGAATCCTTTTTCTTCTTTGCGGTAGGTGGAAGGGTCCTACTCGCTTTATCTCCCGGTGGCATCAGCGCACTCCAAGGGATCGGCGGCTTGAATCATAAAGAGAAGTCACGACTTCATCACACCCCTACAACAGTAAGTGAATCATGAACAGCTCTCTCTACGAGATTAGTTACTGCGACTGGCAGCAAATCTATACCTAAGCCAACAAATAGCAAGGTAAGCCCAACTTGAAATGGAAATGCCAACAAAAATACGTTTGCTTGTGGAGCTGCTTTCGCAATCATTCCCATAACTACCTGCGCAGCAAACAGAACAACCAATAACGGCGCAGCTATTTCTATGGCTGAAACAAAGAAACTCGCCAAATCCGACGTAAGTACCGTCGACGTAAGCCGAAGAGAAGATAGAGATAAGCCCGTGCCACTAAAGGACTTGACCCAACCTTCTACAAGAAGTTCATAGCCACCCGATGCAAAAAGCAGCGCCAAGGCAAGTAAGTTGTAAAACTGACCGATAATTGGAAGCTGATTTTCAGAAAGCGGATCTAAGGAAGGAGGCAATACAATTCCTCCAAACATGTCAATAAATGACCCCGCGGCCCCAACAGCAGAAAATAGTGTGAGTGTCACAATTCCGAGCAGTGACCCAATCAAGACTTGTAAAACAATCGCTGCCATCATTCCATTGAAATCAAGAGGTACTTGTGAGCTTGGAATATGAGGCACAGCTATCATGGCCAACGACGCGGCAACACTGGCCTTGACCATTATTGGCATTGGCACCGCGCTAAATGGAGGGGCAATTGCCACCCAGGCACCACCTCGTACCATTGCTAGTAAGAATGCAAAAAGAACAGCTTCATTAGGTATAGGAATCGTCACGGAAGCAAACCTCGCGCGTGCACGTTACTAACCTGAACTTATCAGGTGTGGAATTTGGCGATAGAGATGTAAAGTAAAGTTCTCAAAAGTCCCAAGCATAAAGTGCCCCGATATGAAGATAACGATTGCAATTGCAGCAAGTTTTGGGATAAAGGTAAGAGTGAAATCTTGGATCTGAGTAATTGATTGAAAGATTGATACGAGGAGGCCAACCACTAGAGATGCAAGCAGAATTGGTCCGGCAATTTTCAGCGCCGTTATCAGGGCCTGAGTTCCGAGGGTAATTATCGTCGAATCTTTCATTACAGTACCTAACTAAAACTCTGGAATAGGGCGTGGGCCACAAGTGTCCATCCATCAACCATTACAAATAGAAGTATTTTAAAAGGAAGAGATACTAGTGTCGGCGGGAGCATGACTATACCCATAGACATCAAGGTAGAGCTAACAAGCAGGTCAATTATTAGGAATGGGATGAAGATGACAAAACCAATAATAAATGCACTCTTTAGCTGGGAAAGCATAAATGCTGGTATAACCGTTACAATCGAAGCATCTTTAGGTGCCTTGGGGTGCTGATGAGCTTCTTGTTCGGTCAGCGTCAGCTCTTGGCTCCCAGTCTGTTTCAGCATCCAAGTTTTTAGCGGGACCTCTCCCACGGAAACTGCCTTAGAAAATGACATCTTGCCGTGCAGGTAAGGCTGTAAAGCTACTTTGTTTATCGTAGACAAAGTTGGAGCCATAATAAACAAAGAGAAGAAAAGGGCTAAACCCGCAATAACCTGATTCGGTGGCGTCCCCGATTGAAGACCCATTGCATTGCGCGCAAGAGATAAGACAATGACCATCCTAGGAAAGCCAGTAAACATAACTAACAGAGATGGAGCGATTGACAGCAGAGTTACTGCAATAAGTATCTCAATGGACTGCGACGGTTTCGCGAGGCTACCAGGATTTACAGTAACCGATGGCGCGTTTGCCGCTATTAGACCAGCTACTATGCTCATCCAAGCCCTTTCGAGCTTGACCCTTTAGTTATGTTGTACATGAATGCTTCCGAGCCCTTGTTCCAATCAAGCCCGCTGGCGCAACATTACGTTACGACTTACGGACTGTCATCTCCCTTAATTCATCAAGCTTTGCCATCCATGCTTGCAGGGGACTTGCACCCCCTAACTGACCAGCCTTCCATTGGCTGTCCAGCTGCCTACCCGCAGTACTCCTAACTGCACCTGGGTTCCGTTCGACCGAAGCGGCACCTACTATTTCATCTAATGTTTCTGAAAATTCACTCTCTATACTTGCACCGACATCTATTTCAGACAACAGACTTACTCCAGAGGGAGTTACACCTATTAATAGCTCCTTGCCAGCGACATGAACTATAGCAATAGAGACACCCTTTGCCAAAGTCTGTCTTGATAAAACAGTAATCTTGCCCGGATGATTTGGAAGCGACTTCCCTAATCCAGACTTATTTTTTATATATCGTGCTACAACCCACAAAATCCCAACAATAACAAGCAGTGCTCCAATCTCATGAACAAAAAGACTGGCCGTGCTTGAGCCACTCGTCGGCTGTGTAATAGTCGATGCGACGCTATGGTGGACGTGGTGTGTGTGGGTCACGGTTACTTTTCTATTTTATTACCTGTCGAGTCGAATACTTCGGTTATTCTTACAGCAAATTCATCGTCGATAACTACTACTTCACCTCTAGCTATCATCATTTGATTTACCAAGATATCCACAGGACTTCCCGCTGATCGGTCCAACTCAATAACACTGCCGACCTGGACTTCGAGCAAATCCCTTACTGTTCTCTTTGCCCTTCCTAACTCGACAGTAACCTCCATCTCGACATTATGGAGAAACTCAAAGGACCGCATAGAGCCCCCGCCATCCCCACCAGGAGAAGTTGTTGAACTTGCCCCAGAGCCCTGGCTCGGACCCCCTTGTCGCCCACGAGTTACCGGCTCGTCCTCAAGCTCATCAACATCGTCTTCATCGTCTTCGATCTCAAAAGCTTCTAGCTCTTCTACGTCATCAGTTGGTGTATCGCTCATTTGACTCCTTATACTTACTATTTCGAGCTTCCAGGCGCCGAAATATTGCCTAAATCGTAGTCGAAATCGCCACTTTCGACTTCATCAAAAATACCAAGTTGACTCAAGTCGTCAACTGGCTCCCATACTTCTTCAAAAGATTCTGGATCTACAACAAGGGCAGCCAGATGCTTACCAACCGAAGTAGGTAGTACTGAGAACTTGGGCTGTCCACCCGCAACCATTGTCAGTGGTCGTCCTGGCATGTGATGCAAAGGTATTACATCGCCAGGGGCAAGACTAGCGATCTCTGGTGGGGTCAGATGTGGTGAACTAAACCTCACTGATAGATCTATTGGTACTCTTAGAATTCTCTGCACAACCTTTGGATCTGGTTCATCGGGAGTCGCGGCTCTCGCAAGATTCACCCTCTCAACTGCATCTACCATTGGACGCACGACAGGGAAAGGAAGACAGCAAGCAAGATTGAAAATACCGCCATCACCGAAACGAACTTCAAAATTTACAATCACGCAGTATCCTGAGGCGATGATAGCTTGCAGCAAATCCGTATCGGCCGCTTTTTGGTTTATTGCAATATACACTTTCATAAAGTGAGATAGGGCATTCCCCATCTCTGAGAGCAATGAGTCGACAATTGGCGCTAGCAATACCTCTTCAATTTCAGTCAAAGCTCTCTTTGGGTACCATCCTGAACCAGAACCCGATAATCTTACATCGACCATAGCCATAGCAAGATCGAGTGGTATATAGAGTATGCACTTAGCTGGAAGAGGTGACATTGAAAAAACAATTAGGTGGGCAGGTGACTCTGTATTTCTAGCAAATTCATCCCAAGATGCTTGGCCTACGCTTAGAACTCTCACACTAACCGGTAACCGCAAGGCCCCAGTTAGGACGCCTCCAGCCAAACGTACGTAAATATCAAAAACAGACGCCAATGAGCGCATATTTGACCGGTCAAGTGCTTCTGGTACACGAAAATCGTAGCTCCGTACCTCCTGTGTCCTCACTTTGGGAGCGAACGCGTCAGTCCTAGAAACCATCAGATTTCCTCAAAATCGTAGAGCGCAAAATCTCTAGGGAAGGCATATCTAGCTCAGTCCGAGCCTTACGATATATCTACTCACGATACGGGTGCCCCTTGTGCTGATTCAACTAAATTCTTGAAATAAACAGCCGTTAACTGAGGGAGCTTATCGACCGGTCCAAGTATATGTTGAAACTTTGCCACAAGTTCATTTTGAACTTCAGTTTTCCCTTGAGGGGTAAGGAGCTGCTGAAAGGTAGTAGAGCTGAAAACATATATCTCGGCATTGTTGAGTTGGGCAGACTTCTGCGAAAATTCAGTAGTATTTGCAAGGGTAGTAAGCTTCATCACTACTTCAACCTGAACCAAACTTCCATCGGAGAGGTTCATGGTTTGAGTCCCCATTGAGTAGGTAGCATTTGTATTCTCAATTTGTTTGAGCGTCTGGTGTCCAGGACTGTAAATAGCGAGACGCCAGTACGCCAAGGCACCAATCACCAGAATTAGTACTGCCAAAAGGGCAACAAAAATAACCCTGCGATTACCTTCGGACCCCTCGAAATCATCATAATCAATATCGGGTATGTACGAATCGTCAATTGCTGTCGACATGTTATCTATTGCCCTCCTGTGGCACTTGATTGTATTGGATTAGAACTTCACACTTGTCCATCACGGGACTGCAACTCCATTTTGTGAGATCGGGTTAGAGCTTGATCCGCTAGCAGTTCCCGCACCCGCTGATGCTTGGCCAGACGGGGTTGCATTTGAGGAGTTCACGCTAGGTGCGGTTCCATTCGGAATTATCGGCGGCGCTACATTAGTTGGACTGCTCGCCGATCCACCGGCTATGGAAGGGTTCGGGCTTGTAACTTGACCCGTAGTAGATGCATTTAGAACTTCTATATCAACCCTACGATTTAGTGCTTGATTTGCTGGAATTGGATTTCCACTTGCACTGTCGTTTGGCGCAACCGGATCATTTGGACCAGCAAACCACCCATAGAGTCGTTGACCACCAATTGAGTCGATAGTAAGCAACCGGGTCACAACTGACGAGGCTCTTGCCGCCGAAAGTGCAAAGTTGTTGTTATATGGGCACGAAATAGGATTTGGAGTACAAACAACTGGATTATTGTCAGTATATCCGCCTATTAAAATATCATTGGGGAGCTTTGCGATGACACCTGCAACCGTATCAACTATCTGTTGACCTACCCCATTGAGCTGTGCCGAGTAAGTTGCGAAGGAAGTTGTCGCCAGTATCTCTACCACAGTTCCTTGTGGTGTCACTTCAACCGAGGCATATTGGGCAAGACCAGCTTTTTGAAGTGCCTGTTCAATGAGTTGAGCCAACTGAGATGATGTTGCAGCCGTTACAGCACTTTGCGGGGTTCCTTGCACCATGTTTGCCGCGAGCGTCATAGCCGAAACCGACTGGGCTCCGAGATGAAATAGAACGCTTGGATTTTTTAGCAGACTAAGCGAGCCCTGCTCTAGCGGATTAGCACCAGGTGAAACTGCAGGGATGACACCTTTCTCGAAACTTTGAAACTTCTTAGGGCTAATAGTGGAGATGGCATAGAGAATTACAAAAAGAATAAGCAGTAGGGTAATCATATCGGCATACGTTAAAAGCCAGCGCATCATACCTGCCGACTCCATCATTTCGCCGCCTTCGTTTTTGGATTGAGACGATGCCATTTGTTACACCTCCAAGTGATTTAGAACAATAGTTTGAAACATTGTCACCCTCTAGCTCACGTCAATAGGCGCCATCACTAAGCCGCCTTGTCGCTTCCCTTGGCCGTCGAAATTGCATCTCGATCAGACGGCCGAATATAGGTTAAGAGCTTCGCCTCTATCCTGCGTGGGCTTGCTCCTGCTTGGATTGCTAAAATCCCATCTAGCATAAGTTGCATATTGGTTATTTCGAGTTCGCTTACTTTGCGAAGCTTGTTGCCAATAGGAAGCCAGAGAAGGTTCGCCGATAAAATTCCCCAGAGAGTTGCGACAAACGCTGAAGCAACCGACGGCCCAAGTTTTGCAACGTCAGTCAAGTTTGAGAGAACTGCTATTAGGCCGATAACTGTACCTATGATACCTAAGGTAGGTGCATATCCACCCATGTCCATGAAGAAAGTCATCCCATCTTTGTGGCGTTCGCGAAGTGAATCAATCTCGCTCTCTAGCAGTGCCCGTATCTCCTCAGGATCAATTCCGTCAACGGTCATTTCAATTCCCTTTTTGAAGAAAGGATTCTCGATTGAACCACCTTCGCGATCAAGTGCCAAGAGACCTTCCCGTCTCGCTATTTCAGCAAGCCTTACCATCTGGACTATTGTCTCGTCAGGAGTTTCATCAGGTGCCTTCATCGCAAAGCGAATTACAGTAGGTACATTACGCAGTACCCTGGTATAACTCGAAGCAGCAGCAGCACAGATCGACCCACCGAAAACCAAAATGATAGGAGCAGGCTTGAGTAAGCCTAGCGGATTCGTACCGTCAAAGATCATTGACGCAAGTACGACAAACGCGGCAGCCGAAACAAAAATTGCCGTAGAGCGATCTACTTTACCTATCACAGAATCTATCTCTTTCTCGTTTTGCTTTTCCTACAAATGTCCGAAGGGTCATATGTGTGCTTTCCGTCTTCCAACGAATTCCTAGCCGTTTGAACCTGGATCTGGATTGTCTTCAGAAGTACCTTGCACAAGGTGGAGGCGGTCATTGGGAGTACGAGTTGAAGTTTTAAACGGTATTTCACCATGCTCTGTCGCAGCCTTATGCAAAACTGCTGCTTTGAATTCAACCACTCTTCCAATCACCTCCTCAAGTGACTCAGACACTACATAATTGCTTCCGTCAACTGTTCTAATAACAGTGTCGGGAGTCATCTCTGCTCTTTCGATCAAGTCAACATTAAGGGCAAACTTTTCTCCATTGAGTCTTGTCAACAAGATCACCTATAACTCGATCACGCCATGTTGATAAGCGAGTTTAGAACAGTAGCGTTAGTCGTTACCACCTTGGTATTTGCCTGATACGAAGTCTGGGCAATAATCAAGTTGGTTAGTTGCTGGCTCATAGATACATTCGATGATTCGAGCGCCCCACCAGTTAGAGTACCGGCGCCGCCAGAACCTGGTGTGTTCACAAGAGCTAGACCTGAGTTTGGAGTTGCCTGCCAATAGTTCTGGCCCACTTGATTGAGTCCTGATGGATTAGAAAAAGTAGCAAGTGCTACTTGACCCAACTGCAAAGACTGACCATTGGTGAATCCACCGGTAATAATCCCGGTTTGGCCAATTGTTATTGAAGCAAGACTTCCCGAAGCGTACCCGTCCTGGCTTATAGCCTGAATAGAGTCTGCTGCTGCATACTGAGTCACATTGTTTTGCCCAGATGCCGAAGCAGGGAAGTTGATATTGAAACCATTGAAGGTTGCGCCAGCAACTGCATCAACTGGTGCTGCAGTAGTAGTAACTATTACTCCGTTCACGCCAGCAGTTGCCGCCGCAGGTGTACCAGTAGTTAGGTCAACACTAGTCAGTTGGCCAGTACCGCTAAAGTTCATTGTTCCTGCAAGCAACGTTTGCGTACCACCGCCTGCTTTCTCAGTAGTCGCTGAAACTGACCACGTGTCGGCTGCAGTATTTGTATATGTGATCGTCATAGGAATAGCATTCCCCTGAGTATCATAGACATTGACAGTAGAAGTCTCAACTGTGCCAACTGCAGCTCCAGCTGGAAGGTTACCGCCTAAATTAACATTTGCAGTATTTAGCGGAGCGATGGCAAGCCCAACAGGTATTTGAATATTGCCAGTAGGATTGCTTGTAGTAATAACCCCTGCAGCATTAGCCTGCCAACCTTGGACGAGTCCACCAGTTGGAGTCACCAATTGACCAGTAGCGTCAAAGGACATAGTTCCATCTCGGGTATATACCGGGGTTCCCTGGTTATTGACCATCAAAAATCCATTGCCGTTGATAGCAACGTCAGTGGGGTTTCCAGTTTGCTGGAGTGTGCCTTCAGACTGATCTGGCGTTATCGCGGCGGTTTGGGTTCCGCTTCCAACTTCAACTCCGTTGACACCTCCAAGTCCAATCCCATTCGGCGCTGTTGCTCCTGAGATCTCTTGGGATAGCAGGGCATCAAAAGTGATGTTGTCTTGCTTGAACCCTGTTGTATTTGAGTTAGCTATATTGTTTCCTATAACGTCCAGCCAAGTTTGGTTAGCGTCTATTCCTGTTACTGCTGCCAGTAGTGATCTGTCCATTTTGAACCTCCTTCAATTGTGATTCTCTTTATAACTTACTAATTTTTGATTTACTTTGCTTTTATCTGCTTTTCGCCTCAGTCCATTTTTCGGAAAAGCAATGAGCCATAAGTGGCTTCATGGTTGTAAGGCGAAATTATGTGACCTGGTTCACCTCCACTACTGCACCTCAGTTACTGCAGATAACGGAACTGACTGTCCACCAACGTTGAGCATTGGACCGTTAGTTGGATCGATAGAAACTGAACTTACTGTCCCAGTGATAGGACTCCCCCCTTGAACATTGGCGGTCACTTGCTTTCCAATCATTGAGGTTGCTGTTGTAGTTTGGTTGGTAGCAAGATCTTGATTCATGGTCTGTACAAGCTGCGTTACCTCTGAGGCCATGGTCATAGTTGCAGTTTGAGTCAAAAACGCCGTACCGGATACAGGGCTCATTGGATTTTGATATTTAAGCTGAGCAACTAAGAGCTGGAGAAACTCTTGAGAGTTATTTGCCAGGCCTGCAAGTGGATTGGTGTTAGAGGTTCCCGAAGACGTTGAACTGGCTCCGGTCGAACTCGTTAGGGGGTTTATGAATGACATACTTTGTAACCTTTCATCTATAATTCGATATCGACATTGTGGTCTGAACTTATTAGTTGTGAAGCGTTGGTTGAATCTGTTGCACCTACGGATACAAGTGAATCGGTGCTTTGTAGATCACTTGACTTGCCTGACGACTTTGCGTTTTTATCCTTAGGGTCTTCTTGGCGTGCAAGAGTCACCGATGCACCAAGCCCGCCTCCATTTGTGAGCAAGTTCTGAAGCCCGTCAAGCGTTTTATTCAAAGTATCGTATCCGGCCTCTGTTTGTGCAGTTAGGTGGATCGATACACTTGTCGCAGTTGTTATTACAGAAGCCCGGATCAAGCCCAAGCCTTCAGGCTGTAATTGAAGAACAATTGAGTGACTTCCTGAAGGGCCACTGGTCATTGGTGCTAGAACCGACACCATCTGCTCAGCCATTTGAGTTCCAGCCTGTATAACAGGAGTATTGGAACCCGCTAACTCCCCGAAATTGCTATTCACCCCGGCCAGTAATGAGGAAAACTCCCCAGGAACCACTACGCCGGTGGGTTGGTTACTCGCGCTGCCCGTGGGTAACTGAGTGCTTTGAGCTAGAGACTGCTCAACTTTAGGCTCTGAAATAAGTTGTGTGGCTGCACTTTCACTATTGCCAACTACGTGTCCGGAAAATTGCGACTGGTTGGAACCTGAATTAGAGGTAAACGAGCCATTTTCAAAGTTATTTTGAAAGCTGAGCCCATTTGAAGAAGGCAACAAATCCGACGATGGAGTAATGCTTGGCTCATTAGAAGTCTCTTGCCGAGCCGATGTAAAGGCTTGCTGGAACGAACTCGGTGAATTCTTTGAACCACTAGTGTCTACGCCCTGAATGCTTTGATCTAAAGTTGATTGATTGGCATGTGCTTGGGTCAAATCTGGTTTGGCCACAGCAGAACTATTTTGACCTGCTGACTGCGTTCCTTGCGAAACGATTGAATCGAGATTGTGAGAGCTAGAGGTGCTGGTGGGCGTAGTGAGAGTACCAGTCGCATTTGTTCCATTAGTTCCAGAGGGGCTTGTTGCACTTGCTCCATTAGTACTTGCGTTAGTACTGGTGACACTTGCCCCGTTAGTACTGGCGTTAGTACTAGCGGCGTTTGTATCACCCAACAGCCCGGATGTCTTTGCGCTTTCAATCGTGCTCGACTCAACTGTGATGACGGACTTATTAGCCTGGCCTTCAGACTTGGTTTGGTTGACCGACTCACTTTGGCCCGGCACCGAACTATTCCCACTAGTTGATGTCGGGTCCTTGAGATTAGCTGCGTTCGAGCCAACAGTTGCGTTGGATTCCTTGCCCGTGATTGGGGCACTAGTTGGACCACTCGCCTTTGCCTGAGTTGCATCTAAGCTGGCCAAACTCTGGCCTTGCAATACTTGCTTTGCCCCACCTTTTGTAGGCCCGGCCTGGCCTGAACCAGCAATAATCTCTGCAATTATGTCTGGTTTGGGAGATACCTTAGCCGCACTACTTGCATCTTCAGAAGCAGATGAAGATACGCCAGCGCTCTTACTGGCCGTGGCGGCTTGCCCGGTGGGAGCCTGCCCAGTGGCAGTTTGTCCTGAGGAAGTTTGCGAAGTGGCGGCTTGCCCCGTGGGAGTCTGAGTGGCAGTTTGAGCATCGGCCTTTGCACCAGAAGTGGAATTCTCTGATGCTTGATTCGCTCCAGGGCCAGTACCACCGACAGGACTAGTACCCGTGCCAGTACCACCGACAGGACTAGTACCCGTGCCAGTACCACCGACAGGACTAGTACCCGTGCCAGCACTAGACACACCACCTGTTTGACCAACTCCGGTCACGCCAGTGACAGCATTAGTGCCAGATGCGCCACTAGCTGGAGGCGAACCTTGGTCTGGATTTGTCTGTGAAAACGGAGAGTTAGCTAGTGCTGCGATCCCACCCTGGGACGACGGAGATCCTAACTTATCGTGCTGAGAAACTAATCCCGAAGCCGAACTTTCCAAACCGGGGTTGCTTTCGCCTGAATCGACTCCTGCGCCAGTAGAACTTGTCATACCAGAGGAAGTACTATCAAGAATGTTCTGGAATTCAGATTGAGAGCCCGAATTAGGCGAGAGGCTTGACAATAGAGAAACCTCTTCGACACTTTGTTGATCCGTAGAAGAAAGTAACGAATCCAACAAATTCGTAGATGGTGCTGATTGAGAAAGAGAATCTGTACTTTGAAGACTCAAAAGGGGAGCCGGAACGCCTAAAGTCATGCGCCACTCCCACCCATAAGCGACATCACTTGATTGACGTAAGCTTGCGTCTCGGGATAAGGCGGAATCCCTCCATATTGGTCAACCGCTCCTGGTCCGGCGTTATATGCAGCAAGCGCCAGGGGAACTGAACCATACTTAGCAATAAGTCCTGAGAGCATCTGAGCAGCACCGTCGATGGCTTGCTGGGGATTGTAAGGATTTACCCCAAGACTCTGAGCGGTTGATGGCATGAGCTGCATGATACCTTCGGCACCAGCAGAACTAACCGCATTTGGATTAAACCCTGATTCAACTTGTGCGACTGCAGCTAAGAGCTGTGGGGATACTCCATACTGGGTGGCAGCTGACATAAACATTGGAACATAAGCAGACGGAACGTTGCCACTCGGTGCACCTGGACTAATGCCATTGGCTGCCACAAGGCCTACTGAACCTTGAGAACTTTCAACACCAACCCCTGGGACTTGAACCAACATTGCTGTACCAAAATAACCATTCTGAGCCGACTCAGAAATCGAAGGCGGTACCACCCTACGAATCGAGGTAAGTGATGACCATACTGGCTCTATTCGAACACTGCTTCCAGTGTGAGGTGCGTCAATCATCATTCCATTACCGACATAGATCCCAACATGGCCGGTTGGATCGCCCTCGGAGTTGAAGAAAAGTAGATCACCCGGCTGAGCCTGAGCAATTGATGCTACAGGGGTACCTAACTGCGACTGCGCGTCGGAGCCCCTAGGTACTGATATACCAAGATTCGAAAATACCTTTTGGACCAGTCCAGAACAGTCAAACCCCGAGGGGCTTTCACCACCATAAACATAGGGCACACCGAGATATTTTTCAGCTTGGTTTACTACGTCCCCACCACTTACTCCCCCAGAGTAACCAGCTTGCAATCCGCTATTTACGCCCATTGATTGGCTTGAAGACTGGGCTTGAACAGATTGTGCTGTCATAAGAGCCTGTACGAATGCCATTGGATCAGCTTGTGCTTGACTGGCCATCTCTTGGATGGAAGATACTTCATTATTGATAGATGCAACTTGGCTTTGGATCGAGGACACAAGGTCGGTCACGAGAGTGCTCCCTGCTCTACTAGCAAACTGCGTTGTGCAATCGAACTACGTTCTGAAATCGAATTGTATTCTGCAAACGAACTCTCTTCAGCCAGTAAAGCCTGTTGGGAAATCCACCTTGTCCCGGACATGTCGTCATAGGTCTTACCAAGTTCAAGGTCATCAGCTTTAGCCTCTTCGATGATTCGACGGTCTTTGAGCTTCTCAATTACCTTGACGCTCTTGCGAGCTTGTACGTAGTAGTCGCGCTTTTGATTGACAACTAATTGGGCCTGGGTGATCATATGTACCGAATAACCAATGGATTCCGCTGCAATCTTCAAAGTCTGTTGCTCGCGGAGAAACTCCTCTTGACTCTTGATACCACCGTCGACGGTAAGTGAATTATAGTGTTCAACGCGCTTATTCTTTTCGGAATTTGCTAATGCTAAGCTCATATTAGCCAGTGCTAATGCCTGGCCAGCTAAGTCTTCATGGATTTTGCGAACTCGCAAGACTGTGTCGAGCCTTCTTGATTTCTTCATTAGGCGACCGCCAACTCAGGAGCACCAACTAGTGCAGCCAAACACGCCCAAGACTCTTCCAGTGGAGCCTTTTCATACATATCTTGAGTCAAAAAGGCATCTATAAAGTCTTTCATCGCAAGAGCTCGATCAACAGTCGGGTTGCTACCATTGACGTACGCTCCAATTTCAATAAGATCCTTCGCATCACGATATGCTGAAAGCAATTTGCGCAACTCAATAGACATCTTTCTTCGATCTGAATGTATAACTGCCGTTTCCAGCCGAGATATTGATTCAAGAACATCTACTGCTGGAAAATGTCCTGCGGTTGCAAGATTGCGAGATAATACAACGTGTCCATCCAACATTGACCTAGCAGCATCAGCAATTGGTTCGTTCATGTCGTCACCTTCTACCAATACCGTGTAAATCCCGGTGATGCTTCCCTTATCGGAGGAGCCAGCTCGTTCCAATAGTTTAGGCATTAGCGAAAATACTGATGGAGGATAACCCTTAGTCGCTGGTGGTTCACCAGCCGACAACCCAACTTCTCTCTGGGCCATTGCAAACCGGGTCAGACTGTCCATCATTAGAACAACATCTAGACCTTGATCTCTATACCACTCAGCAATTCTAGTTGCAGTAAAGGCAGCTCTTATTCTCACCAGAGCTGGCTCATCAGAAGTAGCCACAACTACAATCGACCTGGCTAGACCCTCTTGACCTAAGTCCCTCTTTACGAATTCGGAAACTTCTCGTCCTCGCTCGCCGACTAAAGCCAACACAGAGACATCTGCCGAGGTCCCTCTAGCTACCATTGAAAGCAGGGACGACTTGCCAACACCTGAACCTGAGAAAATACCGATTCTCTGGCCTCGACCACACGGAACTAACGTATCCAATGAACGAATTCCAAAAGATATCTGATGTTCTATGAGATCGCGATTTAGCGGATGTGGAGAGTTGATCGACATTTCAACTTCTTCAACATCAGCCCCCAATGGCTTACCATCTATAGGATTACCTAGACCATCTAGGACTCGTCCCATGAGAGAACTCCCGACTCGTATTGTCGGCGGGCGACCAAGTCCTTGCACCCTAGTTCCGAAACGAACGCCCCCAGGATCACCATAAGGCATGCAAGACACCCGGGCACCTGAAACAGAAACAACTTCACCATTCACCGGCGACCCATTGGGTGGGAATATTCGTACTTCATCGCCCACGGCAGCCTGGATCCCCTCAACTTCTATTGCCAACCCAACCATTTTGCTTACTCGTCCTGATACGACTGGCTTTGCTTGAGAAAGCGCGTGGCGCACTCTCTCGGGACTTAGCACTGATACTTGCACTTCGTGATCTAGACTTTTCACTGGGGAATATCCATTCCTACGAGATATGGCCTACCGCTTGGTACTTCACTCTGGCCTGCAGTGGATTTCGACTCAGTACTTATCTTTGGCTGCGCACTCTCAGAGACATAAATCTGATCATGGTGGTGGCCATGGCCCATTCCTAATAGAGCTTTGCGCACTCGTCCTAAAGCATGACTCAATTGAGAATCAACGGTGGTCGGACCCACTTCTACAATAGAACCACCGTGCTCAACACTGGAATCTTCGATGATTGTGCACTCACGGCCCAACGCACTCATATCAAACTCACTCAACACAGTAATATCATTTGGATTCAATCGAATAAGTACTGCGTCATTAGTTGGCGCTAGCGCAAGCGCTCGATGGATTGATTCAACTACAGGATTCTCCATTAGCTGAAGCTCGCGATTTAACAATGCTCTAGTCAATTTGAACGCCAACTCCACACAGTCTCGTTCGGCGACACTAACAGCTTCAACCCGTGCATCTTCAACCCGTTCGACTGCATCGAGTAGGGCCTTTGCCGCAGAAGATATCTCCTGGTCTCTAGCCTGCTCAACTTGCTGCTTATAGACTTCGAACTCTTCGTTAGCCATAAGCTTTCCATCAGCCAGCCCTTTGTCATACCCATCGCTAAATGACTCTTCTCGAATTCGATCCATTGTGAGAGCAAGCTCTTCGAGATCTCGCGCTTCTTGTTCTGGATCGCGAACATAGACGTCTTGGCCGTCACTTCCATCTGCCTCGTCGCTAGTTTCGGTGTCGAAATCTGATTTAGCATCATTGTCAGGCTTTTGGTAGAGACGAAGCTGTTCTGGATCGACAAGAAGCGAAGCCGGGCGCGACGTAGAAACTCGAGGCCCGCGTAAAACCCGTGCCTGAGCTGGATGTGCCGCATCATTCGACCAACTCATCAGATTCCCTCCCGATGGTAATCTCACCGGCAGCTTCCAAATCTCTTACTACACGAACAATCTCAGCCTGAGCTTGTTCTACTAATGACATTCTCGTTGGTCCTAGAACTTCAATCTCTTCATCCAAGTCTGTAACTGCTCTAGCGGACATGTTCTTGGTGAATTTAGCTTTTACTTCTTTAGAAACACCTTTAAGGGCTACGGCTAGGTCTTTAGGTCCTATGTTTCTAAGAACAAGCTGGAAGGCTCTATCATCAAGGTTGACAATATCTTCAAAAGTAAATAGGCGCTTGCGGACCTCTTCGGCAAGTTCTGGATCACGTTCATCTAACGACGTGAGAATTTGCTTCTCTGCTGGTCGCTCTGAATGATTTAGAATCGCGACAAGAGATCCGACTCCACCTGTTTGCGTAGAAGCACCGGATTCAAGATATGCGGAAAGTCTTCGTTCGAGCACGGCAGCACTTTGTCTCACAACGTCTGGAGCGACCCTAGAGAGTCTTCCCAAACGAGCGGCTACGTCAACACGAATCTCTTCCTCTAGTGCGGCAAGAATCTGCGCTGAATTATCAGCAGTCAGGTGGGCCAATACAATAGCGATAGTTTGCGGATGCTCATTTGTAAGGAAATTAGCTGCTTGTGTTGGGGCAATTGAATTGAGAAAGGCCAAAGGTCCTGAACCAGACGGACCCAGGAAACGTGCAAGGAGCTCTTCGGCCCGGGCAGAACCCAAGCGTTCACGCAAGACTCTGCGCGCTGCTTCAATACCACCCTGACCAACCGCTCGTAAGGCTTGAACAGCGTGAACAAATTCCTCGACAACTTCACGCACTGTCTCAAAATCTAGAGGGGGCAGTTGAGCAACTTCACTCATCAACTCAACCACTTCGACATCACTCATTTCGCGCAAGACCTTGGCTGCCTGGTCAGTCCCAAATTGGGCAATCATGGTGGCCGCCTTCTGGCGCCCCGAAAGCTGCAATGTCACCTTACGTGTACCTCATCTAAATTATTTCTCAAAACTCTCAATACCCCTCTTACGCTGGCTGCTGTTCAGATTGCCTGTTGGACGGTGTAGTAACGCCTGGGAGCTTGGTCTCTTGCATCCAAGCTCTTAGTAGACGTGCTACTTCATCTGGCTGATTTTCGATGAACTCTCCTATCGAAGATGTTTCAAGTTCATGCGGTATACCCTCAGCTAGATCCAAATCAAAAGGATTGGCACTTGCAGGTACCATTTCAAGGTCCTCCTCACTTTGCTCTAATTGTGCAAATTCATCGTCTTCATCTAAGTAATCCTCGCCAGGTTCCAGTTCCCCAAATGGCTCTTCCTCAACGATCTCTTCTGGTTTCTTGGCACTGCGATACATAAAGTAAAGTATTATTGCCAGTACAAGCAACACACCGGCTGCACGAAGTGCATTTGTAATCTCATTGTGGCGTGCAAGAGCATTTGCTTGAGCTTGAGCATTTGCTTGAGCCACCTGACTAGCATTAGAAAACGGTAAGGCTTGAACTGATATAATATCGCCCCGCGCTGTATTGATGTTTGCGGCCGAGGCAACAGCCTGTTGGAGTGCACCAACCGTTACTCCTTTAGGTAGAGCCTTAGAGTTCACAACCACTGCCACCGATTGATTCACCAAGGCCCCTGGGGCAGTATTTATCTGTTCTTGATACTGACCAATAGTTAGATTCTCTTGATTGCCTGTGTTGACTAAGTTGTTATTAGAACCCGCCGACCCAGCGATTGTCGTAATTGATCCGGCTACTCCTCCCGGAGGCGGGCTACTACCCGAAAACGTCTCGGATTGGCTATTTATTTGATTTGGAGTTGAAATAACGGTTCCATCTGCATTTTGGAGGAGCCCGTGAATCTGCTTGCTGTCCTTGTTGAAATTGAGAGCTGCATTAACAACTACGTCTGCGTTGTTGGGTCCCAGAGTTGTCGTAAGCAGAGACTGAATTGCCTGTTCGGTAGCAGTGTCGTAAAGCTGAGTTGCTTGGTCTTGTTCGGTAAGAGAACTATTAGATCCGGGTCCCGAAAGTAGATGTCCAGCAGCATCGGTAACAGTAACGTTATCGGCCTGTAGTCCAGGCACCGATGAAGCAACTAAATGCACAATTGCTTGAACCTGTCCACTAGTAAGTGACTGCTGGGGTTGCATCGTGACCATGACTGCCGCAGATGGACTTGGTGAGTTGTTCAAAGCAAGTGAGTTCGGATTAGGTATCACAATATTAACTTGTGCATTGGAAACCCCTTGTATTGCTTCGATAGTACTTTGAAGCTCCCCTTGAAGCCCACGCTGTAAGTCAACAGATTGTTGAAAGGCAGAAGTTGTAATTCCTTCTTTTGAGACTATCGACAGCCCAACGTTAGAGTTCTGATTCGGAAGTCCCGCTTGTGCAAGTGTTACCCGCTGAGAATATACGTCATTTTGAGGAACTAAAATAGTTGTTCCCCCATCAGCCACCGTAAATGGAATATGCTCTGAAGTAAGCTTCTGAGTAATCGCGGAGGAATCGGATGCTGTGAGGCCTGTATAGAGTGTTGTGTAAGGAGTTTGATTGGAGAGATGAAGGAAGACAATACCGGCCACAATTGCAGCTAGAAACGCTACGCCAACTACTGCTTTTTGGCCTAGTGTGAACTCATTTACTAGCTTTTTTGCTCCATCGCGCAGCCGCTCTAATTCACTTGGTATTGCAAGTGCCAACTCTAATCCTCCTTTCCTTCCTCAATCTTGAAAAATATAAAACCAACAACTAGAACTGCATAGACATAATCAAGTTGAAGGCAGCGGTAGCTTTTTGCGAAAGAGTGTCTGTAAGTTGGGTCGCCAAGTTAGTCTGCTCGGCCGAAACCATATAGTTGGCAATATTGCCAGTCCCGGATGCAACTGAAAGTGCTTGTGCATTAGTAGCAGTTTGTTGCTGCTGTAAACTATCTATTGCTTGTCCCAGTTGAGACATAAAGTCAGTTCCCGCAACGGACGCCCCGTTTGCACCCGACGACGACGCCTGCGCAATCGGCGTATTGCCTATTGAAGGGATTGCTGGAAGTGGTGGTATTGCAATTGGCATTAGGGTTACCTCAATTTCTCGATATTAGATAGATTTATTTTTGTAGTCATTAGAGTTTTACTTACGCTCCGATTGTCATAGCGCTCTGATATGCGGTGGTTGCTTTATTTATAACGTTTACATTTGCTTGGTAGGTTGTCTGGGCCATTACTGCGTCTACCATCTGTGATCCAAGGTCGACATTGGGGTATTTGACCATCCCTTGTTCATTTGCAGGAACCGTTCCTTGGACTACTTCCGATTGGCTTGCCGCTTCAGGGTTATTGGGCTGATAAGCAAGCACCGTTGAATTGGAAAGCTCAACTGCACCGACGGCAACACCTTGACCAACCTGGTTATCAATGTTTTGCGACTCAGGGTTGCCCGGTATCGGAACTGCAAACACATACTGAGGCTGATATGCCTGATTTGCGGGGTTTGTACCGTCGTTCATGTTGGCAACATTGCCAGCTATAGTATCTAGCCAAGTTTGCATAACATCCAAGCCTGAACCCGATATCGGAAGAACTCCAAAAAGCGCCATTACTTCTCCTCTACAACTCTAGAAACTGCAAACATCAATGGATTCCTTGGTCATACATGCAGTCGTATATGCACGTATCGATAAATAACGTGACCTGATAATTACTATAACTTGGCAAAAGCGTCATACCGTAACCGCTGGTTGCTGCATTGGATTAGCCAGTAGATTGAACTTGAAGTTCATCGCGGTTACAACGGCTTGGTACTGAAGGGTTGCTTTGCTTGCAGCCACCAGCTCCTCGGCCAAGTTGACATTGTTTCCATCCGTTCCTGGCGCATTTGGCGAAGCATAAATAGATGTTGACGCGATTGTTCCCGGCGAAGGCGTCTTCAACGCTGCTTGTAGCGATGACTGAAAGTCGACCTCGGTTGCTGTATAGTTCGGGGTCTGATCATTTGAAATATTGTTAGCGATCGCATTCTGCTGGAGGGTTAAACCATCGAGTGCATAGTGCAGCACTCTAACCGTCATATCATTACCTATTGATGCATCTGTCACGGATCACCTCTTATAACTACATACAAAAAGAAGGGCATTCGCCCTCCCTGCCTTGATTCCTAACCCTCCTGGGCTTTTCATTTCATGGCGAGCAATCCGTGCTCATAGGAATTATCGGGATTTCTACAGGGGAACTTTAGCAACTTAGGCGAAAAATATCTAGCCATTTTCCATCGAATCCAGGTGATAGATCAACCCTATGGACTACCTGTGGATAAGCAACTGATCACACTTTCTCCAACGTGGCACCGACACTGGCTCCGCATAATGTCCCTCGCTATCTGTGGTAATTTCTACACTAACCGTGGCTTTTTGTAGTATAGCTGATTGGGTTAGCCAGCGGGATTCATTAAGCCTTCCTGTTATTCTTCCGCGGAAGAATAATTGACCGCTCAGTCAAGTGTTCCCTATTCTGGGTGGGACTCTCGCCAAATTGGGTCGCGTGGCTTGTCAAAAATAACGTCAACATTTTTGCCAGAGATAGCTTCAAAAACGTGATCTACCCAACGCTTAGCCCCTGCCAATGGGGACGGCAAATTATTGCGGTCAAACCATCCGACATCAGAACATTCAAGCGGATGTGGCCGAAGGGTTCCTCCTAGGAACTTACATTGAAAAACTAGAGAATAGAATGGGAATCGCGAATATCCTCCCCTCATTCCATCGTATACTGCAATAAGTCTGGTTGGCTCAACTTCAATTCCAGTTTCTTCAAGTACTTCCTTTACGATCACCTCAGAAGGGGAGTATCCAACATCTGCCCAGCCAGTTGGATAGAGCCAGAACCCTGAGTCAGCCCGCTTTATCAAGAGCAATTCATTATCTTCATTTCCGACCACTGCCCCAACGGCGAGTTTCGGTGTCACATATCCGGAGATTCCTTCGCCAACACTTTTCATCAGTTCAACAAGTCGTGTCGCACTATCATCTGTGTCCAAACTTTCATCCGATGCCGCAGATAAAATGTCAGCGGCCACTTTGAGAACTTCTTCGAATCGTTCTCGTTCATAGATGCTTTCGGTAAAACCTAAGCCCGTTCTCGCTATCGCTGAGAGTGTCTCCCCCCATCGGACTAAATCCCCTTGAGATACTTCCTTACTCGCCACTTGCAGTTATTTTACTCATGTATCGCACTTGATAAGCGAGTCGCATTTGAAAAACCAATCCAGCTCAAAGTCTAAGAGGCTGGAGTTGTGGTAGAAGTTGAGCTTGATGAAGAACTCATAGTTGCTAGTGCAGCGCTCCCAGGTTTGAAACTGTTAAAAAAGTATTGGTATCCAGGGGGATTCAAACTTGGACCCTCAACTTCAATAATGAAAGCTATAGTTCCAACAATCTCTGCTTGACCAACAATATCTGATTGTGAAGAATTTGAAATCGTGAAGTTAGCATCCCAATACTGACCACTCTTGTAATAGGTTGCATGTCGCAGCGAAGTCCCACCCCCGGACCCTTCTTGACTTTCAACCAAAGATTGAACACTCAAGAATGGATGCGGATTGCCGCCAACTGCAGTCATTTGAGCTGGTAAAGATAGTTCAATTACTTGATATGAGTACGTCTGTCCACCTTGAACATATGAAGCTTGATACGTGGTCGAAGGAGCTGAGAAAATACTTTTGATCAGCTCCGTATTAGTTGCCGACGATGCAGGTGCGCCAGGAAATTTAGCAGTGAAGTAATTGCTTGGATCACTGTAGTTTGTAGCTCCAACGAATAGTGATGGAATTGTTGTAGAAGTTGATGAGGTTTCAGTACTCGAATTCGACTTTGAAGATGAGCTTAGTACAAAAAGCTTGACCACTATTGCAGCTATAACAACGACTACCAGCGCTGCAATTAGGATCGCACGACGATTCTGAAGGGCAGAATGCTTAGATGGGGCGACAAACTCAAACTCTCCTGAACCAAACGGTTGATTGTAGGCATCCCCCCGATACCCTTCCGCAAATTCTCCTTCAGGCTGGTGAAGCCCGGGGGCGGTGGCGAATGCAGCAAACCCGTCGGGGGGCGGTGGAGTAAGTCCGGCCCCGGAAGGAGGAGGTGGTGGAGGTGGTGGCGGTGTGCCCATACCGGGAGGAGGAGGTGGAGGTGGAGGAGGTGTGCCCATACCGGGAGGAGGAGGTGGAGGTGGAGGCGGTGTGCCCATACCGGGAGGAGGAGGAGGGATACTAGGCGCGCTTGCTCCAAATGGCGGCGGTGGTGGTGGAGTAAGTCCGGCCCCGGAAGGAGGTGGTGGTGGAGGTGGAGGCGGTGTGCCCATACCGGGAGGCGGCGGAGTGCCCATACCGGGAGGAGGAGGAGGGATACTAGGCGCGCTTGCTCCAAATGGCGGCGGCGGCGGCGGAGTAAGTCCGGCCCCGGAAGGAGGAGGAGGTGGCGGTGGTGGAGTAAGTCCGGCCCCAGGTGGAGGTGGAGGCGGTGTGCCCATACCGGGAGGCGGCGGCGGGATACTAGGCGCGCTTGCTCCAAATGGCGGCGGAGGAGGTGGAGTAAGTCCGGCCCCGGAAGGAGGTGGAGGTGGAGTAAGTCCGGCCCCGGAAGGAGGAGGAGGTGGAGGTGGAGTAAGTCCGGCCCCGGAAGGAGGAGGAGGTGGAGGTGGAGTAAGTCCGGCCCCAGGTGGAGGTGGAGGCGGTGTGCCCATACCGGGAGGCGGAGGAGGAGGGATACTAGGCGCGCTTGCTCCAAATGGCGGCGGCGGCGGCGGAGTAAGTCCGGCCCCGGAAGGAGGTGGTGGTGGAGGTGGAGGCGGTGTGCCCATACCGGGAGGCGGCGGCGGGATACTAGGCGCGCTTGCTCCAAATGGCGGCGGCGGCGGAGTAAGTCCGGCCCCGGAAGGAGGAGGAGGAGGAGGGATACTAGGCGCGCTTGCTCCAAATGGCGGTGGTGGTGGAGTAAGTCCGGCCCCGGAAGGAGGAGGAGGTGGAGTAAGTCCGGCCCCAGGTGGAGGTGGAGGCGGTGTGCCCATACCGGGAGGAGGAGGAGGAGGGATACTAGGCGCGCTTGCTCCAAATGGCGGTGGAGGAGGTGCGGTTACGCTGGTACTTTCGGATGGGGGCTCCACCGTGGTGTTCAAATTTGAAATGGGACGCGAAATGCCTGGAGAAAGCGGCTTGACGTCCCCTGAGTATTCGGACTTACCAGATAAGACTGGATCTATTTCAGAGATTGAAGGAACCTTACGAGACGGCAGCTTCTCGATGATAAGACCGGCTAAGTCATCGGAGTCGTCCGCCGAAATACCCGAATCGCTTGAAAATTCAGCGCTTTCCCCTGAAGGACCACCTGAACTCAACGTTTCTGATACGACGTCCTGTTGAGCAACCGACTCTGCAATCTCGGAAGGTTCAGTCGAAGGCACAGCACTAATAGGAGGATTCCGATCTTCCCTGGTCCCGGTGAGCCCACCCTGGTCGGCGGGCGCGGGATTGCTGTCACGCAACAACGATTCAGCCGGAGTAGCTGGCTCTTCGGTTACAGAACCTCCGGCAGGGGGCGAACTTTCATGGTCGGGTATCGAAAGAGTTGGAGCATGGACAACTTTTGGTTCAGGACGCGCAAGGTCCAGACCATCGCCTGAACTCGTATCGCTTGAAAGCCGTGCACCGCAAACCATACACTTGGCAGCAGTCGCTCCAACTTCAAACCCACAACTAGGACAACTACTCAATCGACTCGATTTCCTCCAAGTCCAACTTGTGACATCTCAAACAGCTTCAAGCCAATAACTTCATCAGCTCCACCACAGAATCTTCTCGCCAGTGAGCAAAAGCTGCCTGAAGGGCCAGTACGACCCCGAAGACACTGTACCAGATAGGTAAGGCCCTCGCGAGGATTCTCGGTCTTGAATAGATTCTAACTATTCCAATTGGTTAGCGTCTACCTGCCACCTTCCGTGCTAACAGGCTACTTAGCCCGATCGGCCAACCAAATTGGGTGATAAAATAATGGCGTGCCAGTTGCCTACGAAGTAAGAGATGGGAATAAAGCCTTTTACAACGATAAGACCATTGGCGAGTGGCTGAGTACCGCAATAAATGAGCTTGTATCTAAGGTTGATCCTGTTGCAATTTATGTCTTTGGATCGGTAGCTAGGGGTGAAGAAGGCCCCCATAGCGACCTCGATCTATTGGTTATTTTTGATAAAATTAGAGACGACCAGGTAATAGATCTAATGATAGAGGCCAGGCGATCTATCACAGCTCCAATTCCATGCGATGTACTAGTAAGTGATCTTGCCCGTTTTGAGTTCAACAAG
>JAKAVM010000005.1 GCA_021827485.1 Actinomycetes bacterium
AACGCCTTCTCCCGCCGTGACTAAGCATGACTTAGCCCCATCGACTTGTGCCGTTGAGGTTCCCCTCATCTGACGTACACCTTCATTGATTAGATTAAAACCATGCACATAGGCCTCCGAGAGTCCACCACCTGACGTGTTAATCGGCAGACGACCATCAAGTTCAATTGCGCCACCTTCTGTGAAGGAAGCGCCTTCTCCCTGGTTGCAAAATCCATAACCCTCTAGCGAGAGGGGAATAAGAGTAGTGAATGCATCGTAAATCTGTGCCACGTCTATATCTTGAGGTCTAATATCTGAGTGGCGCCACAACTGTTGAGCGCAAGCCCAAGCTGGACCTTTGAGTGGATCTTCAGACCAGTAATTCACCATTGTTTGGGATTGCTTAGGTAGACCTTGGCCAAATGAATGAATATACACCGGGATATTCTTGCAGTCTTTAGCCCGGTCGGCTGAAACGACTACGGCCGCAAGAGCCCCGTCAGTTTCAAGGCAATTATCAAAAAGACATAGTGGTTCAGATATCCAACGAGAATTCATATAGTCATCTCGTGTCAATGTCTTATTGGCCATCATTGCGTTAGGGTTCATGTTGGCGTGCTTACGGCAAGCCAAGGCAACGTTTGCAAGGTGGTCCCTTGTTGCTCCATATTCGTGCATATATCTTCTTGTAAGCATCGCAATCTCATCTGCTGGTCTTAGTAGCCCAAAGGGTCGTGTCCATTGCAGCGGGGTTGGTAATCCGACGTTTGCGGCTGACCAAGGTCTAGGACCCGACCCCCTCTTGCGCGATCTCCAGGCGACGCCAACTCTTGCTTGCCCAGTTGCTATCGCCATAGCCAAATGACCGATGGTCGCACATCCTCCCCCTCCACCGTAGGCAATTTGAGAAAAGAAGGTAACATCCGAAGCACCAATATTTTTGGCAATTTCGACTTCGGCGGTTGTCTCCATTGTGTAAGAGGAGAACGCATCTACTTCTGCGGGGGATATCCCTGCATCGTCTAAGGCATCCCTAATCACTTGCACAGCGAGTCTCTTTTCGGATCCATCCAAGGACTTGGCAAACTCTGTTTGCGCAATACCTACTATCGCACAACGATCTTTTATTGTATGTTGGTCCGACATAATCCCTCAGAGGTAATTAGGTGTAAATTCTTATTTTCCATCGACTAAGAAACCCAGTTGAATATTAGCTGGCAATTCCTACCATAAGTTTACAATTTCTTAGGTTGTAATAGGCTACCCATAAACCTGATGGTGTGTCACAATTTGTAGGTGGATCAGTTACAACCCTCTGAAATTGCCAGTTGCCAAAGTATCCCTGATGCATTCTGGCTTGCTGAAAGTGTTTACACGGACAAAGAGTGGATAGTCGATTTGCAGCCAATGCGACCTCCCATCCGTCTGAGCTTTACGCAATCGGCAAAGTTAGTTCGCCAACTTGCTTGGGCAGACCAGGTTCTAGGGTTAACTTGCTCTGATCGCTTTGCAATATGGATGCCCAACGTGCACGAGTGGATTCTCTGTGCAATCGCTGGCCTTGCAACGGGAGCTAGCTTGGTGCCGATCAATACTCGTTTCAAGGGCATCGAGGCGTCGTATCTTTTGGAGAAAAGTAGAGCCAAGGTGATATTTATTGTCAATAGCTTTGCGGGGAATAACTATCTGGACATGATCAAAGCTGAGATCTCTAGCGGTAGGTGTGAAAAATTAGAAACGGTCGTTGTGGTTGACTTGACTCTCGAAGGTAGTAGTTATAGCCACCAGTTCGGAAAGGTAAAATTGATGGATTGGGATAGCTTTATGCAATTGGGCAATGGGGGTAGAAACCAATTTAAGCTTCCTGAAATTGTTTCGGATGCTATTAGTGATATCATTTTTACATCTGGAACGACTGGCAATCCTAAAGGAGTAAAGTCGAGCCACTTTCAAACTCTAAAAGTATTCGATGCTTGGTCACAAATCGTTGGATTGAAACAAAGTGATCGATATCTTGTTATAAATCCCTTTTTTCATACTTTTGGTTACAAGGCTGGCATTATCGCATCGATAATCACTGGATGCACTATCTATCCAATGGCACTTTTGGATATTGACCGACTACTAGAAGTTGTAAGTGAAGAGCAAATCTCAGTTCTCCCTGGCCCGCCAACTCTTTACAGCTCAATACTTGACAAGGTTTCTGTCAACCCATCAAGACTGTCCTCTTTGCGTCTGGCTGTTACTGGAGCTGCAATGGTTCCCGTCGAACTCATACGGCGCATGAGTGATGAACTACATTTTGAAACAGTACTCACAGCATATGGGTTGACTGAGTCGACGGGAACCGTAACTATGTGTCGCCAAGGTGATAGCCCCGAGATAGTAGCTAATACTTGTGGACGTCCAATCCCAGATACACAAGTGAAAGTAGTTGGAGAGGATGGTTTGGAAATGGGTCGCGGTTTGCCTGGAGAGGTAGTCGTCCGTGGCTATAATGTCATGACAGGATATTTGGAAGATGAAGAGCAAACAAAGCTAGCTATTGATTCTCAAGGTTGGTTACATACGGGCGATATTGGTGTAATGGACGCACAAGGATACTTGAAAATCACAGATCGCAAGAAAGACATGTTTATTGTTGGTGGTTTCAACGCTTATCCGGCGGAAATTGAGAACATTCTCACTTCGAATGAACATGTAAGTCAATCTGCGGTGATAGGAGTTCCTGACGAGCGGATGGGCGAGGTCGGGATGGCGTTCATTGTGCTCAAACCTGGCCATTTGCTCAGTGAAGTCGAGCTGTTGGAATGGGCCAGAGAGAATATGGCTAACTACAAAGTTCCCAGGAAAATTGTATTTTGCGATGAATTGCCTTTGAATGCGAGTGGGAAGGTTCTAAAGACGGAGCTGCGTAAGTTCGCCTCCGGCATTTCAACGTCTAACTAGATGAAAATAGGATTACTATCGACAGAAATATGCAGAGTATACGTAACAACAATGCAACAGTGAAAAGTACCCTAGATCGTCGATCGATATAATTAGAAGGAACGATCTTATTTCGTATAATCCACAATCTTGCAGTTAGGATCAATGGGAGGATTGGGCTAAGCAGCGTGAATCCAAGAACTGCGTGTTGCGCCAGTACTTCTATCAATATCGGAATATAAATTATGCACAGTGCCATTCCGGTAATTAGATAAGTCAAACCCGAATAATCGACACTAGGCTCATCGGACTCATTTTCGAAAGACGCTAGGTCATGTTCGCCGTCGGTAGATTCTATTGGGGCAAAACTCCAAAGTTGAGGGGAAAGATTATTGGTTGATGCGGAGTTGACTTGTTCTCCTTGCTCTGGAACTAGCGAGTGAGAAATTTTCTCACCGATAGCCGCATAGGGACGCTTGCGCGTTAGTGCAGGAGGATCCCAGGATGGGGGATTCCAGGCTGGAGGATTCCACGGTTGGTCGCTCGACTGAGCTGGATATTGTTCTGGAGGATACCAGTTATTGTCAGAGGCCAGCCACCAACCATTCTTGGGTGCTTGAGTATTTTGAAATTGAGCAAGTGGATTGAACTCCTGAGTATACCAATGTTGGTCTAGAGGGTTTTCTGGATGTTGCTCCGGGGGATTCCACGGTTGGTCTGGCGAGTGAGCTGGATGTTGCTCCGGGGGATACCAGTTATTATCGGAGGCTTGCCACCAACCTTTGTAGTTATGGCCTTGTTCGATTGAATCTTGTGCGTTCACTGTTGAATTATTGCTTGACCCTGAGTAGTGATACCGTACTATAGACCGGCATTAGAAAGTTCTCTTTGAAGGTTTCGTTCTGCTTGTATCGGATTAGTAGTCGTTGTGATGCCTCCACCCGCTCTAATCGGCTGATGTGTAAGTGGATTTATTAGTTTAACTATCTGGTTGGTGGAACTGTTGCCTCCGAACAAGCCAAATGCTTGGCTTCCCCAGACGATTCCATTACCAATGAATCCTAACACCATAGCACTAATTGCGATATAAATGGAAGCTTTTATCTGAATAAGACCTGATTTAGTTTCTTGTTCCCAACCCATGCCAGTTTGAGTTTGGTGTACGCGGCGGATCCATATACGGTAGTATGCCCGAGCCGCCAAAAATGCACCTGTTCCAGGAGCACTGACGAAAAGTAGATAGATATTCAACGGATCGCGGATTGCAAAATAAAAGTATCCTACGTACCATACCGCTAGGATGATTGCCCATATGAGATAGGTGCTTGCCTTGCGTTCGGTCCGCAAACCTTTACGAACGCCGCGGCCTAGATCCTGTTCCCATCCCTTTTTGAGTGGAGAGAGTCCCGGTTCTGCGAATACTGAAGTGCTTTTCTCTGCGCTTGAATGAAATACCACCGTATTTTGATGAGGACGATTCCCATAGTCCTGGTGCAATCCTGATACGATATCTTGACGCGGACGACTCCCATAGTCCTGGTGCAATCCTGACGCGATATCTTGATGTGATATAGGAGATAGGTTGACAGAACCTATGTTCGGATGAATCGAATCATGTGGGAGTAGTTGAGGTCCTGCTGGCGGGTCCCAGCTACTTGCCTGAGGCTGATCTGGGGGGCGAAACTCCGGGTGCAATTCAGGGGGATACCAATTTCCATCTGAGGCAATCCACCATCCCAGCGGATATTGGCTTTGATCCCAGTTCATATAACTATTATTTCACCGTTAAATGGCTACTGGGTGCAGGGGGTTGCTTCGCGGTAACTCTGGATAAGTTCGGATTGTTTTAGTAAGGTTTCTGACATGACGTCAGAAAAGTTGAGATTTTCAAATAACCGAAGAATGTCCGTCGCTTTTGGTGGAAATAAGAGGGTAAGGAGCTAGGCAGTGAGGGCAATAGTCTATGACGGTGAAAGAGCTCAGCTAAGAGACGGCGTAGAAGTCCGGGATCCAAAGCCTCATGAGGTTCGAGTGAAAATAGAAGCCGCCGGTTTGTGCCATAGTGATCTATCAGTTATGAACGGGACTATTCAGA
>JAKAVM010000065.1 GCA_021827485.1 Actinomycetes bacterium
TCAAGGTCGATCCCAGATATAGTTCCTTAGAATGTCGGAAATGTAGCCACATAGCAAAGGAGAATCGCGAGAGCCAAGCGGTTTTCAAGTGTGTAATGTGTGGCCACGAAAATAATGCCGACATAAACGCAGGACAAGTAATACTGGCCCGAGGACTAAGAGTCCTTGCGTCTACCCCAGGGCCTGGGGCATGCCGGTCTAAGACCGGTGCTCGTGGAAGTCCACCTTATGTGGCAGCGAGAACTTCTAAAGTTTCAGGCAGCGTAAGTTGTCGCCATGGAGGGAATCCCACGACTTTAGTCGTTGGGAGGAGGTCAATTGGGCTAGAGCCTTCACAAAGTTTCACCACCTAGGACTTTCGACTCTGGACGGATGAAGTTTTCCATTAGAGAATCATCTAAGTGAATACAAGTCTGACGGTAAAGCCGATCTTGGGCAAGAGGCGCGGGGTCGCGCTCGGCTTTCTCTGTAGCGCTCTCATTATAACATCGCTCGACAATACAATTCTCAACATAGCTTTGCCGACGCTCGTAAAAGATCTAAAGGCAACTAACACTCAGCTCGAATGGATCGTTGACGCTTATGCTGTAGTCTCAGCAGGCTTACTTATATTTGCTGGAAGTCTTAGCGATAAGATAGGTCACAAGAAGCTTCTAACGATCGGTTCGTTGGCTTTTGCAGGGGGCTCGGCTGTCTCAGCATTTAGCGGTTCAGTCGATTTCCTTATCTTAGGACGAGCTATAATGGGTGCCGGGGCCGCGTGTATAATGCCAGCAACCTTATCAATGATAACAAGTCTCTTTCGCAGACATGAAGAACGGTCGCTTGCAATTGGAATATGGTCTGGATCTGAAGGACTAGGCATTGCAGCCGGTCCGATTGTTGGGGGTTGGCTGCTAGCTCACTACTGGTGGGGGTCAATTTTTTTGGTAAATGTCCCAATCGTTCTAATTGGAATGTTGGGTGTCCTATGGTTGGTCCCAGAATCCTATGAAAACAAGAAAGCAAAAAGTGACATAGTTGGAGTTCTCTTATCTATTGTTGGCATGTCAAGTCTGCTTTGGGGAATAATTGACGCTCCAGTTCATGGTTGGACCTCAGTTTACGTGATTGGCTCAATGGCATTAGGGGTTGCAACTATGGTCATTTTTGTTGGGTGGGAACGTCGAACTTCTCATCCATTACTACATCTTGAAATTTTCAAAAAGCCACGATTTAGCGTAGCCATGATATCTGCGGGGATGATTATTTTTGTATTATTAGGTTTGCTTTTTGTGCTCACGCAGTACTTCCAGTTTTCACTTGGATTTACCCCATTTTCGGCGGGACTTAGAATTCTGCCAGTCGCGCTTGTGCTAGGAGCGGCAGCCCCCATCTCTTCTATAATCGACAGGAAGATCGGAACAAAACTAGTAGTTGGGGCCTCCATGCTAATTATCGCCTTTGGACTTATACTACTATCGAATACCTCAATCTCATCAACCTATACGGAAGAACTTCCAGGATTGTTGCTTATTGGATTAGGCGCTGGGCTTGCATTCCCTCCCGTTACCGAGTCGGTAATGGGTGAACTCAACGGAGAGAAAACTGGAATCGGCTCAGCGACAAATAGTTCAGGACTACAGTTTGGAGGAGCACTTGGAATTGCAGTAATTGGCACGGTACTAGCATCTAAATACCAGTCTGATATAACTCATTTGATAGGCAACTACCCTGTTCCACCTAAAGTACTAACCATCATTAAGGGCTCCCTTGGCGGGGCACTAGCGGTTGCCCACATAGCTGGTGGGAATATAGGACACTTACTCGCCACTGGCGCACGTCGTTCGTTTATCTCCGCTATGGATCTAGGACTCAAAGTTGGAACTGTAGTCGCACTTTTGTCAGCCGCAGTCGCTTTTATTTTCCTACCTGCCAGACGGGCATTGACTGAACCTCCTACGGGAGTAACTCACAATCGTCGCGCAAGTGATCGAGACAAAGTCTCATAATTGATTGGCAAAGACAATTATTGAGACCGGGAGCGCAATTGCTTGCCACACTCGAAAACACCCAGCAGGCTAGCTCAACCTCGTCTTCCCTTCGCTTGCCCACATGTTACGGTCTTCGATTTTCCAGCTCGTGAATCACCGACTCTGGAACTTCTAGATCACCTGCTCCAGTACCTACCGCAAGTCCAGGCTTATAGCTGCCATGAAAGTCCGAGCCACCCGTGGCTACCAAGTCGAGACGTTGGGCTAAGTCTACGAGAGCACTACGCTGCTCAATTGAGTACTTGCCATAGTAGGCTTCAATGCCAACTATTCCGAGTTCTTTGAGCTCAACTAATGCCAAATGTAGCTCGTCAAGACTCATCCCAAGGGTGAAAGGATGGGCGAGCACTGCGACACCCCCGCTCTGGCGTGCTAATTTTGCAACTTCTCCAGGAGTAATTCGCGCTTTTGAGATATACGCTGGAGCACCTTTAGCCAGAAATCTATCGAAGGCCATTTGGATGGATTCGGCCATTCTCTTGTCTACAAGCACCTGGGCAAAGTGCGGCCTTCCAATCGACCCTTCGCCAGCTTGGGCTCTAACCTCTTCAATTGAAATCTGCACTCCAATTTGGTTCAGTCGGTCGATTAACTTCGAGTTTCGGTTCTCGCGATCATAGAGCAATCTATCTAGCTCGTCTTGTAGCGCAGACTCACCAGGCTCGACAAAGTAGACAAGAATGTGGCAACTCCCATCTTTGAATTCGCACGATACTTCGCACCCAGCAATTAGATCAATCCCTAACTGTTGTGCTCGGCATCGGGCTCTGGTAATCCCGTCAAGTCGATCGTGATCGGTCAATGAAAGTACACTGCACCCACTCGCCTTAGCCAATTCGGCAATTTCTTCAGGCTCGCTTGATCCATCCGAGAGAATTGAATGAGTATGGAGATCGATCATAGTTGACGGTACAATTTATGACGTTGCTAGTGGTTGGGCCGGGGCCTGTTGGGCCGGGGCCTGTTGGCCAGTCCAAGTATCGCGCGCCGAAGCAAGGGAAAGATTCATCAGCCCTCGAATAGCTAACCGATCCCCTCCACTAACCCCGAGTTCCCGCAATGGAACTGCCATATCATTTGCCATTCGAATAACAGACTGAGCACCTTGCTCACTAGCCCCAACAATCACTCTGGAAGGTCCTTCGGAAAAAAGTTCTGCTGGATCATTGATTCCACTGATTGAAAAACCGACTTCGCCTTTGATTGCCATTTCAGTTAGTGCAACTAGCATCCCCCCATCTGATATATCATGTACCGATAAGATCATCCGTTGGCGAACAAGAGAAATAACAAGTTCCATTACGCTAGAATGTCGTGCAAAGTTTATCTCAGTTAAACTTCCACCTTTGTATTCATGCAAATCAAATGCCCACCTTGATCCAGATACGTTTGAGTCGTAATCACCAAGCAAGAAAATATGGCAGTTGTCTACAAGAGCCATAGTTGGGGGAACATATAGGAGTTTTTCAATAACCCCAAGCGTTCCAATCACTGGGGTTGGCGGGATGTCATACCCCCCTGATTCATTGTAGAAAGATACATTGCCCCCAACAACTGGCAAGTGCATTGCAGTACAAGCTTCAGCAATTCCATCAACAGTTTCTGAAAGCTGCCACATCACTTCGGGATGTTCAGGATTGCCGAAGTTAAGACAGTTGACTAAAGCTTTAGGAAAGGCACCGCAACAAGCTAAATTGGCAACTGATTCCGCAACTATCAGCTTAGCTCCAAGCCGTGGGTTCATTGAGCACCAGCGCGAGTTGCCATCAACAGAAACTGCCAAACCCTTATCGGACTTGGGCAGGCCGGGAGCTTTAAGACGCAGAACAGTCCCATCGCCACCAGGACCAACAACGGTGTTTAGAAAAAGCTGATGGTCATACTGGTTGTAAATCCATGATTTATCTCGAATGGATGGATTGGCAAGTAAACTTATTAGCTCAGTCCCAACGTCTACAACATCTGGAGGTCGAGAGCCCAATTCAAAATGGCGCGCTTGAAACCAAACTGGAGCCTGCATCTCACGCATATAGATTGGAGCATCTTGCGCAAGAGAACTTGCGGGAACTTCTGCCAAAATAAAGCCGCTTGTTTGGTCAGAACTGGTGGTATGGTCAGAACTATAACCATGGTCGGGACCGTTTGCCTGAAAGCTTGGGCTATCATTATCTGAACCACTCAGAATCCTAAGTTTATCGCCTAATGTAACTTTGCCAATTACCGAGAATGCTACCTCCCACTTGTTGCAAATCTCTTCGAGACGTCCCAAAGACGAAGGTGCAATAATGGCAAGCATTCTCTCTTGGGACTCGCTAATCATTATTTCAAACGGTTCCATTCCTGACTGGCGTACGATAACCTTTGATATATCAACGTCCATTCCAACATTTCCCCTTGAGGCAGTTTCTGACGTGGCACACGTAAGCCCGGCACCTCCGAGATCTTGAATCCCTACAACCACGCCCGCATCAAGCAATTCAAGACAAGCTTCAATTAGTCTTTTCTCCTCAAACGGATCGCCAACTTGCACACTTGGCCGCTTCTGCGCGGATTCATCGCCGTCCTCTAGTGGAGCGGAAGCGAGTACACTGACTCCCCCTATACCATCTCGTCCCGTAGACTGTCCTAATAAGACAGCCAGGTTCCCTGAACCAGAAGCCTGGCCTAATACCAATCTTTCTTTAGGCAATACCCCAATGCACATAACATTGACCAAAGGATTACCACTATATGCTTCATCAAAATTCACTTCTCCGGCAATAGTAGGTACTCCCACCGCATTTCCATAGCCAGAAATCCCCGATACAACGCCTTCGCATATCCATCTGGACCTTGGAGATTCCGGAGAGCCGAACCAGAGCGAATCAGCAAGACATATTGGTCTAGCCCCCATCGTGAAAATATCTCGTAAGATTCCTCCAACTCCCGTTGCGGCTCCTTGATAGGGCTCAATAGCACTAGGATGGTTGTGGCTTTCGATTCGCAGTGCCACTGCGATACCGTCGCCAACGTCAATTACTCCGGCATTCTCGCCTGGACCTACAAGGACGTGTGGGGCCTGCGTTGGCAAGCGCTTTAGATGAACCCTTGAGGACTTATAGGAGCAATGCTCGCTCCACATAACAGAGTACATTGCTAGTTCCAAATGATTTGGTTCCCGCCCGAGAATTGTTGCAATCTTGCCTGCCTCGTCGTCGGTTAGCCCAAGTAACCGATGCAATGGTTCGGTCTCATTAGGCTCGTTCGAATTATCGGGCGTCATTGAGCTGCCTCAAGCAATAGAGCACCAGAAGATTCTTCGATCATTGAGCTGCCTCAAGCAGGGACGCTAAAACCTGAATCCCATCGCTAGAGCCTAGCATTGGATCACATGCGCGCTCAGGATGAGGCATCATTCCAACAACATTACGCGTCTCATTGGTAATTCCAGCAATATCGTCTACCGATCCGTTCGGATTATTGAGATAGCGAAAGACAATCCGATCTTCCTGTTGCAACTGCTCTAGCGTGTCATGACTACACGTGAAATTTCCTTCAAAATGATTTATCGGGATGCTCAGCTGGGCACCTTGCGCCAATTGCCTGGAGGCACTTGAATTTGCAGTGGAGACAACAACTTGACTCATCTCACATATAAAGCGTAATCCTCGATTCTTCTGCAAAGCTCCCGGTAAGAGCCCTACCTCCGTCAAGATTTGAAAACCATTGCATATCCCTAGGACTGGACCTCCCGCTCTAGCGAATTCAACTACTGAATTCATAATATTGGAAAACTTTGCAATGGCCCCAGGCCTCAGATAATCACCGTGTGCAAAACCTCCAGGGAGAACTATGGCTCGAGAATTTTGTAAATCAGCCTGGGAATGCCACAATAGCTGCGCCTTGGCGTCCAAGCTCCCCAATGACTCTACGACATCATGTTCACAGTTCGAGCCAGGAAACACCACTATGCCTACGACTATTTGCAACTTAGGCGAACCTTCCCGCCCTTGGGCAAGGGGCTTGACGAAGGGACTCGCCACCCTGCCCTTGGACAAGAGGCTTGCCACACCGCAACTCGGATGAGATTATTTGGCATCGCCTGTTGTAGCTTCAGTTATTGTTATAGCCGTGTCTTCTATGACTGGATTCGCCAAAAGGCGCTCACAAACTTGTTGAACAGTCGACTTGGCGCTACTTGCGTCATCAGCTTGGATACGAAAACGAATGGCTTTACCCACCCTAACACTCTCTATCGACTCGAAACCTAGCGCAGGTAACGACCTCTCAATGGTTGCGCCCTGGGGATCTGCGATTCCTTCCCTTAGGGAAACTTCGACTAGGACTTCATACTTCATCGCCACCAACTTTCCAAGCTTTTCCCGGAGATCAACTCATACTTCATCGCCACCAACTTTCCAAGCTTTTCCCGGAGATCAACTCATAGGCAGACCTATATCTCTGGCTGGTTTCTCTTACAACGTAACTAGGAAGACTAGGTGGCGGGGGTTTCTTATCCCATCCACTTGACTCAAGCCAATCTCTAACCGGCTGCTTATCGAAAGAAGGTGGGTTCTTCCCTGGCTCCCAACTTATCGCTGGCCAAAACCTTGATGAATCCGGAGTTAGGACTTCATCGCATATCGATAGTTCGCCATCAATGTACCCCAGTTCAAATTTAGTGTCAGCTATGATGATTCCAGCTTCTTGAGCTCGTTTCACCCCACGCTCATAGGCCGCTATGCACAGCTGCCTACATTTATCAGCAACGTCTTTGCCAATCATGTCACAGGCTTGCTCAAAGGAAATATTTTCATCGTGACCTTCGGTTGCCTTGGTTGACGGTGTAAATAATGGCTTTTCCAAACGCCCGGATTCTTGTAATCCTTCTTGAACTTTCATACCATGGATGGTCCCGTTCTTGGAATACTCCTTCCAAGCCGAACCAGATACATAACCACGAACAATGCACTCAATAGGTAACATCTGCGCTTTACGAACTAACATAGCTCGACCACCGATACCCTTTCCTAACTCATCCCATCCATCTGGAAAGTCTGCTGGATCTGCTGAAATCAAGTGGTTTGGAGCTAAATCAGTGAGTTCTTCAAGCCAGTAGCAAGTCATTGCGTTTAGCACTCTGCCTTTATCATCAATCGGCTCTTCCAAAACTACGTCAAAAGCAGATATTCGATCGGACGCAACCATGAGTAGCGAGTCATCTCCAGCCTCATAGATATCGCGGACTTTACCCGAGTAAATATGATTCAATTTGCTCATTCACGTAACTCCCAAATAAGTTCATCTGACTACCCTCAGCTTAGTTGGATTCTATCTCCAATTGCTAAAACTATTGATAAGGGATTATACCTATATAGAGCTATTCGACATCACTCAGAGCAGTAATGGTGCGACGAGTATTAGCTAGTGCTCTCTCCAGCGAGAAGATCTCCGTCAAACGGTCCTCACTTATTCGAACCTCTGGATCTTGCTTGACGACATCCTCTAGATCCTGGTCACCTTCTACGGCAACTCTTGTATCTCTTTGGACGATACGATATGCACTATCCCTGTCCATGCCGTTACTAATCAATTCTAGAAGAATCGATTGACTAAACGCAATTCCATGAGAGCTTTTTAGATTCGAATACATCTTATCCTTGTGGACTACCAACCCATCAATCAGACCCGTCATCTTCTTGATAGCATAGTAAGCAACCATACTTGCATCTGGTAAAATTACGCGCTCAACGGACGAGTGAGATATGTCGCGTTCGTGCCATAGTGCTACGTCCTCAAGGCCCGCACCCAAGTAGCCTCGAAGCAATCTAGCTAATCCGCAGAGTCGCTCTGATAGAATTGGATTACGCTTATGGGGCATTGCGGATGAACCCTTTTGACCAGGCTTGAAAGGTTCAGATACTTCGGCAACTTCGCTCCTTTGTAAATGTCTAATTTCAGTAGCAAATGCCTCGATACTCGATCCAATCGAAGCAAGAGCATATAAGAATTCACCATGACGGTCCCGGGCAATTACTTGAGTTGCCGGAACAGGCTTGAGTCCCAGGTCCTTGCATACAATTTCTTCAACGCGAGGGTCAATATTAGAGTAAGTACCTACCGCTCCCGATAGCTTTCCTACACGGATAGCTTCGCGGGCTTTACGTAGTCGACTCCTATCACGATCTGCCTGTAGACACCACAACGCTAACTTCGCACCTAAAGTAGTCGGCTCTGCGTGCATTCCATGCGTTCGTCCCATCATCGGCACATTTTCTTCGGCTAGGGCACGGTTCTTGAGGGCTTTAACAAGGCCGTTTTGCGCTTCAAGCATAAGGTCACAAACGCATACCAATACGTACGAAAGCGCAGTATCCACAACGTCAGATGATGTCAGTCCATAGTGGATCCAAGAACCGTGCGGAAAACCAATACGCTCTTGGGTTACGTCGACAAATGCCGCAACATCGTGATCGGTTATCTTCTCGCGTGCAGATACATCTTCAATAAACTTTGCGTCAATTGTTGGTGCATTCTTACGACACAGTTGTGCATCTTCTTTGGAGATCTTGCCAAGTTCCGCCCAGGCTTGAACGCACAAGAGCTCAACTTCCAGCCAAACTTTCAGTCTATTGCGATCACTAAAAAGTTCTTCAAGTTCAGCAGAGCTGTAGCGCTTGATCATTTTAGATGGAACTACCTTGCACGACGCTATCTTGCACCATGCTACCTTGCACCATTAGCTCGAAACTCTTTGAGTTTCTCCTCTAATGACTGATCGAATACAGCTTGCATCTCAATCGCCAAAAGCGCAGCGTTTGCGGCGCCGTCGATCGCAACCGTAGCCACCGGAATTCCACTAGGCATTTGAACGGTAGCGTAGAGGGCATCAACTCCCCCGATAGCTCCACCCGAAAGCGGTACACCTATAACAGGTAAGGTTGTGTGTGCTGCCACTACTCCGGCTAGGTGTGCTGCCATACCAGCTCCACAAATGATGGCTCCAAAACCACTTTCCCGAGCACTACTGGCAAAGTCGGCTACTTGCCCTGGCGTCCTGTGCGCAGAAAGAACATGTTCCGAGGCCAAAATTCCAAATCGCTCGAGCATCCGCAGTGCTGGCTCCATCTTCGGCCGATCGTTGGCCGAACCCATCAAGACTGCAACTTTTTTTAGGTTATCTCCCACCTCAATACTCCTTCGGCATTCAATTTCCAATATCCATACGAAAATGCATTCCAGGCCAAGTTATCTCACCTAGCGCCCTATATGCACACTCGCGGGCCTCGTTGACATCAGCTCCAAGTGCGGTAACGTTGAGCACCCTACCTCCGCCAGTTAGAATTTGTCCGTTCTCAGACACTTGTGTACCAGCATGCAAAATCGCCACCCCGGAGCCACTACTTTGGCTGGCAGTGTCCAGGCCTATAATGGGGTCTCCGGTTCTAATAGGACCATCCGGATATCCTTGACTAGCTAAAACTACTCCTACACAAGTTTGAACAGAAAATGTTGGAACTGTTTTCAATGATCCGCTAGCTGCTTCATACAATATTGTTGCAAGATCATTAGTCAGTAATGGTAACACCACTTGTGTCTCTGGGTCCCCAAAGCGAATATTAAACTCAACAATTTTAGGACCCTCTTCGGTAATCATGAGCCCAACGTCAACGAAACCTCCGTAGTCGATTGAATCTTGCCTAAATTGGTACACTAGAGGTTCAATACATTCGTTGACAACTCTGTCTACTAACTTCATATCCACCAATGCAACTGGCGAATATGCACCCATGCCACCAGTGTTGGGACCTTGGTTGCCATTGCCTACCCTTTTGTAATCCTGAGCTGCTTGCAGTGGAAATACTGATTTGCCATCGCAAATTGCCATTACCGACAGTTCATATCCATCCATGAACTCCTCAATGACAATTGTCTTGCCTGCTCCAGCAAAGCTCTTACCTGACAACTTTGCCTCAATATCGTGGAGCGCTTCTTCATATGATTCAGTTACTAGAACCCCTTTGCCAGCAGCCAAGCCATCAGTCTTTATAACATATGGTGATTTCAAGGTATTTAGGAACTCAACTGCTTCTTGAATATTGCCACAGCTTTGATAGCGAGCTGTCGGAATCTTCGCCCTAGCCAAGATATCTTTCATCCAAGCCTTTGAACCTTCAAGCTTGGCCCCATCGGAACCTGGACCAAAAACTACCTTCCCCTGGCTCCTGAGACGATCACCAAGACCTTCAACTAATGGGACTTCAGGACCGATAACATAGAGGTCAGCCTCGATTTCTTCGGGCACTTGATTAGTGACTTGGGCCCTATCCATCCCCGGATTACCTGGAGTGGCTACAACGGAGGCACTTTTGGCTAGTGAATTTACTAATGCATGTTCGCGGCCCCCAGACCCTACGACACAGACTTTCACTGGCAACTACCTCGTGAACCGAGCCAATCAATCCACACTTTCACTTTTGGTCACTTTGTAAAGTGGACAAATTGTTCTCGACCTGGGCCTACTCCCACCAAACTTACTGGCACACCTACCTGGTCCTCTAGGAATTGAACATACTCTTTCGCCTGCTTTGGGATCTCTTCCAAACAAGTCAGCTTAGAAATGTCAGTCTTCCAGCCTTCAAGTTCAAAGTAGACAGGTTCAACTTTATGAAGTGTCGATTGATGGTAGGGTACGTCATCGGTTATGTCATTACCAACCCGATATCCTGTGCATACCTTGACAGATTCAAGTGCATCTAAAACGTCCAGTTTGGTCAACGCAATTTCAGAAAGTGAATTAATTCGTACCGCTTGGCGCGCCATAACACAGTCAAACCAGCCTGGCCTGCGTCGTCTCCCTGTATTTGTACCAAATTCATTTCCTCGTTCAACTAAAATGTCAGCCACTTCGCCATCAACTTCTGTAGGAAACGGTCCTGACCCAACCCTCGTAACATAAGCCTTAGCAATACCTACAATTCTAGTTATGTCTCTTGGCCCGATACCTGTGCCAACACACGCACCTCCAGCGGTTGGATTCGAAGAAGTCACATATGGGTAAGTACCATGATCTAAATCCAAGAATGTCGCCTGCGCTCCTTCAGCGAGTATGTCTTTACCTTGTGAGAGTTGTTGATGCAAGAAAGAAGTCGTGTCTCCGATCAACCCGGCAAGCCTTGGTGCATAATCGCCTAGATAAAGATCGACTATTTCGTGAGAGTCAAGGGGTAACCTATTGTAAACCTTGGCTAAAATCGCATTCTTTTCTTTGAGAACCGCATCTAGCTTCTCCCGAAATATCTTAGGATCTAGGAGGTCCTGAAGGCGTATCCCAACCCTTGATGCCTTATCAGCATATGCAGGTCCAATCCCTCTCTTGGTAGTCCCTAACGAGTTCTTACCTAAATATCGTTCTGTGACTTTATCAAGCTCAAGATGATATGGCATAATAACATGAGCATTTCCTGAGATAAGCAACTTAGACGTATCAACACCTCTAGAGCCAAGCATATCCAACTCCGCAAAAAGCGTAGCCGGTTCCACTACCACGCCATTTCCGATTACAGGCGTTATATGCGGATAGAGGATTCCTGAAGGTACTAATTGCAGGGCAAAAGTCTCACCAGCAACTACTATGGTATGTCCAGCATTATGACCACCTTGGTAGCGGACTACAACATCCATCTCCTGTGCAAAGAGATCGGTAAGTTTTCCTTTTCCTTCGTCACCCCATTGGGTACCCACTACAACAGTAACTGGCATCTAACTCTCAACTATCGACGATATGGAACCGGAGATGATGTTTGGCCAGTGAATGGAACAATATCCCGCCGATAGTGTCTATGTACTTTCTCAATTTCTTCTTTAGCTACCTCAGCCAGCTTCAATAACTCCGACTTTAGTAAAGCCACTTCATCCTCAAGGGCAATCACCCGCTTGACACCTTCCAAATTGAGACCTTCCGCGGTTAGTTCACACACCCGTCTGAGCCGTTGAATATCCCTATCTGAGTAGCGTCTTGATCCTCCACCAGTTCTCGCAGGATCAATTAAACCTTTGCGCTCATATATTCTAAGAGTTTGAGGATGAACCCCAGCCAACTCCGCGGCCACTGATATTACATAGAGTGCTCTTGTGGAAATCTCAGGCGGTCTATTACCGCTCGATCTATCAAAAAAGAAATCGCTCATAGCTCAGCCTCCAAGGTTCGCCTCGGTGTCTCATAGGTTACTCGCGCTAGCGCTTCGATTGCTTGCTTTTGGTCGTCAGATATCTCGCGGGGAATCACCACTTCTACCGTAACCAATAGGTCGCCAACCCCTTCCTTTTTAGGAATTCCGCGGCCCTTTACCCTAAAGGTCTTGCCCGACGGGGTCCCCTGAGGAATCTTCACTTTGACGGGCTTTTCCAAAGTTGGAACAGTAACTGTGGTCCCCAATACAGCCTCTGGATAGGTCAAGGGAACACTTATAGTTAGATCTTTGCCTTTACGTCCGAAAATCGGATGACTTCCAACTCGTACAACAACAAAAAGATCTCCTGCCGGTCCATTATTCCTGCCAGGTTCACCTCTACCTTTTATTCGTATCTTCTGCCCATTTTCGATTCCTGGTGGAACCCTTACCTTTACTTGACGAGGTTTGTGCTCAACCCCAGTTCCGGTACACGTAATACACTCTTTATCTATTTTGATTCCCCGTCCATTGCACTTAGGACAGGGTCGTGAGAATGAAAACAGCCCTTGATTATCGTCAAGCACCCCTCTGCCTTGGCAATCTGAGCAGATAGACGGCTTCGTCCCCTTGGCTGCTCCAGTTCCTCCACACTGAGAACAGACTACGTCACTTACCACATTTACAACTGTTGTAGCGCCTTCAATCGCATCTCTAAATTCAATGTGCAGCTCCGCTTCAACGTTTGCTCCCCGTTGCGGGCCTCCCATTCCTCCTGCGCCTCCAGCGCCACGACCTCTATTGAAGAATCCGGAAAAGACATCCCCCAGATCATCTATTCGAAAAGTAAAGTTGCTCCCCCTCGCACCGGTTCCCGCTCCAACCAAACCATGCTGACGAATTTCATCGTATTCTTTACGCTTAGCCGGATCACCTAAAATATCGTATGCAGCTGATATCTCTTTGAACTTCTCCTCTGAACCCGGATTCGCATCAGGGTGATACTGCTTTGCGAGCCTGCGATAGGCCTTAGTCACATCGCGCTCAGGCGCGCTAGGACTTACCCCTAGCACCTTGTAGTAGTCCTTTTCGAACCACTCACGATGGGCGCTCATAGTTCCTTCAGCCTCTAACTTTCACCATGGCAGGTCTAATAACTTTTCCTTTGAACTTATAACCTGCCCTCATTACTTCTGAGACTACCTGAGTATTTGAATCCCCGGTGGAATCATCGTTAGGTTCGTGAGCAACTGCTTCGTCGCGTTCTGGATCAAAGTCTTCACCGACCGGCACGATCCTATCGAGTCCAACTTTAGCTAGTGACTCATGGATGCTTTCAGAGAGCATAATAAGTGTCTGTACACTATCGACCGGCGACGAAGATGAAGCCGAGGATGAAGAAGCGACGTTTAAATGCGCCAGTGCCAGATCAATAGTATCCAAAGCTGGCAGAATCTTCTCAAGGACACTTTGCTCTGCCCGAGAATGAACTTCTTGCTCTTGCTTCATAACTCTCTTTCGGTAGTTTTCGAAGTCAGCCTGAACTCTTCTTAATGAATCAAGCAAGTCACTCTTCTCCACTTCGAGTTCGGCAACCTTTACCAAAAGCTCGTTATTGAGTTCTTCCAGCTTTTTAGCCCAAGGTTCTTTGCTTTGACCACTATGAGTGTCTAGTTGAACCTCACCTGATGACTCTCTGTGGGTTTCCCGGTGTGGCTCCCTCTGAGGATCCCTCTGTAGCTCCCTGTGGGAACTTTGATGAGAATCTTTAGGGTTTCCAGCTCTGGGAGTTTGACTTGGACCAGCTTGCTTACCTGCACCTGACTGGCGAGTAGTACTGGCCTGGGGCGCTGGATTTGCACCACCGGGTGCTCTATTTGGTCCGGCCTGGGGCGCTGGATTTGCACCACCGGGTGCTCTATTTGGTCCGGCCTGGGGCGCTGGACTCGACTGTTGATGGGAGGTGGATGGCTGAGCAGAAGGGCCCAGATTGCCAGGGTTGCCAGACAGATTAACAATACCTGGTTGACTTGTTGAGTCGGCGGGCTCACTTGCATCCGTAAAGGATATATTCTGATCAAGTACATCCACTGGCTCGGGTATTTGATTGGCCGACCTACCGCCTTCCGAATCACCAACAAGATCGTTCGCCTGGCTATATGCCCGCTGCGCTTCCTTCTTACGCCTTTCGAAATCGGGAATATTCATGTCGTCGTACACCTTGTCTTGATGTTGATCGTAGAGCTTCTCGTCTGATCCACCCAGTTCACGGTCAGGATCATCAGAGGATTTATCGGGCCCTAACGGCGACTTGAAATCATGATCCGGATTCATCGACAATTTCAGCGTCAACTACTTCTTCATCGGAAGGAGAAGATCCATTCGAACCTGCTTGCGACATTGGATCGCTCGCCGACTGCTCGTAAAGCTTCTGTGCAAAATCTTGCGAAGCTGAAAGTAGCTTATCTGTTGCATCTTTGATTGCACCAACATCGGTACCTGAAATCGCTGATTTCAGGGTAGCTAGAGCTTCTGCAACTGCATCTTTCTCGCCACCAGCTAGCTTCTCACCTTGTTCAGCAAGTAGCTTCTCGGTGCGATATACAAGGGTGTCAGCATTGTTACGTACCTCGGCCTCCTCGCGTCGACGAGTATCTTCTTCGGCATGAGCTTCTGCATCTCGTACCATTCGATCAATATCATCTTTTGAAAGAGATGATTGCCCTGAAATCGTGATTGACTGCTCTTTACCGGTTGCTCGATCTTTAGCCGATACATGGACAATCCCGTTTGCGTCTATATCAAAAGTCACCTCAATCTGCGGAACTCCTCGCGGTGCGGGGGGCAGATCAACCAGCTGGAACTTACCCAAGGTCTTATTGTAATTAGCCATTTCCCGCTCACCTTGGAGAACGTGAATCTCAACCGAAGGCTGCCCATCTTCAGCGGTTGTGAATACCTCCGTACGCTTAGTTGGAATTGTTGTGTTGCGTTCAATGAGCTTTGTCATAATTCCGCCCTTAGTCTCAATCCCTAATGACAGCGGGGTAACGTCGAGTAAGAGTACGTCTTTGACCTCACCCTTTAGCACACCAGCTTGAATGGCCGCGCCCACTGCCACTACTTCATCGGGATTTACGCCTTTGTGAGCCTCTTTCCCGGTTAGATTCTTGACCAAGTCCTGGATAGCTGGCATGCGAGTAGAACCACCGACCAAGACGACATGGTCCAATTTGTCCTTGGTCAATTTAGCGTCTTTAATTGCCTGCTCAAAAGGTCCCTTACATGCCTCAACTAAGTCAGCAGTTAGCTCATCAAATTTAGACCTGGTTAACTTTTCCTCCAAATGCTTTGGACCATCTGAAGTAGCTGTAATAAAAGGTAGATTTATAGTTGTCTCTTGGACCGATGATAGTTCTACCTTGGCTTTCTCGGCCGCTTCTTTGAGCCGTTGCAAAGCCATCTTATCGCTTGCTAGGTCTACGCCTTCTTTATCTTTAAACGATTTTACGAGCCAGTCGATAACTCTCTGGTCCCAGTCATCGCCTCCCAAACTGGTATTTCCCGAAGTCGATTTCACCTCAAAAACACCGTCACCTATATCGAGAACCGATACATCAAAAGTACCACCGCCTAGGTCAAACACAAGAACGGTCTGGTCGGCCCCTTCCTTGTCCAAACCATATGCCAGCGCAGCGGCAGTCGGCTCATTGATAATACGCAAAACCTCAAGCCCAGCTATCTGACCTGCCTCTTTAGTTGCAGTACGCTGAGCATCATCAAAATAGGCCGGAACTGTAATAACCGCTTGCGTCACGGTGTCACCTATATAGCTTTCGGCATCTCTCTTTAGCTTCTGTAAGATGCGAGCGGAGATTTCTTGCGAGTTATAGGCCTTGCCATCAATATCAATTTTCCAAGACGTACCCATCTGGCGCTTCACGGATCGAATAGTTCGATCGGGGTTTGTAATTGCTTGGCGCTTGGCAACTTCTCCAACTAAGACCTCACCAGTCTTCGAAAAACCAACCACCGACGGGGTAGTTCTCCCACCTTCCGCATTGGGTACAACCGTCGGCTCGCCTGCTTCTAAAATACTGACAACCGAGTTGGTAGTTCCCAGATCAATTCCTACTGCTTTTGGCATTTCAAAAAGCCTCCATTTAATTTCTCTAAAGCGTCAACCCGGATCGAGCCAGCCAAAAGCGAGGCCCGATCGGTACCGTATCCAATATGCTAAGCCCATGTAACGCTACCTAGCGAGTTTAACTTTTATATTCAATAATTATTTATATTGATAGTATAGCAAAGTTGAGTCCAATTATATCAAGTTTTTTGGAAATTATATTATCCTCTTGGTTACCTGGGCCCCTTGCAAGAACTCTGGCGTACAGAGCAGGGCTTTTTGCTAATGAGTCTCAAAGAGTTGGAACGTACTAGATTGATGCTATGCCATTTCTCGTTCTCCTACGCCACGGGCAGTCTACTTGGAACGCCGAAAATCGATTTACAGGATGGACTGATGTTGACCTAACCAATCACGGAGTCGCGCAAGCAATGTCGGCTGGGGAGCTCCTGCGTGAATCGGATCGAAACCCACCGATTACCAAGGTTCACACCTCGTTACTTACGCGAGCAGCTCGGACTGCTTCAATATGCTGTGAATCTCTTGGTTGCAGCTGGTTGCCCGTTGCAAGGCACTGGCGACTCAACGAGCGACACTATGGCGACTTGCAAGGCATGGACAAGAAAGAGGCTTCAGAGCGTTTTGGCGCCGAACAAGTCAAGATTTGGCGAAGAAGCTATGACGTGCCTCCTCCGCCACTATCTTTGGACGATGAAAGGCATCCTTGCCGTGACTCTAGATACTCAAAAGTTCCTTCCGACTTGTTACCGTCTACCGAGTGTCTTGTTAGCGTTCTCGACAGGTTACTACCCTATTGGTCTGATTCTATTGTTCCTGATTTACTGTGTGGGGAATCAGTACTAGTAGTAGCGCATGGCAACTCACTTAGGGCATTGGTGAAGCACTTGGATCATATATCTGATTCAGATATACTTGAAGTTGAAATCCCAACTGGAATGCCCCTTGTATATGAGCTTGGTAGTGACTTACACCCGCTAAAGGCCATGGCCCTAGAGGAACGTTATTTAGTAGGAATTGAAGAAGTACGACGAGCACAGCAAGAAGTAGCTAGCCAGGCTGATATATAAATATAACGTCCCCCATCAAAGGAACGATGGACCCACGTAGTGGATTTCCGACACCTCTTCGCCTGGCTTCCAAAGAATCAGCCATTCCCCGTCGTTCGGACCCTCGACCGCGATGCCGAACAAAGGCGGATGCTGCATACGGATTCGACGAAGGTTCAGCCTTTGACTATTGGATGCCAGCTCTCGAAGACGCCCCGACAGACGCTTGTAAAGCACTGGATCGGCTGTCTCACAGCTCTTGTATGAATCCCAAGCTTCGATGGCCCATGCCAGTTCCAAGGCTGGATCATTTGTCTCAGGATCGCCATTTGGTAGCACCTCAAAACTTTATCATCAAGTAGTTACGACGTGCCAAAGCAACGTAGTAACTACTTGACAAGGTACCATATATTATGATAGAACGGTAGCTATATGGCATTTGATCTCGACGAAGTCGAACTAGACAGCCGGCGCCGAGTGCTGTTGGGCGACCGCGCTGTCTCCAACCGCTACCGTGTGGTGTTTGAGCCGGGTGGCGTGATCGTCCTAACCCCGGTTGTCAGTATCCCATATGCCGAAGCCCAGCTTTGGCAGAACAACCCCGAGTTGGCCAAGAAACTTGTCGATTCAGTTGCTCATCCAGAACGCCTGGAACGACACCCAATTTCTGATCTCGGCTCTGCCGACCAAGAAGACGGAAAATAAAGCACCGCACACTCAGGCAATAGCGATAAAGACCGGTCTGTTTATCATGTGGCGACGGCCCGGATGCTGGCCCGCGCATACCCTGGAGGAGGAACCGATGCCAGCAGACCGCAGCCTGCCCGTCCCGAACCGCTCGACCCCCGATATAAATATGCCTGCCCCCTGGAGGGGTGGACGAGCCGGTGGAAGCTCCAAGGGGCAGTGCACTTGTAAGTGGGTTATGCGTGGACTAGAGAGCGTCTGATCCTCTCTCACCAGTACGCACCCTCACCACATCAGTTGCATCGGTGACCCACACTTTACCATCGCCAATCTTTCCAGTCTTGGCAGAATTGACAATTGCATCGACAACGGCTTGGGCCTGAGAATCATCGGCCAGTACCTCAATTTTGACCTTCGGGACCAGGTCAACTTCATATTCAGCGCCTCTGTAGACTTCGGTGTGACCACGTTGGCGACCTGCCCCTTGTACTTCTGAAACGGTCATTCCTTCAATACCAACCTCTCGTATTGAGTCTTTTACCTCATCTAATTTGAAAGGCTTTATCACTGCTGTCACCAATTTCATCTCGCAACCTCCATTCCAGGCTCATCATATGCACTTGAAGCATTGGACATTCTACCAAGCATTTCAGAAGGCATTACCTCTTCATCGTGAATAGCCGTATCTCCAACTTCAAGCACCTCATCGGGTAAGCGCAATGGTGTTATAAGTCCAACTATCTTTATCAAGATGAACGTCATAATTCCGTCGTAGGCAATTATCGTCAATGCAGCAAACAACTGGATCATCACCTGCCAGGGATGCCCGAAAAGCAGCCCGGAAGCACTGACAGCTGGGGTTTTCCCAGTACCCAAATATTCAATCATCGACGGGTCAGCGAAAACACCAGTTAGTATGCCTCCAAAAAACCCGGCAATGCCGTGCGTATAGACCACCCCCAATGCATCGTCCACCTTGTTGAACGGTCGAATTTTTGACAGATAGTACCACGCAAAGAATACAATCGTACAGTCTATTACTCCTATACATATCGCACCAAGACCATTGACAAATCCTGCAGCAGGGGTAATGCCAACTAATCCAACTATCATACCGTTAATCGCTCCCAGGAAAGTTGGCTTCTTCATTGGAGAAGCAACCATATCAAGAATGACCCAGGTCAATAGCGCAGTAGCGGTGCACAGATTAGTATTGAGCACAGCGGCCGCAGCATCAGCGCCCGCAAAATACGGGTCACCACCGTTGAATCCACTCCAGCCGAGCCAAATGATACCGGCACCCACTGCAACAAGTAATAAGTTGTTAGGTATGGCATGAGTTCGATCTCTCTTGAGGCGCGGTCCGATTACCGCCGCAGCAACAAACCCTGAGGTTCCTGCTGCTAGGTGGATGACGTAACCTCCTGAATAGTCTAGAGCTCCTTTTTGGGCCCAGTATCCACCACCCCAGAGCAGAAAGGCGTTTACCGTGTAGACAAAGGTTGACCACAAAGGCACAAAAAGCAACCAGGCTTTAGGACTCATTCTGCCCAACACGCTTCCCAGGAACAGAAGTGGAGTTATACCAGCGAACACGAACTGGAACCACACCAGACTAGACATAGGAAAGCGAAATGGAGGCATTAAACCAGTTCCTGAAACTAGCGGAATGTTCGCTTGAGACTGGAGACCTTCATGGCTTAGCACCGTACCGGGTTTACCAATGAAATTATGCAGTATCCCGTGTCCCGCCCCTGTCCAGGAAGTCCCGAAACCCATCTTGTATGAAAAAAGCACCCAGCAAACTAAGACCAATGCAAATCCAGTGAAAGCCATAAACATAGTATTTACAGCCCACTTTTTCTGGACCAGTCCTCCATACAGGACTGCTATGCCAGGGATGCTCATAAGTCCGACTAGAACGCCTGCAGTCATCTGCCACGTGTTATCTCCGGAACTTAACCAATGTGCGTATGGGATCAGGGCACCTAACATATTCTCTGATCTGCCTTCACTAGTTTTCCTCCTATTTTTCAATACGGTTTCCCGTAGCTGCCTTTAGATTGCGCCTCATCTTGTGATCGACACTGAACGCCAGCCGAGTGCGCGCCTGGAGGTGGAGTACTTCCACTTTCCGCAAACCAGTATTATGGAGAGTTATTTCAAAACTGATTCCGTTGTGTTACGGGTATATTAACTAGCAAAAGCTTCGTTTTCGGGTATTACTTACGCGACTCGCCGTCGTGAATGTTATTATCAAGCTATGACTCAAGACTCCAAGTTGGTGCAACTATCAAATATGTGGATGTTTTCGGAATGTTCAAAATCGGAACTTGCAAAAATAGGTAGGGTTGCAGATGAAATATCAGTTACCCCATCTACAATTTTATGTGAAGAAGGCCGTCCGGGATTTGAGTTCTTCTTCATCCTTGATGGGCGATGTGCTGTACGCCGCCGGGGCAAGAAGGTGGCTATATTAGGCCCAGGTCAGTATTTCGGAGAACTTTCATTGTTGGATAAGCGACCCAGATCGGCAACAGTTATTGCTGAAACTACTTGTTCTTTGCTCGTGCTAGGACAAAAAGAGTTCAATTCAGTTATGGCTGATATGCCAAGACTTGCTCATAAGCTGCTGATTGCAATGGCAGGCAGACTCCGAGCCTCTGACGCAAAACTCTATAACTAACTACACAGCCAGCTATATATATTGCGCCGCCAATCGGTCAAGGCTGCCACAAAAACTGCCTCGGCCCCTCGGCCCCTTTAGAGAGAAGATTCGAGGATTTGCGCCACATCCATGACTCTCACACCCTCAGCTTTAGGATCTTCTTCTGCGACTTTGGCTTTCATCGCATCATCAATCATTATCATGCAATAAGGGCAGGCAGTTCCAACCACACTGGCTCCAGTTTCAAGGGCATGTTCAGTGCGTTCAATATTGACTCGTTTACCGATAGATTCTTCAAGCCACATCCGAGCGCCCCCAGCCCCGCAACAGAAAGCTTTATTTCTACACTTAGACATCTCAATAGAAGTAACCCCATCAATTGCCGACAAAACTCCCCTAGGCTCATCGTAAACTTCGTTATGTCTCCCTAGATAACATGGGTCATGATAAGTTACAGTCTCTTCAACTTTGACACTAGGTCGTAATTTCCCATCCTTTAGAAGCTGCTCAAGTAGCTGGGAGTGATGTACAACTTCAAAATTCCCACCAAGAGATGGATATTCACGAGCAATCGAATTAAAACAGTGTGGACATGAAGCAATAATCTTCTTTACCTTCGCAGTTGTAAAGGTCTCAATATTGGCCTGTGCTTGCATCTGAAAGAGATATTCATTACCGATTCGACGAGCCGGATCTCCAGTACAAGACTCTCGTGGTCCGAGAATACCGAAACTTACGCCAGAACGTTTGAGTAACCGAGCAATTGATTGAGTAACTTTCCGAGCACGCTCATCTAGCGCCCCTGCACATCCAACCCAGAAAATATACTCAATATCAACCGGAATCTCGCCGTCGATAACTGGAATCTCGAAATCGAGGCTTTTTGTCCATTCAAGTCTTTGCGAGGATCCAAGGCCCCACGGGTCCCCTTGGTTCTCAATATTGCGAAGCATAGTACCGGCTTCCACAGGGAACTCAGATTCCATCAAAACTTGATAGCGTCGCATATCTATAATCGCATCTATGTGCTCAATGTCTACAGGACATTGCTCAACACAGGCTCCACACGTTGTGCAAGACCATAAAACATCGGGATCAATTACATTGGGAACTAGGGCCAAACTGCGAGCTAGTTCTTTCTTGTCAGCACCGTTATTTGCCCCGTTAGCGCCACTTGCATCATTAGTCGATACATCAGCATCTGCCTGGCCACTGCCATTAGCACCACCCCCGTTTGAGGCCTTGGCTCCAATGAGTTCCGGGCCTGCCTTAAATAGTTGATCCCGTAAGTTCATTATTAAGAGTTTCGGAGAGAGAGGTTTACCGGTATTCCATGCGGGACACTGCTCTTGACAACGGCCGCACTCAGTGCAAGTGATCATGTCGAGCATTTGCTTCCAAGAAAAATGTTCGATGAGACCAGCACCAAAGACATCGTCCTCTCCCATCTCCTCAACATCCATCTTAGGAGTTGAACCTAGCGGGCCAAGTGCCTTGGGTCTACGAGAAAAAAGAACGTTGAGAGGTGCAACAAAAATGTGCAGATGCTTAGTGTAAGGCACATACACCATACCAAATATCATGATTAGAGCGACATTGAGCACCACAAAAACCGACTCAATATCGTAATTAGTTTGATACGATAGTGAACGAAAAGCGTGACTCAAAATGTGTGAGGCAAAGGCCCAACGATTTCCGTTGTACGGAAAATCACCAGTATTCACTTGTGCGGCTCGATAGACCAATAAGGTGATCATGATCAATCCGATTCCTACAAGCACTAACCAAGCTGCCCCGGTGTGAGACCCATAGAAGCGCGAATTCCTCTCTTTACGAGAAGGGGCATTTTTGATACGAATTATCGTAAACACACATAAAGCAAGCAGCACTGCAACAGCAAAAAAATCCTCTAAAAATCCAATTATGAAACTATGTCCTATTATTGGAATAGCAAACTTGCTATCAAAAAGATCCCCAATCGCTTCGATAACCGTCAACAATAAGAAGGTAAATCCCCAAAAAGTAAAGGCGTGGGCAATTCCTGGTACCGTCTTCTTGAGAAGCTTTCTCTGACCAATCACTTCGGTCAGTTCCGCTTTTATTCGTGCCGGGATATTTGTCGCTCGTCCCGGAGCTGGCTTGCCGCTGCGAACTAGGCGCAAAAGCCAGATTCCTCGGTTAGCGAAGATAGCAAGCGCGATCACAATGACCGCGATACCTATTGGATATCTCAAGGTTCCTCCTGTTTGACTGTGTGTATACGAGAATTCTTAGCCATAAAGACAACGCTTAGCCACGTTGAAGCGAACCTCGCAACTTGGCAGAGACTAGCTGAAATTAACCAGGATTGACCAGCTTTTGAACCGAAATATTGTTCTCTGTGGGCTCATGATTTCCCGCCAAAGTCGATATTTACGAGTTACTCCTCAGGTACACCACCCATTTCGGCGGTTCCACCTGTTCCTGACGACCCCTCATATATCTGCTGGGCCTCCGCATAAGCCTCTTGAGCTGCTTGAATAGCCACTTCCTTGGCTTTTTCGGCGTCTTCAAGAGCCTTTATCGCGTCAGCTTTAAACTGTTCGGCCAGCTTCATCTCTCTCTCCGCCTCCACCACGTCCCCAAGTCGCCGAGATGAAGCTGCATCCTCAGCTGCCCTAATTGCACTGTTGTAATCCTCGATGACCCGTTGCTCGTCAGCTTCTGCCTTGGTCATAGCTATCTTTGCCTTCATTGCTGCATCACTATCTGGGGCCACTGATAGTGCATACTCGGCCGCCTGTTCGGCTGCCCGCATGTCTTGTGCAATCTTAGCCTCGTCACTAAGAATTTCCTGGACAATGCTTTGCTCTTCGGCGGCTAATTCTGCTCTCGCCGCCTGTTCAGCAGCTTCCTTTTCCTCTTGTGCTGACCGTTTGTGGAGTTTTCCTGAGATTGGCAAGTGAGTAGACATGACTATAAAAGTATGTACCCCTTTGCGAAGATCTGGCAAGAGGTTTGTAGGAATTTTTTGATATAGTGGAAAGCGCGCGGGCGTAGTTCAGAGGCAGAACACCAGCTTCCCAAGCTGGTAGCGCGGGTTCGATTCCCGTCGCCCGCTCTTGGTATAAGCGCTGGTAGATTGGTACTTTTGTCCCTTCGTCAATGTCTTCAAACTCGGGGTTCGTGCCACAAACGTGCCACAGTTGGGAAGTTTCTTGATAAAGATGCCATTTCGGCCCGATAGGACCAGATGAAATCAATACGCTTTGTCGAGTTTCCGAGATCCTGGGTAACGGTCAGGGGAGTAATTCGAAAGCCTTGACATGCCTCGGTCTCACGACCGTGAAATGGCGACGGTCGAGTGTCGCTATCTGCGAAATTCCACGGCGTTCACTGGCTGCAACCACTGAAGCGCCTACAAGCAGCGCTATCGCTTCACCTTGGCCTGGAAGATTTCCTCAATCCGTTCGGAGACGTCAGATTGACCGCTGTGTCCAGCCCCTCGGGCTATGAGCCGCCGTTTGCCATTGTGTCTGCCAAAGAGTGTCTCAATGGCTTCCCGGGTGAGCTCTGACACGGTCGTCTCACGCCGTTCTGCTTCATGGCGAAGCCGCGCGTCAAGCTCGTCAGGCAGCTTCACCGTCGTACGCTTCATAGTATGCCAGCATGCCACAAACGCCAGACAAGGAGGCAAATATAAGTATTTCAAATTGGCAATAACTTTAACTAAAATTCAAGAATGTCTAAGGTGATTGTTGCGATCCCTGCTGAACTTCTTAGTGAAATCGACAATAAGGCACGCCAGCGGGCATTGACTCGAAGCGCTTTGCTTGCACTAGCTGCTAGAAGAGAACTTGACCACCCCGACCCCCAGGTTGTTGCCGAAGCGATAGCCAGATCGGAGATGAGATTTTCGACTTCAGCATCTTTCGAAGCATCCCATCTTGTTCGCCGAGATCGCGATAGCCGCAGTTGACGCGGTTTCTAATTGATACTTCGGTCCTCATAAAGTGGTTCCACTCAGAAGTCGTAGTTTTATTGCGATTGTATCGCTCCTCGATCAATTGCACTTTCGTACGTGTTTCATCGACCCTAAAGTAAACCAATCATTTGGCTTTGCAAGTTGCTCAACCTGGTGAAACAAAATCGAAGTTGAACTTGTAACTTCTCGGAGGTGATGGAATTTCTAAGCATTTGTAGATCACTGGGCTGATTCTTGCGCTAAGGATGGTATCTCCCCAATTCAATAGTTCCTCTTATAAGAGTTCCGGGTTTCACCGGAAATGATGGCCCACTTCCGGAAGTCCAGTTATACCCACTTAAGTTTCTCTTATTTTGGCTAAGTGATACGACGATTTCCAACAGAGGTCCATAGCGCGATAGCTGCTTAATCAGATTCGGCCGAATACCTAGTATTTGATTGAACTGCTGATAAGCTACTGGAAGCGGCGAAACATTGGCGACATACCCTTTGATCGACCCATACTTTCCAGTAGCTAATGCAAAAGGAGATATGTAGCTGGTCATGCCTGCTGCGATTGATTTCCCAGTTGAGGCAGGAACAAACAAAATTCCTGAAATAGGAGAGCCAGAGGGAAACAACTCAAAGATAGGCTCGCCAACACTGATAAATTCACCTAAGTGGATGAACTGGTTGACAACCGTACCATCAACGTAACTCAACACAGTTACC
>JAKAVM010000083.1 GCA_021827485.1 Actinomycetes bacterium
AGCCTGACGATCAAAGTCTGAACTCAGACCGCCGTGCTCCATGGCCATTTTGCGTATTCTTCGTTGCTCGGCAAAGCGCTGGAATACTCTCCTCAGGGTCATTTTCTGAGCTTCAACTCCCCGCGCTTTCTCGGCTTGCTTGCGCGGACCCTGGATTAGCTCTGAAAGACTTATCTCTCCAAAAGGCTTTGTAAGAATTGGCTCCATGAGTGTCTTGATCATCAATACTAGTTCTTCCCCTTCGAGTCCTAGTACTTCACTAACTGCCTGTCCATACACCTTCAAAAAGTATTCCGTAACATCAGTCCAGGCCGACTCATCCCCTAACGATGCTTCAATGATCTTACGAAAGAATCGATGAGTATCGGGGTCAAGTCTACCTACTATCCCCCAGTCGATAATCCCAATGCGACCATCTTCTAACATCAGTAAATTACCGGCATGTACATCGCCGTGGAAAAATCCCCATCGAAGAGCAGTAAGGAAAAAGGCCTTAACCATCTGATCAATGATTGCGGAGGGATCGTGACCTAGTTCCTCGATTGCACTCAGATCATCAATGGCAACCCCCTTCAAAAACTCCATCGTCAAAACTCTTGGCCCCGACAACTCAGGAATGGGCTCAGGAACAACAATTAGCGGGAGGTCAACCTTGGTAAGGAGACTACGATAGTTCATCATGGCCCTCGACTCATTACGCAAGTCAAGCTCCTCGGCCATCTGCTCGCGAAAACCTTCGAGCAACTGAAGCATCGCGCCGGCGATCTCTTCTCCCGTATACTTCGAGACAACTTCCATAAGAGGTTGCATCAGGTCCAGATCTGTAGCGACTCTGGATTCTATGCCAGGGCGCAGAATTTTTACTGCAACTTCACGTCCGGACGAAGTAACGGCGCGATGCACTACAGCGATCGAAGCCCTTCCTATTGGATACATATCAAAACTTGAAAAGGCATCTTCTAACGCCATTCCAAGATCAGCCTCCACTATGTCACGCACTTCCTCGGGGGAAACTATGGGCCCGGTATCAAGACAGCTTCGAAACTCGTTCGAAATCGCCTCGCCAAATACACCTGGTGAGGAAGCTAGAAGCTGGCCAAACTTCATAAAAGTTGCTCCTAGTTCTTCGAAGGTAAGCCTTAGAGGTCTGGCAAGTGTTTTCACTGAATCAAACGAGTCACCCTGGCGAGCTTGATTAGCACCTTTCAAGGCAGCAACCCCAAAATTTCTAACCAGAACTCGCCCAATCTTGGCGGTTCTTCCAAGCAACTGAGAACGAGTCGGAGAAGGTAGCTTCTTTGGAAAACTTCGAGGATGACTAAAACTGTCAGCACTCATCTATCTATCACCTCAAATCAAATTTATGAACAAGTGGGGTCATAAAAGCACCTCCACCAACCCCTGGAATTTTCCAATTCTAGACTAATCGCCAGCAGAGATAACAGTTATATAAGATAAAACCCCTATTTCCGGAAAAGACTTAGAGCAATTTATCCATATTTCCCCCGTCGAGCTACGATAATCTATTAATGTATCCTGGAATCAATGGGTCGCTGTTAGGCGAAAAACCTGCATATATTATGGCTAGCACTGGAGAGAGCGTATCTCATAGTGAGCTAAATGATCGTTCAAATAAACTTGCACAGTTTCTCCGTGAGAAGGGGCTTGGCCCGGGTGATTCCATAGCCCTATGTATGGAAAATAACGTTCATTTTCTGGAAATCACATGGGCTGCCCAGCGTAGTGGCTTGTATTACACCCCGATTAGTTCAAGAATGGGCTTAGATGAAGTTGCTTACATAGTCAACGACTGTAACGCCAAGGTGTTTATTGTAAGTCAAGATGTAATTGAGAAGTTATCAGGTCTCCCAGAACTTTGTCCCAAGGTTGACTCATTCTTAGTTTGTGATAGTGCCGGGAACCCTGCGAATAAAAATGTCCTTCAATCCCCAATGGTCAACTATGAAGACACGATAGCTAAATATCCTAATCGCCCTATTGACAATGAGATTGAAGGCTCTGATCTACTTTATTCTTCCGGAACAACTGGAAAGCCCAAGGGTGTCAGACTGGTAAAAGAGAACCAGCCGATTGGAACTCCGGATGCAGTTGTGATGTTACTTAAATTCCTTTACCAAGCCACGGACAAGAGCACGTACCTAACGCCAGCACCGCTATATCATGCGGCACCACTCCGATTTACTATGGCATTTACCAGAATTGGCGGGACAGTGATCATAATGGATCACTTCGAACCGACTGAGTATCTATCTCTTGTAGGGAGATATCAAGTTACCCATACGCAACTTGTCCCTACAATGTTCGTTAGGATGCTCAAACTCGACGAGCAAGTTCGCAAGTCATTTGATGTCTCTTGCCTCAAGTGTGCAATACATGCTTCCGCGCCTTGCCCTACCGAAATAAAGCGTGAAATGATCAATTGGTGGGGACCCGTCCTTTATGAGTACTACGCAGGTACTGAATCGAACGGTTTTGTGGCTTGCAACTCCCAAGAGTGGCTTGCACATCCTGGCACAGTAGGAAAATCCTTGCTTGGAACCATCCATATTACTGATGAAGAAGAAAATGAACTTGCCATAGGAGAGGATGGAACCATCTGGTTCGAGATGGACGGGCAGGGATTTGAGTACCTAAACGATGCTGAAAAGACAAGTGGATCGCGCTCAAAACAGGGGTGGACGACTCTGGGTGATGTTGGCCATCTTGATTCGGATGGATTTTTGTACCTCACCGACCGCAAGGCTTATATGATCATCTCGGGAGGGGTCAATATTTACCCTCAAGAGTGTGAAAACGAGCTAATCAATCATCCTAAAGTCTTAGACTGCGCAGTATTTGGTATTCCAGACAGCGAAATGGGTGAGCAAGTCAAGGCAGTTGTAGAATTACTTGACCCGACTGATGCTAGTGAGGAACTCAAAACAGAGTTGCTCCAATACTGTCGCTCAAAGTTGGCGCACTATAAATGCCCCAAAACCATCGATTTTACCGACCAGTTACCGCGCTATCCTAATGGAAAGCTCTATAAGCGACTTCTGCGCGATCCATATTGGAAAGGCAGAACCTCAAAGATTATTTGATGAGCCTAGGCGATAAGTTCCTGCAGGAATCGACCGTGAACTCCCGGTATGGCGAGCCCTGAAGGCCAACAATCAACTACTTGAGAGACCTAAGAACATATTGAAGTATCCCACCATGATATAGGTACTCCTGCTCCTTGGGCGTATCAACTCTCACTATTACCGGTATCTCCTGCCCATTTGCGATAACTTTGATTCGATCTTGGAGTGACGTTCCTGGCATCCATCCTTCAAGGCCTCTTATGTCTATTGATTCAAACCCCTCAAGCCCAAGAGAAGAAACCGTGACTCCCTTGCCAAGCTGCAAAGGAACTATACCCATGCCAACCAAGTTGGAGCGATGGATCCGCTCAAAGCTCTCAGCAATAACTGCCTTGACTCCTAGAAGCATTACCCCCTTGGCTGCCCAGTCGCGTGATGAACCTGAACCGTACTCTTTACCCGCAACGATGACTAAAGGAGTCGAAGACTTTGAGTACTTCTCGGCACAGTCATAAATTGGCTCGACATCTAAAGTGTTGAAACTCTCTCGCGTATAGCCAATGCTAGGATCGACATAGCGGCTGTAGCCTCCTTCAACTCCGGAAACCATCTGATTTCTAATTCGGATATTGGCGAGAGTACCCCTCATCATAACTTCGTGATTTCCCCGTCGAGAACCGTAGGAATTAAAGTCGCTCCGTGCCACTTGATTTGCTTCAAGCCAGTTACCTGCAGGTCCTCCCGGTTTGATCGATCCTGCAGGAGATATATGATCAGTGGTAACTGAGTCTCCAAGAATTGCAAGAATGCGGCAACCAACCAGATCTACAAGTTCTTTCGGGCTGGGAGAAAGTCCCTCAAAAAAAGGAGGTCGTCTTACGTAAGTTGAACTCTCCTCCCAACTATATAGCTCGCCCGAAGGCATCGGAATGTTCTGCCATTTCTCATCGCCGCTGAAAACTTGCGTATAGCTGTTAGAGAACATCTCCGGATCTATTGAACTCTCAATTAGCTTTGAAATATCGTTCTGGGTTGGCCAAATATCTTTCAGGAACACCTTGCCCCCTTGAGAGTTCGTCCCCAATGGCTCACTGTAAAGATCAATATTCATCGTGCCGCAAAGCGCATACGCCACAACCAAGGGCGGTGAGGCCAAATAGTTCATCCTTACATCTGGATTGATTCGACCTTCAAAATTTCGATTGCCTGAAAGTACGGCGGCCACAGATAGGTCATTGTCATTTATCGCCTGCGAAATACTTGGTTCGAGAGGCCCGGAGTTGCCGATGCAAGTAGTGCAACCATACCCAACTAAATTGAACCCAAGTTTGTCCAAATAAGCACTAAGTCCCGTCCGCTCGAAATACTCTGAGACGGCCTTAGAACCAGGAGCAAGTGATGTCTTGACCCACGGCTTTGTAGTTATGCCTGCCTCAACCGCGTGCTTGGCAAGTAAACCCGCCGCAAGCATAACTGAAGGATTCGACGTATTAGTACACGAGGTAATCGCTGCGATAACAACGCTTCCATCTTCCAGCGAAATCTCGTCGCCACTTGCAAGTTTAACATTAGTTTGCAAAGTGCTTTTTCTGTTGGAAACCTTTGAAAGGGACTCCACAAACGCTTGCTGGGACTTGGTGAGTGGGATCCGATCCTGTGGCCTCGATGGCCCAGCGATAGAAGGTTCGACCGAGCCCAAGTCCAGTTCAACAGTTTGTGAAAATACAATTGAGTCATCTAGTGCGGTACTTGATTC